>NZ_UQRQ01000014.1 GCF_900543425.1 uncultured Sanguibacteroides sp. | reverse complement strand
TCGAACCCGCGACCCCATGCGTGACAGGCATGTATTCTAACCAGCTGAACTACCACACCAAAATTTTAAAGGGCAATTTTAAGTTGCGGATACAAATATAATGCTTGTTTTTGATTCTACAAAAATGGTATATTTTTTCTCGTTTGTTCGGGAATGACTCACGGACAGTATAACTTGAAAAGAATGACCTGAATAATTATTTTTGCCAGCGTTTAAGAGTCGGGAAATACTTTTTCATCTCTTGAATGGCTTCTTCCCGGGTATAATTCAATCCGCTTCCGGCGTTGAATTCATTCACGTAATTGGCACACTCTTCGATCATTTGTTCAATGGTGATATCTTTGGTAAAATGACCTTTTTGAAAACAGTAACAGCAATACTCTCTGTTTTTGCTTTCATCCGGATTTGTTCCGTAATCACTCTCTGCGTTCATGGGCATCCCGCAGCTTTGGCATATTTGCATTGTCATAACTCCTAAATTTTTAATTGGTTCTTTCTACAAATATAGAATTCTTTTTAAAATAACAGGATGCTGTTTGGTGAAATGTTTATATTTGTTGGGAATAATATGGGAAAAAATGGTTAGAACATATGGCTGTGAACCTTATCGGGTCGTTGTTGTTCACGGGGGACCGGGCGCATTGGGGGCTGTTGCTGTAATTGCCCGTAATTTATCTTCGAGCGTGGGAGTACTGGAACCTATTCAGTCGAAGTATACCATTGATGAGTTGATAGAAGAATTAAAAGAACAGATCGAGACCTATACGAATAGACCTCTCTCTTTTATAGGGCATTCCTGGGGAGCCTGGCTCATATTGTTGTATGCCGTTCGTTATCCGGAAAAGGTTAAACAGTTGATACTGGTAGGTTGTGCTCCTTTTGAGGAGAAGTATGTCCCTTCAATAACAGAACGTCGGAAAAATAATCTTTCCGGAGAGGAAGGTAAGCTGTGGGATTCGCTTATTGATAAGCTGAATCGTGGCTGTGATCAGGAGAATACCATGATCGAGTTGGAGAAATTAGTCGTAAAAAGTGATCATTACCGGCTTCGGGAACCTGAAGAGGGTAAAAACGATATATTGCCTGTTGATGGGAAAATGTATTCTTCCGTTTGGCACGAAGCAGAGGAAATACGAAAGAGGGGAGAGTGGGGAAATTTATTGTCTTATGTCCGGTGTCCTGTGTATGTAATTCATGGAGAGATGGATCCGCATCCGTTGGAAGGCGTGATCGAGCCTTTGCTGCAAGCGAATGTGGAATTTCAGCAAATCGTTTTACCTCGATGCGGTCATTCGCCTTTTAAGGAAGAGAAAGTATCGGAATGTTTTTATAATTTACTGAAGACTATTACTTTATAATACTAAATATGACATTGCGATGATAACCAAAAAGGAAAATGCAAAAAGCAGACAATTTAAAGGAGTGTCCTTTGATGTCTTGGCGGTCGGTGAAAAATCAATGGTAACCAAGATGAATTATAAGGTGGGAGATCGGGTCCCTCCGCATGCTCACCCGAATGAGCAAAGCGGTTATGTTATATCAGGTAAATACAGAATCGTTTATCAAGAGGAGGATGAAATATTGACTTCCGGTGATAGTTATAGTATTCCCGAAAATATAGTACATGCCTGGGAAGTGATTGAAGGAGGAGAGGTTATCGATGTATTTACCCCTTTCCGGACAGATTATTTGTGATCAATGAAAATTCACTATCGGATGAAACATGATTCGGTGGTGTATTTTTTATTAAATAGTTCTTTAGCCGGAATAAATGTAAAAGTTTTTCTTACTTTTGCTCATCGAATAATGACAAAGTTCAATTTATGAAATGGCAAGTGTGCAGATAGCTACGCTCGTAATGTAAAGAATCTGATCTTTAACGTGTTTCTTTCCTTCGAAAGAGACTTATTTCTTTATTATTTATTAAACAGTTGTGATGTATCGGATCGATACATCGGGCTATGCTATTAGAATTGAACGATGAATTATACTTATAAACAAATCTGGCTCATCAACTATCCGGTTATGGTGAGCCTGCTCATGGAGCAACTTATCAATTTAACGGATTCTATTTTTTTAGGGCATGTAGGAAAGGTAGAGTTGGGAGCTTCTGCTTTGGCCGGCATGTATTATACTTCGATCTATATGCTCGGATTCGGTTTTAGTCTCGGTCTGCAGGTTATGATCGCCAGACAAAACGGGGAAGGAGCTTACGATAAGATCGGTAAAACTTTTTATCAGGGGATGCTGTTTTTGTTATTACTTGCCGTTTTCATTTTTGGTTTCTCCATTTTTTATTCTCCAGTGGTATTGCGGAGATTGATAACTTCCGATAATGTCTATGCGGCAGTCATGCAATACGTGAGTTGGCGAAATTACAGTTTTTTGTTTGCTTTTCCTTTATTGGGAATTCGAGCGTTTTTTATGGGAATCACCCGTACGGGAATTCTTACCGGAAATTCGATCCTTATGATTCTCTGTAATGTGGTACTCAATTATATGTTTATATTCGGTAAAACGGGTTTTCCCGCTTATGGAATTGCCGGAGCCGCGATGGCTTCTTCTCTGGCAGAAGGAGTAGCCCTACTGAGTTTAGGTATGTATATGTATTTGTACACGGATAGAAAGAAATACGGGTTAAGATTTGGTTTTGAACCCGGCTTAATGTCCCGGTTGTTTAAACTTTCGGTTTGGACTATGGTTCGTTCTTTTTTTTGTGTCGCTCCGTGGTTTTTGTTTTTTATCGCTATCGAGCATTTGGGAGAAACGGATTTGGCGGCGGCTAATATCGTGAGGAGTGTATCCTTGCTGTTTTTTGTGATCGTGAACTCTTTTGCAACGACAAATATTTCGTTGGTAAGTAGTTTGTACGGGGCGAAGGAGAGAGAGAAGATTAGGATTGTTTGTAAAAGGGTTATATTATTGGCTTATGTGACGGGATTACCCTTGATTTTGATGGCTTTTGTTTTTTCTGAAAAGGTCTTGCAATTTTTTACGGATGAAATTTCTGTCGTTCAGGTTGCTTTTTATCCGTTACTTGTAATGTTATCGACCTATCTTCTTTCGGTACCGGCTTATGTCTATTGTAATGCCGTGATCGGTCTGGGGAAGACAAGGTTGGCATTTGTTTTTCAATTGGCAACTATTGCTATCTATTTTGTTTATCTGTTTTCATTAGCTGAAAACGATACGATCCCTTTAGCCGTTTATTGGACAACGGAGCAATTGTATGTTATTTGTTTATTGCTTTTCTCCTTTGGTTATATGAAAAGAAAGGAGGGAAGATTATGAATGAATTATTTATTCGTAAAAAAATGACTGTTCGTTCTCCGGCGATGATGATTTCTGAAATAAATATTGTTTTGTGAATAATTACAGTTGATTTTTTGAAAACAGGGTAAAAAGTTATGATTATCCTGTTTATTTTATTTACTTTGTAAAGATGCGGTTAGGAAATGGGAAATCGGCTGGAAAGATTCAAGTATATTTTTTATAAAGTCAGTTGGTTGTAATTTTTAATAGAGACAGTTATGAATACCTATAAAGAAAAAATGGCACATCTGATTTCATTGATCGTACAGATTAAACGTTTTTCGTTTAAAGAACTGGAAAAAATGCTTGATATCAGTCAGGTACAAAAGATCTTGAATATGCCCGAGGTAAAGAATCGGGATTGGGAAAATGAACCTTCCAAGAATCAGGAGATATTTATAACTTTTTTAGATACCTATATTGATATTTACCGAAGGACTCTTGAAACTCTAAAAAAGAAAAGCGGTATTGATTTTTGAGTTCGGTATGATCTTTTTTATAATGTGGTATTCTCTTGAAACAATAGAAAGCTTTATGATATTGTGATAAATACTGTTAAGTAGGGGAGGATCCCCTACTTGTTTATTTTAATGCAGAAATCAATAACGGCATCAGACTGCTTAATGTGTTCTCCGTCTGGGCCGTGTATAATTTACCGTCTACCATATAAGGATCGTTTGTGGCTTTGCCTCCCTTTATGGCCGATTGTACAAAAGGATGTGCGGCAACTGTCCGGCCCTTGAGAATACCGGCTATATCGAATAACAGTCCTCCGACACAATGACCTGCGATTAATTTTCCTGCCTCGTCAAACTCTTTGATAACGGCGAGCATATCCTGATTGTAATCTTCGGAAATGTGATCGGCAAATGTAGGCATGGCATCGCCGCATGAGAAAACCAATGCCTCGTAATCTTTCGAATGGCCTTTTAGATTAGCAATGACATCGTCTGCGACTATAGTGAGGCCCGAATTTGTTTTAATCGTCTTTGTACCGGCTACAGCATAAACCGTGAAGGGAATATGGTTTTCAAAAAATGATTCCAAATAGTGGAATAGTCCGTAACCGTTTACCGGATTTACTGCCATAACGGCGACTCTCTTTTCCATAATTTTATTTTTTAAGTTAAACAATAGTTATTATTCGTAAGTTTATTACTTTTGTAAAGCAAAGGTAGGTATGTAATTTTGAATAAACAAGAGCGAACGGTTTTGTAATTGACTTACGTGCAAGTAACTAATATTCATTATCACGTTTTTATGGATGAAAAAAAATTGAAAGATTTTCATGCCACCGGAAATTGTCCGGTTCGGGATGTACTCAGTAGGTTCGGTGATAAATGGTCGGTGTTGGTGTTGGAAACCTTACAGGCTAACGGTACAATGCGTTTCAATGAGATACAAAGAACAATAGATGACATATCTCAACGAATGTTGTCCGTGACCTTACGGACATTGGAGCAGGACGGATTGATCCGAAGAAAAGTGTACGCCGAAGTGCCTCCCCGGGTCGAATACAGTTTGACACCGATGGGTGAAAGCCTGATGCCTCATGTCGATGCTTTGGTGAATTGGGCCATTCAAAACATGTCCCAAATATTAGGAAGAAGGCAATAATTTTGTGATTAAAAGATTCCGTGATTCAGGAAAATAATCATCCGATCACAGAATCTTTTAATTGTTTGATCTAAGTTATTCCACGGGAATATAAATTTCTGTCAATAGCTCATCGGGAGCGGTATCGGCAGGATTGTTGAGATAGCGTTCGGCACTGGCTTCGTCCCGGAGGGTACACTCCATTTCTGGTAGATATTTACCGTAGATCGTATCGTATACTGCCTGTAAATTAGTGTACGATCCTTTGTAAAGAAAAGTCGCATAACGTCCGGCGGGAAGTTGCTTGAAGCCGATGTCTCTCTTCGGGGTGGCGGTGACGGGCAATACCATGCAGACATCCGTGCGTAATTTTTCTGTTGGCGTGACTTTTGGATCGTCGTGGTAAATACAAAGCGGAGATGGGTCGGTCGTCGGTAGATTCTCTTCTTTGGCGAACTGGAACAAGCGGAACCACGTGCCGCAATAATCGTTTAGTTTGTAATCACCGAACAGGCGAATATAGATAACATTTCGAGCGGGAAGCTCTCTGATCTCTCTTTGCAGTTCCAAGTCCGGTCTGATCATAGCTGGTTTCATAATGATAAAATTTTTATTGTTTCGATATTCAGTAGGTGAAATACCATAAAACTGTTTGAACACTTTGGATAGGGAAGAAGGGGAGGAATACCCGATTCGATAGGCAATATCGGCTATCGGTAAATCTGAATACCGCAACAGACGGGCGGCCGCTTCGGTTCGTGTCCGGACAATAAATGTTCCGATGGGTTCGCCCAGGAAAGCAGTCATGATGCGATGAAAATAAAAAGGAGAAAAATGCGAAATCTTGGCCAACGATTTCACATCGACCTCTTCCCCGAGATGAAGATTAATATAATCCACCACGGCATTTACGCATTTTTGGTATTCTTCCCGTGTCGTTTTCTTCTGTTTCATAGTTTTATCTGTATTTCACGATACAAATATAGGTTCTCCCCGTCTATATGACTTGTCCATTCTTGCTAAAATGTTTTTCTTGGGAAGAAAATAGGGAATAGATGCGGAAAATTAACGTAAAAATAGTAAGTTTGAAAAGATAAAATGTTCATTCATATGAAGAATCAAAGATTTAATATTGCCGTTCTAATCGATGGAGATAATGCTCAGGCAAAACTGATTAAAGAAATATTGCAGGAGGTATCTAAATACGGGAAAGCTACCATAAGAAGAATATACGGAGATTGGACTCAGTCTCAAATGAACAGTTGGAAAGATATTGTTAATGAATATTCTATAAATCCTGTTCAGAAATTTTCATATACTACCGGAAAAAATTCAACGGATAGTTCATTAATAATCGATGCGATGGATATTCTTCACGCTAAAAATTGTGACGGTTTCTGTATCGTATCGAGCGATAGCGATTATACCGGTTTAGCGAAGAGAATTAGAGAAGAGGGACTTTTTGTCATGGGTATCGGAGAGAGAAAAACTCCTGTTGCTTTCGTGCAATCCTGTGAAATATTTACATTCTGTGAAAATTTGGTTAAACAAGAGGTAAAGGTTGCGGAACCGGAATTGAAGTCGGCGACAACCAAAAAGACCGCAAGGAGAAGTGTGAATCAGGAAGAGCCTCCTGTTAAGGAAAAAAGTACAAAAGAGATTTTACCCAGAGATCTTATCGATAAGGCCTTTGAGATTTCCACGAATGAAGATGAGGAGGCCTATATTGCGAATGTCGGAATGAACCTGAGAAAGATCGATCCCAGTTTCGACCCCAGAACATACGGCTTTTCAAACTTGACGAAACTGATGGAAAGTATTAAGAAGTATAAGGTGATTAAGAATATTGTCAACGGGTTGAATCATCCCTTGGTGAAATTAAGGAGCAACTCGAATTAGTGTTTTGTGAAAATAGTATAGTTTTTGTAAGGTTCTTGTTTGTAATTAGTTAGGCCGGGATCCGATAACTACTTTTTATTCG
Source organism: uncultured Sanguibacteroides sp. (assembly GCF_900543425.1). GTDB lineage: Bacteria > Bacteroidota > Bacteroidia > Bacteroidales > Marinifilaceae > Gabonibacter. The sequence goes on along the minus strand of NZ_UQRQ01000014.1, from coordinate 71,875 downwards.
GCTTGCGTTTAATATATAGTAACTTTTCCATATCGGGAAAAAGTGAGGTGTCTTTTAAGTTGAACATCAACCATTTGCCGTCGTGGTAGGTTTTGGCTTCTTCGTATATTTTCCGGACTTCAGCAGAATAGGATTCTTTATCGGACTCGAATTTTAATCGTTCCTCTTTGCCTAAAATAATCATAAAACCGAAGTCATTTTCTTTCGCATATAATGCACAAAGCGTTTTACCTCCTTTACGGTATTTGTACTCGTATTTCCAGGCTTTACCTCCGGGATTCCATCTTTTTTCCATTTCATATTTTTGGTCGATTAACCGGCAAAGATTCATCCAAACCCGATATAAAGACTCTCCTATCGTGCCGATTATTTCTTCGGGAGCAGGTTGTTGAAAAGTTTTCATTCGCTCTCTTTTTTGTTGTTTACAGTAGATGCAATCGCTTACACGGAAAACGCGTACACTCTTTATGCGAAGATACGAACATCGTATTTGAAAACAAACAAAATACGTAATATATTGCGTATTTTGTTTGTGATAGTTAAAAAGAAATATTTTCGATAAATCTCTTGACTCGTACCTTAAGGGAGGAGTTATCTTTGTGTTGTAAACAAATGCGCAGGAGTTTATGAAAAGTAAAATGAGGTTTAAAATCGGAGAGTTTTCCAAATTGTGCCAGGTCACGGTCAAAACGCTTCGTCACTACGAGGAAATAGGATTACTTATCCCTTTCGAGGTGGATGAGTGGACAGGTTATCGTTACTATGATATTGGTCAGCTTAGGCAAATGACAAGAATCGTTTATCTTAAACGATTAGGATTTAGTCTTGAAGAGATTGCCGAACTGTTTAATGACGGTAAGATATATCCTGATTCCGAGTCGATGAAGGTTAAAATGAACATTGTAAAAACGAGATCGAACGTTTACAATGGCGACATACCGAGCTTATCAAGTTGGAAAGTACTCTCCAACAACAAAAAAACGCTATGGAAAAAGTATTTGAAAAATCATTGCCTGCAAGAGTATTTGCAACACACCGCCGTATGATAGATTCTTATCAGGAGTTATTCAACTTGTGTCCGAATGTTATTGGTCCGGAAATGTACCGTTTGGGATGCCAATGTCCGGTTCCTGAATACTGTTTTACGGTGGAATACAATGAAGAGTACGGAGTGAATATAGACATTGAATATTTTGAGGCTGTAGTTGAACGTAAAAAGGATTCCGAATTGATCGCATTCAAAGAGCTTCCGGAGGTCCCCGTTGCTCTTTGCGTCAATCATTTCGGGGCGTATGAAAATATGCCCGAAACTTTTGCCGAGCTATATGCCTATGCTGAGGCGAATGGTTATGAGGTTAGCGAAAGACCTCGTTTTTGTTACATTGACGGCATTTGGAACAAAGAGTCGGTGGAAGAGTGGCTGACGGAAATCCAACTGCCCGTGAGTCGATAGTTGCAAGGGATAAGATCACTCGTAAAAATCTCTACTGTTTTTTACGAGTGATTATCTGTTCTGCGACTTTTTTCTTTTATGTATAGAGAAATACCATAATTATATTCAGGTCTTGTTATGGCTTCGGGGATGATGGAATGAGTTCACTCTGTTTCCCGCAGTAGGTTAATGATAATTTATGTATTGCTCTTGTTACGGCCACGTAAAGCATACTTCTTTCTATTTCAGAGTGATAATTTATATGATTTGCCTGGGGAACGACGACCTCATCAAATTCCAATCCTTTCGCCATATGAGCCGAAGTAATGATTATACCCTTTACGAAAGCTGAACTTCGATTGGATAGGAAGTAGATATCATCGATATGGGCTTGAAGTTTTTCCGTTACCTCTTTTGCCTGTGATTCCGTTTTACAGATAATTCCGAATGATTTATATCCGGATTCTTTGAAGGAAGAGATCAGATAGGTTATGCCGGAAATTTCATCTTCCGTGTTTTTAAATTGAAGAACATCAGGTTGTTTCCCGTGTCGTATAACGGGTTGTGATTCTTTATTCATTAGAATTTTTTGGGCGAAATTTGTGATTTCAAAAGTTGACCGATAACTTTTACAGAGTTTCATGATTTTTCCTTTTACCAATGCCTTCATGATTATGTCGGCTGTTGACGAACCGTAGGGATTGATGGATTGATTCGCATCTCCCAGGACAGTTTTCCGGCAGGGGTAAAGTTTCTGGATAACCTTGTACTGTATCGGGGTATAATCTTGCATTTCGTCGATTAAAAGATGTTTGACTCGAAACCGGGGAGTATTTCCAGACAAAGCCATGTGCAGGTAAGCCAGGGGAGCTAAATCTGCGTATTCTAATCTGTTGTTTTTAAGTGTTTTAAACATTTCAGGCTTTCCAATCCATTTAAAAAATTCTTGATAGACCTGAATGTCTTTATTTCCGGTAAACATCTTTCCTATCTCCTTTTTTAATCGATTTTTTTCGGCGGTTGCAATCGTAAGATTGTATTTGACGTGTATTCTTTCCAGTATATAATCAGTCATAACCTCAAAGCGTTGGCGTATGGGGAAGCGGTTGAAACGTCTGAATTGTTCTTCAATAAATTCGGCCGGAACCGTAACCTGTTTGGTTAGTTTTATGTCTGTCGCTTTAAAATAGTGATTCTCCAGGTAAAGAATAAACTGATCGAGGTGTGAGATAAAATCGAACGAAGCCTTGTATCGTATCCGTTCGATGAACTCCGGTTCAGGCTTCTCGAGCAGTTCTGTTACCTGTTCAAAAGAATTTTGGTATTTGTATTTATGATCCAGTATTCCTGAAAGAATCTGTTCCATTCCGGTTTCGGGTACGTTCTCTTCGCCGAGTTCCGGAAGTACGTTGGAGATATAATCGGCAAAAACCTTGTTGGGTGAGATAATCAGAATCTCTTTTGAAGAGATATTTCCTTTCAAAGTATAGAGCAAATAAGCGATACGATGTAAGGCTATGGAGGTTTTACCCGATCCGGCAACTCCCTGTATGATGAGTACATCTGTCTCGTTGTTACGGATAATCCGGTTTTGCTCCCGTTGAATCGTCATAACGATACTCTTCATTTTATCGTCGGTGTTGGAACTCAGTTCTCGTTGTAAAATGTCATCGTGAACGGTCAGGGAACTTTCGATCATATATTCCATCCTGCCTTTGCGGATACGGTATTGTCGTTTAAGCAAAATATTTCCGTTAACCTCACCGGTAGGAGAGGAATAAGCGGCTTCTCCTAACTCATGGTCGTAAAACAGACTTGAAATAGGAGCCCTCCAGTCATAAATTAAATTCATTTTTTTATTGGGGTCATAGAATGTATGTATTCCGATGTAAATGGGGGTAATCATATTGCTATTCTTTTTTGCTGTAAAGTCTATTCGTCCGAAATAGGGGATGTCCAGTATTTTGGCCAATCGTTTGTGTTTGTCAATTACGCTTTCACCTAAGGCGAAGTGATTTAAAATACTCTCTCTCATGGAGCGAATCTCGTGCGGGTCGATGTCTTTATTGGACCATAGGTAGTCTTTGTACTCCTGCAATGTATTTACCTGTTCTTTGATAGACTTATCCGTGTTGTTTATCGTATTCATTATAATGCTTATAACCTGCCGCAAATACTCTTTTTCCTGTTTTTCTGTTTCGTTGAATACCATAAAACTTTCGTTATTATATTGTGATGATTTGAAGGAAGGCAAAGTTAATTCGACTTAATCAGGTATTGAATAGTTATTTATAGCTATATTTTCGCTCTTTTTTCTATTTTTGTCGCTCACTCAAATAAAGAAAGATGGATATTCTCGATATTGCAAGACGCAACCAACAGAAAGCTTGGGAAATCATAGAAACTATTCGTGTTGTTCCGGTATGGGAAAGTATCGGTGCACATGTCAATTTGGTGGGGTCTTTGAGCATGGGATTGCTAATGAAGCACCGGGATATCGATTTTCATATTTATTCTTCGCCGTTGGTTTTGTCCGACAGTTTTAAGGCTATGTCTCGATTGGCGGAAAATACTTCTATCCGAAAAATAGAGTGTATTAATCTATTACATACCGTGGAAGCTTGTGTAGAGTGGCACGCTTGGTATGAGGATGCCGAAAATGAACTCTGGCAGATCGATATGATTCATATCCTGAAAGGTTCTCGGTATGACGGATATTTCGAGCAAGTTGCCGAACGTATTTCCGCTGTTTTGACCGATAAGACCAGACGGTTGATCTTGAGATTAAAATACGAAACTCCGGAGACGGAGAAGATTATGGGGGTGGAATATTATCAGGCAGTTCTTCAATACGGAGTTCGAAATTATGCGGAATTTGAACAATGGAGAAAATCACATCCAGTTACAGGTGTTGTGGAGTGGATGCCATAAAGGAGTGGTTTGGTACTGTATTTAGGTTAATGAAGTAGGCCTAACTCCAGACCTGCGTTAATGGCTTCAATGGAGTGTTGTACCCCCAGTTTGCGGAGTAGGTTTTGGCGATGAATATTAACTGTGTGGATACTGATGCCGAGTTTGTTTGCGATCTCTTTACTTAGAAATCCTCTTTGGATTAATCGTAATATTTCGATTTCCCTTTGAGTTAAGTGAACAGAAGGTGTCGTTAGTATAGACGGAGAAAACATCTCTCCGTTTTTAAGGTTAAGTACGGTACAATCCACCTGATCGGATTTGTTCTGGTCTGGAGCGAGGTCCATATTACCCAAGATGAGCCAAGCTTTTCCATTACGGGCTTGTTCTAAAACCTGATGCTTGCTGACGACACGCACGTATTTTTGTCTTGAGTTGCGCACCCGAAAACCATATATGTTGCAATAATTATTTCTTTGTTCGATAGGTAAACTATAAATAAATTTACCCAGTTGGACTTGTAACGTTTTTAATTGTGCCAAATCGTCGGGGTGAATACGTGATTCTAAATAGTCGCCTTGCTGTTCCAGCGTAGCGATTTTATGGTTGTCGTATCCTAATAAATCGACAAAATTAGAGGAGGCAAAGGCGTATCTGCATTTGAAAACGTCAACTACAAAGGTGCAGTTTCGGTTTAATCTCGACATTTGGCGGAGAATACTTTTATCCCGTTCCCAAATATCGTAATCGATATCCGAAGTTGATAAATGTTGTTTTGCCCATAACTCTTCTCTGGTCATATCGGTTGATTTCATATCGTAAATTATGAATGATATCTTTTGTGTTTGCTCCAAACGGTTTTTTTATACAAAACAAAGGTAGAGGAATAAGTTCGGAATTAATCTTAAATAAAATTAACAGCTTAATCTACTTGTGCATTTTGGTTTTCCCAAGTATCGATCATGTGAAAAATAGTGAGATGATTTGCAATTTGAAATTGTTAACGGGAAACATCTGTTTGCGGGTCTTGGTCAAAAATGAATTTTTTCTCTATATTTTGAGGGTGTCATACCCGTGTAATGGCGGAAAAAGCGACTTAGCGTCGACTGATCGGGAAAATTGACACGGGCTGCAATCGATTTTAAGTCCATAGACGATTCCCGCAACAGAGCTTTGATCTCGAGAAGTGTATAATAGACAATCCAATCGTGGGCGGATTGGCCGCTGAAGCTCTTAATTATGTTCGTCAGGTATTTGGGAGATATCCCCAGTTTATCGGCATAGTGTACTACATCCATACTCGGGGAATGCTCTTCGATGATCAGGCGCATGAATTGGAAAGCATATTCCTCTTTCCGCGTATATTTGGTATTCTTTTCTGTGGGATCGTTGATATAAATAGCGTAAACGGTCCAGTAATATACTCGTAAAAGTTGCATAATCGTTTCCCGGCGACAGTTTTGAGGTGCATTTTCAGCCCAATAAGTTAAAAGGTCACAATAATTTATAAAACGCTGAATATTATCTGTTTCAGGTTTGGAAGCAATATGTTTGCGCATGTAAAAAAAGAATCCCGGTCTGAGTCTCCACAGACTACTCAAACTATCGGTAAACATGGTCAATGATATCCGGAAAAACATGATTTGAAAGTCTTTACTGACCTCTTTGATGGATACGAGTTGCCAGGGAAGCAAGGTTACGACCATTCCGGGTACGATCTTGAACTTGGTATCGAACACCTGTATGGATATCGTTCCCGATATGCATATGGCTCCGATACTCTCTTTCAGATAAGCAGGGCATTCCGATAGCGGTAAGTCGGCAAGGTTCGTGTATATACCAAATTCCTTGTCTTTTTTCGATTCGAAAATATGGGTATTTGATTTTATTTCCCGATTCATTAGTACGATGTATTCTTCATCCTATTTTAGTGTATACAAAAATAATGATTTCTCTTTAAAAAACTGTCATATTCTCACTAATTGCAGGCAATAATTGCCCGAATGGGACAGAAATATGGTTTATTATTTAAATTCGCCGAGTAAAGCTATATCTGCAAAATTTGACGGCTGATTTTTGCCTGTTTTCCTTGATTGAACGGGCGAAATGTTGGTAATGCGTAATAGAGACATTAAAACAAGATATCGATGTGTACTGCTTTAAAACACTTAAACTCAAATCGTAAAAGTGATGAGATCCATTGCGTTAGCGAAGGATTTCTCTCTGATCGTCTGCTGAACGCTCTGCAGACAAGCGTGATTTTTTTCGATACCGACGGGACGATTTTTCGGGCCAACAATATGGCCCGGAAGGATCTGCATCTTGGTGAAGATATCGAAGGACAGAAGCTTTTTGATTTGATTACTATTATGTATCGTAACGACAATATCTTGCCGGAACTTATCTCTCGTTTTAATGATGTGAAAACGGAACAGGTTGCGTTACCGCAGGATTCCTTAATGGGCATGAAAGACAACAAGATCATGTTTTTTGCTACCGGTTGTATTTCTCGTCTGGATTGTGGAAGGTTTTTGTTCTCTTTCCGTAATGTTGTGGACGAAATGACGCAGGAGTACATGATTAAGATGGCTTTAGGGTCGACCAAGATTTTTCCGTGGTTCTATGATTTTGAACGCGCTACTATGATTATCGATCCTCGTTATTTCGATTATACCGGTATTCCTACAAAGGATTATACGATGACGCTTGAAGCTTTCTCCGAAAGAATACATCCCGACGACCGGGATTCGATGGCCCATGCCCTGACGCTGCATTTTAGCGGTGAACATTATCCTTATCCCGTTCCTTTCCGGCTACGCCGTGGTGACAATCGTTACGAATGGTTTGAGGGGCAGTCTACCTATCTCGGTCAAGTTAAAGGCATGCCTTATCGTATCGTGGGTATCTGTATGAGTACACAGGCCCATAAGGATATCGAGGAGACTCTGACTATAGCCAAGAATAAGGCCGAACAGAGCGATAGGCTGAAAAGTGCTTTTTTGGCCAATATGAGTCATGAACTCCGTACGCCTCTTAACGCTATTGTTGGTTTTTCAAACTTACTTACCGGAGGTGAAGTTGATACCAATAGCGAAGATGCTAAAGAGTATGCGATGCTGATCAGTAAGAATTGTGATCACCTGCTCACGCTTGTTTCCGATATTCTCGATCTTTCCCGTATCGAAACGGGTGCTATGGAGTACAGCTTTGCAGAACATTCGCTCGGTAAACTTCTTTCGGATATTCACCTTAATCAAAGGTATGCTATACCTGTTGGCGTAGAATTTAATCTGTTATTGCCCTCGGAAGACATACGGATTATTACCGATTCGTTGCGCCTGCGACAAGTGGTAGAACACCTGATTGGCAATGCAGTAAAGTTTACTGCAAAGGGGCATATCGACTTGGGCTATACTCTTTCCAGCGATGGTAAGGCCGTGCGATTATTCGTTGCTGATACCGGTCGGGGCATTTCGATTGAAAATTCTGAAAAGATTTTCGAACGGTTTTATAAAGTAGATTCCTTTATGCAGGGTGCGGGATTAGGGCTTTCGATCTGTAAAATCATTACCGAACGACTGGGCGGTACGATCTCCGTATCCTCTCTTTTGAAAAAGGGTTCCCGTTTTACCATTAAGTTACCGTTGGAACCATAGGAAAAAAATTAATTATCAAAAATATGAACAACTCACCTAAAATAGCCGACCTATACGGTCCCATATTCGATGTTATGCCGGATATGTTCGTTCTTTGTGACCCAAACGCTACAATTTTGGATATTTTTCATCCTAAGACCGAATTGATGTCCGATCATCCGGAGGCTTTTATCGGACGTTGTATAACGGAAGACAATGTGAAAAATACGATCGGTATCGGATTAGACCATTGGGATTTTGTCATTCGGACCCGACAGTCTCGTAAGTTTGTTTTCCGGCATAAAGGGAAAGCGGATGGAAAAATGTATTTTTATGAAACATCTCTTTTTTATCTGGAAACGGATCAGGTATTGGTTCATATCCGTACTATAGATGAAAAGTCTGTTATCCCGATAGAATCGGAGCACTTGCATCATTTTTTTGCTGAAGTGTTGGATAATATTCCTATTCCTATTTCGGTCAAGAGCATGGATACCGAACGTTATGTCTACTGGAGTAAAAAAGCTGAGCTGTTCGGGCGTTCGGCCGGGGAAATGATTGGAGGTACCGAAGAGCTTTTTATGCCTATGGAAAAGGCATATAGGATTCGGCAGATCGATCGACAGTTGCTACAAGGACCGGAAAAACAGTATCAAGGTATTGAAAAATACATGGCTAATGACAATAGGGAACATACTTTCGTTGTCACGCGAACTCTGTTTACTTTCGGAGACGAGAAGTTGCTCTTGAGTAGCGCCCTTGATATTTCTGAATTAAAAGAGACCCAAGTATCGCTTTTGCATACGAAAGATGAACTGGCACATAAGAATATGGTTCTCTCTTCTGTATTAAGTCTGGCAAAAGTTATTCCTTGGGGGTGTGACCTTATAAATGACATATTTTATTGTGACTATAATGCTTATCATCCTGAGAATGCCAATGGACCCGATGAACAGGGGCGTTACGTCATTCCTATGAAACACTATTTTGCCGGTATTCATCCTGATTATCGAGAGGATGCTGTTCGTATGATTGACGAATTGGCTAAAGGAGAACGGGAGGAATTTCATGAAGTCTATCTCGTGCATTGGTTCAACAACCGAGAATGGGAGTGGGTACAGGTTCAGAGTAGCATCGCTCGTCGCGGGGCAGACGGACGGCCCGTGCAGCTGATAGGTTCGGCTCAGCGGATTACCGAGCAAAAAGAAACGGAGCTGGCTTTACGGCAGGCTAAAGAGGACTTGGATCTCAAAAATGTTACGCTCTCTTCTGTATTGGGGATTGCGCAGGTTATTCCGTGGAGTGGGGATCTGAAAGCTGCCACCTTAACCTGCGACTATGACATTTATCACCATGAGAGTGCTCAAGGGCCTGATGAGCAAGGGAATTATACCCTTTCTGTCGATGAATATTTATCTCGTATTCATCCGTAATTCGATCGATTTGTTCATGGATCTGATTGAAGGGCATATCTCTGAATTTCACGACGTTTATCCCATTCATTGGTATAATGATAGGGAATATGAATGGGTGGAAGTCCAGAGTAGTAGCCCAAAATACGATATAGATGGAAAACCTTTAGTGTTAATAGGATCTGCACGTGTGGTTACGGCCCAGAAACGTATGGAAAGATCTCTATTCGAAGCCAAGGAACAGGCCGAACGGAGCAATACGCTTAAAAGTGCCTTTCTGGCTAACATGAGCCATGAGATCCGTACGCCCCTGAATGCGATCGTGGGCTTTTCGGAATTATTGGCCCAAACGGAAGAAGAGGAGGAAAAAAAGGAATACCTTAGTATCATTCAAAACAACAATGCCCTATTGTTGCAACTTATTGGCGATATTCTCGACCTGTCGAAGATCGAGGCAGGAACATTGGAATTTACATTTGCCAATCATGATTTGAATACGCTGATGGAAGAGTTGGAACAGACGAGCCGCATGAAGATAACTAATCCGGCTGTAGAGGTAGTTTGTACGTATAAAGAGCCCGGTTGTATTATTTATACCGATCGGGGACGTCTTTTACAGGTGTTGCATAATTTCATTAATAATGCAGCTAAATTTACCCAGCAGGGGCATATTCATTTCGGATACCGAAAGCATCCTGACGGTCGGTGGTATTTCTACGTGGAGGATACCGGTTGTGGTATTTCATCTGACAAGTTGGATAGTGTTTTTGAACGCTTTATTAAACTCGATGCCAAGGTAAAGGGTACGGGGTTAGGTCTTGCAATCAGCAAAAGCATTATCGAACGATTGGGAGGAGAGATCGGAGTATACTCGGCTGAAGGACAGGGATCTACATTCTGGTTTTTGTTGCCGTCTGAATGTATTACCAGATCGGCTAATCTTACTAAAACTCAAGAACCTTTTCCGCAGCCAGCTTTTAGAACATCCGAGCAGGCGACTCTTCTCATAGCCGAGGACGATCCCGCTAATTATAAACTCTTTGAAGTAATGCTCAAAAAGCATTATGCATTAGTGCATGCTTGGAACGGGCGTGAAGCCGTGGAGATGTTCCAGATGTATCATCCTTGTATGATTCTGATGGATATCAAAATGCCGGAAATGGATGGTTATGAGGCTACGGCCGCCATCCGAAAGTTATCACCCGACATACCTATCGTCGCCGTAACGGCTTTTGCCTATCCCGAAGATATGCGAAGAATATTATCCAACGGATTTAATGGTTGCTTACCCAAACCGGTGAATGTAGATAACCTGAAGAAGAAAATATCGGAGCTCTGTCCATGCCCTCCTCAACCGTGACGGAGTGAAAAGAAAAACGTTTGAATTTTAATAATTCAAACGTTTTTCAAATCGCTCTTCTACTTTTGTGGTGCCACCAGGAATCGAACCGGGGACACAAGGATTTTCAGTCCTTTGCTCTACCGACTGAGCTATGGCACCAGCTTTTGTTGCGGGTGCAAATATAGAGGTTTTATTCGGATTTGCAAGGGGTGTTTTAAGAAAATTATATTCGGGTTCTGAGATAGCGGGTGTGAACGGTCAGGTAGATCATCCAGATAATGATAAACAGCGTTGAAGGGAGAACTGCCGGGGTCAGGAAGAACCAGCTGATCAATCCGATAACAAGGATTCCTAAATAAATCAATAGGTATTTGCTAACTAACCAGGAAATATGTTTCCGGGCTATAAAAAAGGCGACAACCAAGTTTAGTGGATTTGCCCATAGGATGTTGAAGTTTGGGAAAGTGGTGGGGTGCTTCGTGAAGAAACCCAAAAAGACAATCAAACATCCGATTAATCCGGTTGCTATGAAAAAGAGTATGGATATACCTTTGACAAGGCAAATACTTTTGGTTTTCTGAAAGATGAAAATCAATATTCCCATGCCGATGAAAAAGACAAAAAAAGGAGATAAGAACCAAGGGGTCGAATGATCCTGTTCCGGTGCTTGATAAAGGATTTCTATCGGCTGGGCCAGACGTTCTCCGTTGGGATGATACGCCGAGTCGAGAGCGTACATCAGGTAGTCGGGTAGAAACATCTGTTCCCGGTTCGTGGCATCGGTATTGGCCGGGGAGCCGAGGATGGTATGGATTCCCCATTGTGTCCAGGGTGAACGCCGCAGGTATTCGTCCAAAAGGTTCCAGAAGCTCTTGTCTTGTTCCTGTGTACTCCAGGTGATCTCGTTGTTCAGGCTTTTTTCTATGATATCCCGGACACGTGTGGAACAATTGTCATACAGAAAATTGTATAAGTAGGAACGGTTTTGCGGTTCGTAATTTTCTATCAGAAGATCCATCAACTTTTGTTTCTGTATGGAATCGAGATCAAGAGTTTGAGAATAGATGCTTCTTTTTTGTTTATTGTAAGAACTGAGAAAACCGTAAGGACCGTAATAATTGCTGACAGAGAGCTGATACGGGAGTAATCCCCGGGCGAATTTCAGATAGAAACCCTGGGTGTCAAAGTCGAACGTCCCGTAATTAAATACAACATCAATCTGGTTAATATTGTCTATTACTCGGATGCCGGTGTGCCCGAACAGGGAGTAGAGTTCATTTCCCGGGGCACAAGTCAATATGCTGATGGTTGCCTCCTTGGAGAGAACGATTTTCTCGGCTGAAGCCGTGACCGGGAAGGAAAAACATAGAATCAACAATAAAGTCCGAAAGAGTGTTATGGTGTTTTTCATAAAATTTTGTTTTAGCATTTTAAGTAATCGGGATACTCTATGTCACAAAGGAAGAGGGCATTTCCCGGAACGGATGTTCCGGCATTCCCCCTATCCCGGGATTCGATGATCCGGCGAAACTGTTCCGGCGTTATTTTATGTTGCCCGACCTGCAACAAGGTACCGACAATGGCCCGGACCATATTACGAAGAAAACGGTCGGCTTTTATGGTAAACACCAATTGATGACCTTCTTCTTTCCAGTAAGCCTCCATGATTCGGCAATTATTGGTCTTTACGTCGGTATGGAGTTTCGAGAAACTGGTAAAATCGTCGTATTCGAATAGAATCCGACAGGCTTCGTTCATGCGTTGCATATCCGGTAAAGGACGAACACGAAACGTGAACGGATAAGTAAAAGGGTTTTTTACCTTATCGATATAATATTTATAGGTGCGGGAAAGGGCAGAGAAACGGGCATGAGCTTCCTCTTTTACCGGATAAATTCGCTTAATGGCAATGTTTTTATTTAGAAAACGATTCAATTTGTCGGTAAGAGTCAAGGTGTCCTCTATAAGCGTGAAGCTATCGAAATGAGCCACGAAGAAGGAAGCATGTACTCCGGTATCCGTTCTTCCGGCTCCCGTTACATTAATCTTCTGACCGAGGAGAAGTGAAAGGGCCCGGTTTAAGTCTTCTTGGACAGAAGGGGCATTCGGTTGTATTTGCCAGCCGTTGTACTCGCTCCCGTTGTAAGCTAATTCGATAAAATACCTGCACATACTCAACTCCTGTTTTGGATTTTGTGTTTCAAAAGTAGTACAAATCCCTGAAATAATCCGAATACGTCTTATATTTTGTCGATAGTCGATAACAAATTATGATCTTTTTACGCTATATTTGTGAATTCATAGTTCGTTTGGAATGTATAATTGAAATGAGATGAGTGATATTAGTGAGCATTTGGAGCAGGTATTGAATAACTTACCTCAACAGGTAAAATTGATTGCAGTTTCCAAAACAAAACCAATAGAGGCGATAGAGGAGGCTTATAAAGCAGGACAGCGTGTATTCGGAGAAAATCGGGTACAGGAGTTAGTAGAGAAATACGAGGCGCTTCCCAAAGATATAGAGTGGCATTTGATCGGTCATTTGCAGACCAATAAAGTGAAGTATGTAGCTCCTTTTGTAGCCATGATCCATGGGGTGGAGAGTTTAAGGTTATTGGATACCATCAATAAGGAGGGGGAGAAGAACGGACGGGTGATCCCCTGTCTGTTGCAGTTCCACATTGCGGAAGAGGAGACAAAATTCGGTCTGAATGAGGCGGAGGCAAAAGAGTTATTGGAGAGTGAGATCTACGGGCGGATGAAAAACATACATATCGTGGGCGTGATGGGTATGGCTACTTTCACGGAGGATAGGGAACAAGTTCGGAAAGAGTTTCATCATTTGAAAACGATTTTCGATGGTTTGAGACAGAACTATTTTGCCCATGATCCGGCATTTAAGGAGTTGTCCATGGGAATGTCCGGGGATTATCCGATAGCCGTAGAAGAGGGGAGCACCATGGTAAGAGTGGGGAGTTTCATATTCGGATATCGGAATTGAGAGAAATAAATTACGTTATTAACTAAATATTGTTCATATGGCAAATTTAAAGACAAAATACATGGGTTTGGATTTGGTAAGCCCTATTATTGCCGGTAGTTGCGGTTTGACTTCGGATATAGAAAAAATGGTAGAGATGGAGAAAGCGGGAGTCGGGGCCGTTATTTTAAAATCCATTTTCGAGGAACAGATTAATGAGGAGAGCGTGGGTATATTTAAGTCCGGTTACGGAATGGGAGATGCCTATCCCGAAGCGGAAGATTATATTAAGGCCTATATCCGCTCCAATACGATCCAAAAATATGTGGAGTTAGTCCGTACGGCCAAAAGTCGTTTGAAGATTCCGGTAATAGCGAGTGTCAATTGCTTTAGCGGGGGAGAGTGGGTTTCTTTTGCTCATCAGTTAGAGTTGGCCGGTGCGGATGCTTTGGAATTGAATGTCTTTATTTTGCCTGTCAATGAGTTCACGGAGAGTGCTGAGGTTGAAAATATTTATTTCGATATTGTGAAATCCATTAAGAAGCAGATAAAGATACCGGTATCGGTGAAAATCAGTCATTATTTTACTAACCTGTCGGCTTTCGTAGATAAGTTAAAAGCTTACGGGGCGAATGCCGTAACGATGTTCAACCGTTTTTACGAACCGGATATCAATATAAATACGATGACGATGGGGGCGGCTTCCGTGTTTAGTACGGCGAGCGAACTCAGAACGACTTTAAGATGGACCGGAATCTTAGCCGGAAAAGATAAACAATTGGAGATCTCGGCTTCCACGGGAGTACATAGTGGAGAGGCTGTGGTTAAAATGTTATTGGCCGGAGCTACCAGCGTACAACTTTGTTCCGTACTTTACGAAAAAGGACTTTCGGTGATCGGGGAGATGAATCAATTCGTATCGGAATGGATGGAATCCAAGGGGTTCCATGCGGTGGAAGAGTATAGGGGACAATTGTCTTATTCATCCATAGAGAATCCGGATTTGTACGAAAGAGCCCAGTTTATGAAATATTTCAGTAACAAGCAGTATTGAGATGAAAGGAGCATTATGGATAATACTCTGTTGCGTGTGTGTCGCTTGCAGCAAATATGACGGTGTTCCTGAAAAATATCACGCCTTATTGGACGAGGCGTTGGTGAAAGCCGATTCAAACCGGGGCGAATTAGCATGGGCATTAAAACAAGCTTCCCCGGAAATGAAAGAGGGTGTAGCCTTTTTAATTGCTTATATGCCGAAGCGGGATTTACTCTCTATGAAAGGGAAATTCCTTTTGAATAACGTGGAGTTAGCTTATAAGGCAAGGAATCGTTTCGAGTGGGCGAAGAGTGTGCCTGATTCTATTTTTTTGAACGAGGTGTTGCCTTATGCCTGTTTGAACGAAGAACGAGATGATTGGCGTTCCGGTTTTTACAATCGTTTTACTCCGTACGTGGAGAATTGCAAGACATTGAAAGAGGCCATATGGGCCGTTAATAAACACATCCGGGACGAGGTAAAGGTCGATTACAATACGAACCGGGAAAAACCGGACCAAAATCCTTCCGAATCGATGCGCCAGGGAATGGCTTCCTGTAGCGGGCTCTCCATTTTGTTGACGGATGCTTTTCGAGCAGTCGGTATTCCTTCCCGTATTGCCGGAACCCCTAATTGGCATGATGATCGCGGTAATCACAATTGGTGTGAGGTTTGGATAGACGGAGAATGGTATTTCACGGAATATTATCCGAACGAATTGAATCGTTCGTGGTTTCTGGCGGATGCGGGTAAAGCCGATCCGGGGGATCGGGGACATGCTATTTTTGCTTCTTCTTTTAAGCCCACGGGTGAGAGTTTTCCGTTGGTTTGGGACGAGAATATCACGTATGTTCCGGCGTGGAACGTGACTCAACGTTATTTGGATATCTACAAGAAAGTAGCCGATAAACAATTGTCGGACGGTAATCATGTGACGATGAGGGTCATGATGTTTAAGAATGCCCGGTGTTCGCAAAATTCAGAAGACAGGATTGCCACCAATATCGATATTTTTTGCGGTCCGGATCAGATCGGCGGAGGACGAACGGCTGCTCCTACCCAAGATATGAACGATGTGTTAGAGTTTATAGTTGAAAAGGACAAAGAGTATACTTTGAAGTATTGGGACGACGAAGGGAAAGGTTACGAAAAAAAGGTCAAGGTGAAGAACGATCCTGTGGAGGTAAAACTGTACGAGAAAAAACAGTAGGATTCTGTGATTTAGTGATTAGGTGATTAAGAGATTAAAAGAATCACCCAATCATTATATCACCTAATCACTAAATCTTTTTATAGGATATTTCCGTTGGTATCGATGGAGACATAAATTTCCTGTTGTCCTTTTTCCAGTTCGAAAAGATAAACATTTGTCCCGTTTGCTCTCTCTTCGTAATCGATATCATCTATTCTATAGCCGGCGTATTGGGAATGTATCAGATTTAAAATGTTAGCCGGTACTTCATTTCCCCGGAGTTCCCAAGTAGTTAGATGCCATTTATTGTCCTTAGGGGTAAATAATACCTCTTTTTTCCGGTTATTGTCCCATATTTCCACTTCAATGAAGCCGAGTTCGATCTCCGTATCGATGATGGAGGCATTTTTGTATTTTTGACTGATAAAGTTTTTTATCTCTTCGGGAAGAGTGGTCGGCATGTAATTATCGGAATCGTTATCTGGTATGGCTTTAAATAAATTTCCGTCTTCCGTATAATAGAGATCCATCTCCTGATTTCCCTGTTCCACTTCTATCACGTAAATGGTTCCCATATCAACTCTTTCCACTTTGTCGATATCTTCTCTTCTCCATTGGGCATATTCGCTGGCATTGAAGCTTGTTTTTACTGCATCCGGTAGGGCCTCGAACGAAATGTCGCTTTCTGTCATGTACCATTTGCCGGAGGCGTCGATCCAAGTTTCGGTTTTGATTCCGTTATTCCGGAATTCGGCGACATTGTAATTGTTTTTCATTTCCCATTCGACGTGTTGTGCATCGGGGTATTTAGAGGTAAAGGTATTAACCACTTCCGCATTGGGTTGGTATTTGTTATCGTCGTCTTTATCACAGCTCATAGAGCTTAGTGATGTGACCAATAGGATAAATAAAAAAATGTGTCTTGTTTTCATAATACAATTATTTAGTGATTTGTTTACTATTTATTTTAATCATCGAAACGTAGAAATTTTTCATTTTTATCAAACTTCAGTTCCAGTCCGTTACGTAGCTGAATCTCATATCCTTTGTCCTCTTTTTTTATGGAAACGATTGTCTGGTCTTTAAAATTTGTTTTTACGTACTGGTATATTTTTTTCGGAATGATATTGACGGGAACGGGTTGTCTTTGACAATCTACCTCCGTCCACCTTCCTTTGTAATCGAATTCCAAATCAAAACCGTCCGTTAAAATAACCTCATAGGTTTTCCATAACCAGATCCCGTCCTCTTCTTCCATGTGTGAAATATCGGATTCTGGGAAATGTTCCTTTATGAAATTTCGAGCTTTTACCGGAAGGGCACTTGTGTCGTTTATTATTTTATCATTGTAGGCATAGGCTCCGGTAAACCATATGATACAAATGAGAAATGCAGTAATTTTTTTCATATCTTTTGCTTTTAATTTTGATACAAAAAAACGACTGAATTTGGGAAAGATTTGGGAAAAACGGCCTTTTGTGAAATTTTTTTGAGATAAACGGTAGTTTTTATTTCTTCTATGATATTATCGGATCCATTGTAATTTAAAATGATGTTTTCCGTCGTATTGATACGAAACTTGAATCCGGTAAAGTGTAGCTATGGATTTTATGATGGACAAACCCAGTCCGGTAGATTCACTCTTTTTATGTCCGGAATAAAATCGTTTAAAAATCTTTTCCTGATCTAAGGGCCCTTCGGCATCTTCGTTGGTAAACAATATACTGTTATCGGTTATACGAATTGTTATTTCGCTTTTTTCTGGAGAATGCAGAAATGCGTTTTTTAACATATTGGTGATGAGTGTAGTTGCTAATGATTCGTTCATGGGACGGATTAGCTCAGCCTCTTCGTTTACATTTGTCCGGATAGATTTACTCGCGTATATTTCGGAAAAATCTTCTATCATATCTCGAATCAAGGGGTTAAAACGGACCTCTTTCTCGTCATGGAATTGTCCGTTTTCGATACGGGAGAGTAATAAAAGCGATTTGTTTAACTTTACACTTCGTCCGATATTTTTTTGTATTTCCTCTATCTCTTGCAACATCTCCTCGTTGCCTTCTGTTTTTTCTGCCAACAGCTCTAATTTATTCTGACAGATGGCCAATGGGGTTTGTAGTTCATGAGAGGCATTTTCAATGAACTGCCTTTGCTGTGCATAGAGTTCTTCATTTCGACGGGCCATCTTTTCGATGGTCGCGTTCAATTGTTTAAATTCTTTGATTTTAGTCGGATTGTCTAAAGGTTTACAGTTTGTACCCAATGTGAAGGTATCCAACCACTTCAGTAATTTGTGGAGAGGACGTAAGCTCTTGCGAAAAACGATCTCCGTGACGATAAGAATGGTGATTAATAAGGTGGCATATAGAATAATGATCCATTGAATTATGGCTTCGATCATATCGTCCTGTTCCAGGGTCGAGATCATGATTGTCAGTTCGTAATAACGATCGTCCTTGGATTTAAAAGAGGTTTGGAGTACTCTTACCGGGTCGTCTTCGAGTTCCACTTCGTAAAACCGGGTGGAATCGAAATAACGTTCCTTGTAGTTTTGAGCTTCCTTTTTGGATATTTCCCGAATGGAATAATGGGTCATTACATCTTTGCGTTCGCCAGTCACAATCCCGTTCCGAAGGGATTGTTTGATGATCAGTTCCTTTGTGTTCTCAAGCGTATCGTCTGTTTCATCCATGATTTCATCCAAAATATTCAAATAAAACAGATAAGCCCATATGGAAAGGATTACGATCAGTAAGACCGAGAGACGAGCGAGCGTGTGATGAAGTAATTTCATAGTTCTTCCGGGTGAGAGATTAACTTGTAACCGAAACCGTAAATAGCTTTTATTTCGGGAATTGCTCCGGCATTTTTCATTTTCTTGCGTAGGTTTTTCACCTGTGAATAGATAAAATCAAGGCTATCTGCCTGATCGATACGGTCACCCCATACGGATTCGGCTAAAGTCGTTTTGTTGATTAGCCGACCGGGATTGGTTACGAAATAGTAGAGCAAATCGAACTCTTTCCGGTTTAAAGTTAGTTCCGTACCATTAACCTGAACGGTGTGTTGATCGGGGTATACGCTTAGATTTTCCAGTTCTATACCTATGTTCCCGTCTTGTTGATTGCGACGGATAACCGATTTAACCCGCGCATTGAGTTCTGCCAGATGGAAAGGTTTGGCTAAATAGTCATCGGCTCCGAGATCCAATCCGGTAACTTTATCTTCGATGGAATCCTTTGCCGATATGATAATAACGCTTTCTCTTTTTTTGTTTTTCTTTAGCTCTTCGAGTAAAGTAAGTCCATTCCCATCCGGCAGCATGATGTCGAGCAATATGCAGTCGTAATCATAATCATTGATTTTTAGTAAGGCGGAATGGAAATCTGGAGCCTGTTCCACGACAAAGCGCTCTTTTTCCAAAGATTTTGTCATGACTTCCCGTAAATTCTCTTCGTCTTCAATAATCAAGATTTTCATAGTGACCTCTATTATTTTGAACAAAAGTAGTGAATTATTCTGGAAAGAAACTGGAAAGAATGAATTGTTGATTGACGATTAAGTGATTTCGTGATGAAGTAATTATAATAATAATTACCCAATCTCTAAATCACTTAATCACCTAATTATATAGACTTATTTTACGATTTCGTAGTCTATGCCCTGCAGATAATAGATGGAGTAGAAATCTTTATTGTTTTTTTTCATCCATTCCCGCATCTGGGTAATGTTATTGTTTTCCGAATCACAATGTTCTCCCTCTTCTTCTCTTTCCTTGATCTTTTTTTCCCAATTGTCGATGTATTCTTGGGAGAGACGTTGTTCTTTTACGATTCCGGTGACTTGTATTTCCGAGCCGACCAACTCTTTATTAAAGCCTTTGATATTACCGGAGGCTTCTACCCGGAGGGTTGTTTCTCCGCTCGGGTTAGTAATGAAACAACGACGCCCGGAGTTGCTACAGGTATGTTTTACTTTTCCCTGCAAGACGATCGTATCGTTTACTTTGTGTTCTGCCACTTGCAGCAGACTATCTACATTCAGGCTTGTTTTAGTTTGTACGGTTGTCGTCTCTTTTTTTGTTTTTTGACCTTCTTTGCAGGAGGTTAAAGAATAAAAAAGAGTTCCTGCCAAAATTAAAATAGTGATTGTTTTTACCATAGTATGATTTATTAAATGAAACATTATTCTTTTTCGTTATTAAATAAAGTTATCGTGATGAATCCGGCAATTCCCGTGACGAGAACGATTCCGGCGTATCCGTATTTCCATTTGGAGATTCGTTTGCGATAGCCTGCCAGCAATAAAGCGGCCAAGATGATGTTTAAACCCAATGCTTCGAAATGATAAGTGGAGAAACGGGGATAAATATAGGCTGAATCGCTTTGTTGAAACTGAATGGTAAACGGAAAGAGATAAGAATGAATCTTATCCCAGGTAGATAGGGTAGCCGGACGGAACAGATGATCCACTTGCTCCATTGTCTGGTTTCTTAAGGCGTATACGGATTCTCCTTCCTTCGTCTCCTTGACTACGTTCCAATAGAGTGGATTGGCCATAATGGATATCCGGTCTTGTTGCGGGTTCACGTCCTCCAAGACTTTAACCAATCGATACTGATCCGTTGAAAGGTAATAGAAATTGTGGTTCGTGTCGAACAAGAATCCGTACATACTTCGATTTTCCACGTCTATTGGAAGCATCGCCAGTACCTGCATGGAGTCTCCTGCTTTGGTGTCTTTTACAAAAGGTTTTCCGTTTACCATTTTGATATGGAAGAGGTGATTTTGATGATCCAGTACGAAGTATCCTTCATCGTAATTTTTTCGATTGCTCGGAATCCCGCTTACCCAGCGGGCAGGAAACACGAAGCCGTTTTTTTCCAGGGCTTGTTGGAAATGATCCGATTTCTCTTTGTTTACCCGGTTGCTCTTCATATCAATAAATTCTATTCTGTTTTTCAGGCGGAACATATCATCCGGGTTTTCGATATTTACCTTGCCGGAAAAGGATTCGAACATGGGATACAATGCGATGATCGGGGTATGAATATCTTTAGGTCTGTACCGGAAGAAAAAGGTATTCCGGGAAATAGTGGGTATGTCGATGGCTACCCCTTCGATGGAGTCGGGTAATGCCTTATCCATGGCTAATTGCCGATAGTAAAAGAGCGGAAGAACCCTGTCGAACTCTTTATCAGAGTAAATGTTTCCGTCAGTATCCCGCCCTCTTACCTGATTGTTTTCCATATCGAGAAAACAGAATTTGTGGATAACGGAACTGTAATAGGTAAACGGATAGCGGGAGACAGAATCGGTTGCAATCTGGAATAGAGCGGGAATGATCCATGATAGAAGAACGATACATAGTCCGATATAAATGAGTTTTATTTTCATGTCGTGTTATTATGGTATTTTATTGTAAACCGGTTTTAAAACGCCCGATCGAAATCCGAGGGAGAAAAAATAGAATAACCAGACTCCCTGTCAGGAATGGGAACAGATACAGATAGGCCCAGGAACTCTCTTCTATAAGAAACAGAGAAAGCAGTAACAAGCCGATAACCGTATTTTCCAACCGTCTTTCCCACGTGGGCTCAAGAACGATCCAGGCCGTCAGCAGATAAGCGGCAAATCCGCCCAGAATTTGCGGTAAAACGGTTCCGATCCATGCCCATACTATCTCTTCCGGAAAATGAAAGGATAATCCCGACAAAAACAAAAGGTAGGAGATAAGAAACAGGATGAATAATGTACTTAGGCCGTATCCTAACATGACAAAAAGTATCCGGTTTTCACTTAAAGGCAGATGTAGTGTCAGTTTCAAGCGTTTTTTTACTATTTCCGGAATATATTGGGCTAAACCGATAGCGATACCTGCCAATAAAGGGAAGTATTTCAATTGATTCAATAGTACTACGTTTTTAATGATGAAAACTTCCCATAAATGAGCCATTCCCACGTTTCGGACGGCGCTGTTCAGGCGTAGGGCAATATATCCCATGGCCAGCATAAAGACCGTTAATAAAAGAAATAATACCCAACGGGTTTTAATCCATTCTTTGAAAAGTAGAGCTTTGTTCATGTTCTTTTTTTTATTCATATTTTCCTGTTAAACCGATAAAAGCATCTTCCAAGGAGAGTACATCTTCCGTTAAGTTGTGAATCGTCCCTCCGTCTGATTCTAAAATATTCCGAACCTCTTCGGCAGATTCGAAAGAGTAGGTTTCCCAATGGTCTACGATAAATTCCGTGTGCCATAAGGAGGGGTGGTAGGGAGGGAGTATCTCTTTTTCGATTACGAACCGAAAACGGTGAAAACCTTGTAGAATCTCTTTCGTACTTTTGTGAATCAAGAGTTTACCGTAGTCTAAGATCATGCAATCGTCGATCAGCATCTCCATATCCTGAATGATATGGGAGGTAAGAAATATGGTTTTGTCTCCTCGGGAAGCAAATTCTTTCAGATACTCCACGAACAGGCGACGGTATCCCGGATCCAATCCCATGGAGAAATCGTCTAAGATCAACAATTCCGGATCTTGGGCGAATAGAAGTCCCAGAGCGACCTGCGAGCGTTGTCCGCATGACATATGATTTATTTTTTGATGGGGAACCACTTTTAATAAATGCATCAATTCGTAAAAGGCCTCCTGTTTCCAACGGGGGAAAAAGGCCCTATAATATTTTTCGATTTGTTCGATCGTAAAATAGGAGTGCAGGATATGGCCTTCCAGTAACAGTCCTATTTTGGCTTTTGTGGCAGGAGTGATTTGCTTCATATTCTCTCCGAGCAGGAAACACTCTCCCGAACGGGGTTTCAGGTAGCCGTTCAGAATATTTATAATTGTCGTTTTACCCGTGCCGTTTTTCCCCAAGAGGCCGAGAACCTTTCCTTTTTCGACTTCGAAATTTAAGTTCCGATAGATTAATTTCTCTCCGTAATAATGTGTAATGTTTTTACATTCAATAACTTTTTCCATGTATAATACTTTAAAAAGTGAGTCCTCCTTTTATCTGTACACCGTCGTTGTGGATGGAATTAGTGTGGAGGTGCTTGCTGTAGTAAAAGGAAATAAATATACCTTTATCTCTGGCAACGGGATGATCCCAACGTATGGAGGCCGAACCGTTTTTTCCATTACCTGACAAATTGGAATAATTGATTTGTAGCGGGTAAAGCATTTTTTGCTTTTCTTCTATTTCCGTCAGTTGCAACTCGGAGTCATAGGTGTAATTGTATTCTCCTTCCAAATGAAATTGGAAGATGGATTTTTTGTACACGGCAGATAACCGGAACTTCACTCCTCCCGAGAGGTGACAGAGCTTTATCAGGCGATGCGGATCAGCGTATTTCATCTCTATGTTATTCATTCCCAGGCGGGGTAGGATAAACCATTGATACCGCTTGTTTTGGGAACGTCGGCCGTATGTCGTTTCCAATGTTATGTGATAGTTTTGAAGCGTGAATTGTTGGGCCTCTCCGATTTGTGGATAGATATTACTGGCGGCATCCCCGAATAGATTTTCGATCCCTTCTTTCGATAGTAGTTTTCCTCGGAATTTGACACTCCATTCCTGGTTTTCCCGTTTGAATCGATATCCCATTTCTATAGCTCCGTTGTTTTCGTTCAATTGATTGAGTGGTAGTTCGTTCAGATCCGAGATGATTTTTTCGAAGGTAAAATAATCGTAGGATGCTGTGATAAAGATTCCTTGTTTCGTTTTAGGAAACAGAGAGAGACTGCTGCCGTACCCCCAGCCCTTATAATAAGAATTGGTATTATTGCCCGAGAAACGGTTGTAATCCATGCCTAATCCGCTGGAATGAAATATTTTAATACCTCCTAATTCACTAAAGAACTTGATGAGATTCGTTTGTTTGTACTTTCTTACATGCAGTGCGATTCCTCCGGAATAACGGGATTTTGTTTTTAGAGTAATACCGGCGGAAACATTCAGATCCGAAGTGGTGTTTTTCGGTCGCGGATCTACCCGGCGATACTCCATCAGAGCCCGATAATCGGCATATATGCCCCATACTGTTTTTCGGGTATCCTGGGCATAGCCTCCCGCAAAGAAATATTCTTCGTAAGTAAGATTTCCTCCTAACGTATCGGCTGAAATATAAGGATATACAATATCCAGATCAGAGCTCTCGTTGTAAGTGATATCTTTTTTCTTGCCGCTATAGAAATGGGCTTTTCCCCATACCTTACTGTTCTTTTTTAAGGAAAGATAGGAGGAGGCGTTAAACATGAGGCTTTCATCTCCATTCCCCTTTTGAAGTATAAGCGATTTATTGGCTTTTTCGTGTTTCCATCCTAAGCTGAGTTCAGAAAAGGTTATATTCCTGAAATAATAATTTATGGCCGGATTACGATATATTTGCGATGCAAAGTTCTCTCCCGGAGAGAAATATATTCGAATCCGTTCCGTCGGAGGAATAGAATCCTCTGCCCTTCCTGTAAGATAGCAAGCGAGTAAGATCAGAATAAAACTTAAACGAGAGCTCATGTTCATCTGTTAATTCTTTTTTAATGTCGGTGTGGCTTTGGCTTCGAAATCGTTGGTCGAATTATTCGTGTCTTTTAGAATTTTTCTTCCATCCGAGGTCGTGCTCAGCGTTTTTCGTTTGATACTTTTTCCGTATCTGTCATTATCGTTTTTGATTTCGGCACAATAGGTCCATCCCATATCCAAATTAGGAGCCGTGACATTCCATACGTATTGGGATACGTTACTTACGTTAACGGCATCGATGATCCATTCGTTCGGAATTTTATAGGCGCTGTTACTCATGGGATAGGTTCCGCTGGGCAATACCATCGTATAATTGTAATCATATTTATAATCTTGTAGGAAAGTCTCCTTATCTACACCTAATCGACCGATGGCATATGCTTTTAGACCTTGTTTATGCATGGTCCAGATTGTTTTAGAGGAACAATAGATCTTTTCCATGTTCGGTACGGGGGTGTCCACGTCGTTTGTGCCCTCGTCAAACCATTCGAAATCAGCGTTGCTCAGGTCGAATGAATTGGGGTTCGTTTGTGAATGATTTTTACCGATATCGCAGATCAGGATCGATTCTCCGGGGTTTACGGGATGTTCGTTTCCGCTTCCAGGGATTTTATAAACAGCCGTGACGGCAAAATGGGTGGACATAATATCCGGATCGTATTCGTATTTTGTCGAGGTCAGGAATGCCGATTCCAGGATAACCAGGCCGTCGGCATATAGAATATTATCGGAATTATTATAGATTTTGATGTATTGATCCCCGTCGTATACCTCTCCTTCCGGCGTAATGTTTCCGACAAAAAATACCTCTTCTATCACGAAGTTTGCCTTCGCGTCGTGTAGGAATAGAGGAAGAGTTATTTGATTTGTTTCTCCGGTGATGTAGACCGATTCTTTATAGCCTTTTACCGTACCTTCCGTTACTTTCTGATCTAAGGTATATTGAATCTTTCCTTCGACGGAGAGGGTATATAGACCTTCTGCTAACGTAAGAGTGACTTTATTATCCGAGAAATCGGTACTTGTTATCGTTCGGTTCGTGTTCGTATTTTTCAATGAGACACTAAGGTCCGATAACTGGACATCGTTTAATCCTTCAGGAGCGGTTAAGCTTAAGGTGTACACGGTTGTTTTTATGCTATCGTTCTTATCGCAGGCGTGAAGTCCGATAATACAGCATAGGAGTAATAGATAATAGAATGTTCTGTTTTTCATGATTTTATATTGATTATTTATTATTTTTTCAAAGAGGGGATTGCTCCATGGATGAAATCAACATTGGAATTGTTGGTATCCTGTAGTATTTCTTGGCCGTTGCTACTCTTTTTCTCTATTTTCCGTCTGATACTTTTCCCGTATCGATCGTTACTACTGGCATTTTCAGTGACGAATGCGTATCCCATATCTACGGACGGTGCCGTTACGAGCCATTCGTATTCTTTGGAGGGGCAAAGATTCACGGCGTCTACAATCCAATGGTTGGGTACTTGATAACAACTTTCGTCGTTTACTAACGTACCCCCGGGATAAACAAAGGTCCATTTATAATCGTATTTGTTATTTTTCAAAAAGTTTTCGGTCGATACGGGCAGACGAACTAATGCATAAGTTTGATTCCCCTGATTGTTTATTATTAGGAAGTTATAAATGTTGATCATATTCGGTACTTCGGGATTGTCGATGTCTCCCTCGTAACTTCCGTCCAAGTATAGTTCGAAATCGGCCTTTCTCAGGTCGAAGGAGTTAGCCGTGGCCTGGCGATGATCAATGGCATCGGTAGCGATGATCAGTGATTCTCCAGGTTGCACCGGGTGTTCGTTTCCGTTTCCCGGGATGATGACAAGGCTATTGATTGCAAATCCTGTAGAGCGAATATCGGGAGAAATATCTTGTTTATAGTTATTGGAAAATTCTGAAGATACGATGGCTAAGCCATCTGCATATAATATTTTGTCCGAGTTATTATATATTTTGATATACTGATCTCCGTAGTATTGTTTGCCTTCGGCAGTTTGTGTTCCCGCAAAAAAGATTTCGGAAATGACAAAATCTGCATTTGAACTGTAAAGGAAAAGCGGGATATTACTATTCATCGTTTCTCCCACGACGCTTACGGATTCTTTATATCCTTTAATGGTAGAGGTTAATTGTTTTCCTTCCCAAGTATAATGAATTTTTCCTTCTACTGTAATATGATATAAACCTTCAGGAAGATCGATTGTTACTTGGTTGTTGATACATGAGCTTTCGGTGCTTTTTTTACCGGAATTTACGTTTTCAAACGTAGTTGTAATGTCAGAAAGGGTGGCTTCTTTCAAACTGTCGGGGGTACTCAGGTTTAAAGTGTAGTTCGTGATCTTAACCTTGTTCTCGTCGTCGCAGGAGAATAATCCACAGACACAACCGATAACGAGTAATAGATATGCAAATCGTTTCATAATACTTTATTTAAAGTTTGATATTTAATTCCATTCCGAAATAGGGAGAAACATTTCGACGTATTTTAATTCCGTTGGAGGTATAATCCGGTGTATAGTCCAACATCTTGTTCACGAAAAGGGCTAACCTGACTTTTTCTTTGAAAGTCTTGGTCGCTTTGAAATTAACGTAGAAATAGAGCGGTTCCGTCTGCTTTTTCCACAATATGTCGTTATAATTGACAATTAGCCATTGACGCTCGGTGTGAGTTTTGTCGGTTTCGGTATAGTCGTGTTCAACTCCTTGTATGTCGATGTATTTTATTGGAATCCCGTTTTGTTTTATATTTCGTTGACTGGAAAACCACATGCATTGTACGGAAGTGGCAAAACTGAGTCCCAACGAGGGCAAATAGGTGTCGAAAGTAAAGTTGGTATTTAATTGTTGTTTATTGTATCCGCTATCGTCTTTATAAAGTCCTACATAGGGAAGTTCTTTTCCTCCGAGAACTACCGACGGTTTGCTGTATATAGGCTGGCTGTTACGATAGATGGATTTGAACCAAGCCCCGTTTATCGTTATTTTGGTTTGAATAAAAGGGATCCGTTGGGAAGAATATTGAAATTCGATACCCTCTTTGAGTATGGTACTCCCGTTGGTTGTAATATTATAGGATGAGATAACGGTATCAAGCACATAGCTTACTTCATTTAAATCCGGAGGTCCTTGTAACTGGGAGGCATCGACCGAGTTATTATCGTATTTTTTATATTCGAATGTACGAAACCGGGATGAATTTCGGAAGCCTGAATTTAGTTGTTCATGAAAATAGGTGACGGATAACAAGTGTTGTCGATAAGAGAGGTCTGCCCGTAATTCTATCTTTTTATTTCGGGCGGGTTCCAGCTCGTAATTCGTGGGGTCTATTTTATAGGTCCGGATGTTTATTCGTCTGAAAGCTTCGTTCGTGTGGTAATAGTTAAATTGGATAAAGTCCCTGTAAATCAGATTAGGGTAAAGGTCTGCCAGTACCGGAACTTTAGTATGCCATCCGATACCTCCGGCTATTTGTACCTTTAAGGCATCTCCTTTAATAAAGAGGGAGGGAAGGCTCCATAAAATATTGATCCTCGGATCCCAGTACAATTTTCCGTGCATTCTATAGGTACTTTTCAAGTTTAATGAAGAGAGGGAACGAATACCGGCCGAGATCGTCAAATCATGGTTTTTAACGGGTACGTATAGAACATCCTCGACAAAGAAGGAGAGTTCGTGTCCGGCAGGAATATCTTTATAGGGACGAGGCCTTGCGCTCATCGAAGGGTAGAGGGGTTGTGAAAGATCGTAAACTTGTCCTCGACCCAGATTTTTGTCCATACTCCATTCGATTCCGGCTTTTATGTTATGCGTAATTTGATAAGTGGAAAGTTGAAAATTGCCCGCTACTTTGGCGTATGCGTTTATCGGTTGTCCATCTACCAATAAGTGGGCTGTATATTGATAGGGGAGGAATACCCCGTCGTATTCACCTTCTTCGTCATGGGTAGGAATAGGAGTATCCCGGTTTAAGGAAACAAATTTGGTTTGTTTTATTTGATCTTTTTGATAATTCACGGCTGTCAGCAGGGAAAATGAACGAATAAAAAGTTCTTTTTTTGTCCTCCATTCTACCTGATTGGAGATGGCCATACGATTATAGGTGGATTTATACCGGTCTATTTTCTGATAACTGATGTCCGGGTCACTTTTCTGATTATCGAAAGATCCTCCATAGTCCAGATTTAAGTTATAATTGACCTCGTGAGAAGAGGTTTTCCATTGTTTATAGATTCGCAAAGATGTGGTGAATCTCTTGTAATTTTCCAGGTTATTCCGGGGATCGGGTTTGGCGTTCAGGTAGTCGATGCCGAAGTTGAAATTCCAATGGTTTTGGGTGGAAAATCCTTTCCCGACATAAAATAGTTTGCTGCCTGGATCTGCTTTAAAGCGAGTTTCCCATTCGGTATATCCTGTTTTACGTTTTATTTTAATCAACCCACTGGTCAGATCTCCGTACTCTACGGAAGGAATACCCCGAATGATTTGCACCGTTTCAATATCGTCGGTGGGAATGGTTCGCATATCGACACCTTTTCCCGTGATGTTGAGACTATAACTCTTTTCACTTTGTGAGCTTCCTAATACGTATTGCATATTGGCATCCGTGCTGATGGGAACCCCGTCGATCATAAAAGAAGTTCCCAACGAAGAGGTATTGTATTGTTCGGAAGAAGTGCCTACTTCCCGAAGTCCGATCAGGTTCACCTTTCCCAGGGATGGGTCTTGGGACATGTGTCCGGGTACCAATGATAAAATATCCGAAAAGCTGGAAGGTTGCAACAGTTCCATGGCTTTGCGATCTATCCGGGAAGAACTTGTCAATCCCCTGGATTCGGAAGCCGTGACCACTATATCTTTTAATTGTGTTGCGGTCGGGGTCAGGAAAAGGGACAGGGACGTGTCTCTGTCCAGTACAAGAGGACGGATCAGTTTTTGATAACCTATAAACGAGATATGGAGTTGATATTCTCCTTGTGGTATATTTCTTAATCGGCACTTGCCCTCCGTATCCGTTATCGTGGAAAATTGTCTTTTACGAATGGAGTCCTGAAGCGATACCGTTGCGAATTCCAATTTTTCGTTTGTTTGTGCATCTATTACCGTCAGGTTTAGATTAAACTCACTACTGCCTTTTTGTGCAAAAGACAGTAGTGAGAAAAAATGTACATTCAGAAGTAACAAAAACACCTTAATAAACCATAATCTATGAGTCATCCTATGTACTACTTTTAGTGTTAACAAAAATAGGTCGGATGAAAGAGGTGGGCAATCACTATTTGTGGGGATTTATAGCTGGTGTTTATCCCCATTTGTTGGGATAAAAAATATTCCGGGAAATGACAATGTCATCTCCCGGAATACATGAAAAGTTTTTTACTAAGTTGATTGTATTTGAACTTATCGTTTAGGCATGTTCGAGATAACCTCGCCATTTGCCGCGTTAAGCGTGAGGTTGATCTCATTATTTCCTTTTTCCAAATCGAAGATATAAACTTCTGAACCGTTATTCCTTTGTTGAAAGTGGATATCGTCTATACGGTAATCCTTATAACCTGCCCTTTGTAAGGCATTCAGTATGGATGCCGGGACACTATTTTTACGTACTTCCCAGGTGGTGGTTTGCCATTGATCCTGGGTATTGAACACTACCTCTTTTTTTAGGTTATTGTCGAATATTTCTACCTCAAGCATGCCTTTTTCCCGATCTATTTCAATGATCGTCGCTTGAGGATATTTTTGTTGGATAAAAGTAAAAACAGCTTGCGGAAGTGTTTCCGGTAAGTGCTGCTTCATGCTATGGGACATTCTCTTCAGGAGTATGCCGTTTTCGGTATAATAAAGATCGATTTCTGTTTCGCCTTTTTCAATTTCCAGAATATAGATTGTCTCCATTCCCATTCTTTCGATCTTTTTTACATCTTCTGTTTTCCAAGTAGCGTATTCGCTTGTTATAAAGTTGTTTTTGATTATTTCCGGTAATAAATTATAAGAGAGTTCGCTTTGGGTCATTTGCCATGCTCCCTCTTGATTGAACCAAGCTTCGGTCTCTGTATTTCCGATATAAAATTCGGCAACATAATAGTTATGTTTCGTTTCCCATTCCACCCGTTTGGCATCGGGATATTTTGTTTTAAGTGCTTTAACTATTTTCGGGTCGGGTACACGGTGTTTGTCATATACGGTATTTGCCGTGGCCACGATAGTGGTCATTAGAATGATTATAAGTGATAATGTTGTTTTCATATTTTTTCGTATTTATATTTTTATTGTTTTACTATCGTGGATCGTAAAAAGTTTCTTTTTCAAGAAGGATTTATTTATCATGATAGGGTAAAATTTGTTCAAAGGGATGACACTACCGGGGATTGTAAATATTTTTCGGAGATGAAAAATGGTTTCCGCTTGGACATAAGCCGGGGTATGGCCTTTAACAATTAATTAAATTGCTTTTTGATCTTTGTCGTATAAATTTTATTTTTGTCTTGTTAATAACGGATGGCGATATGAAAAGAGAGATTCATTTTATTCCTTCTGCTGAGGTTTGTTCAAAGG
This sequence comes from uncultured Sanguibacteroides sp., assembly GCF_900543425.1. Lineage (GTDB taxonomy): Bacteria > Bacteroidota > Bacteroidia > Bacteroidales > Marinifilaceae > Gabonibacter. Next base: position 40,841 of record NZ_UQRQ01000014.1, on the reverse strand, counting down.
AGATACATATCGAACTGGAAGAAGATCGAATTACTGGTGTGCGTTTTGTCGGAGGATGTCACGGGAATACTCAGGGGATAGCTGCTTTATTGTGTGGTATGGAGAGAGAAGAAGCTATTCGGAGGTTACAGGGAATATGTTGTAAGCAAAAAACGACATCCTGTCCGGACCAGTTGGCAAAGGCCTTGCAAGAGTAGATAAATCTGATAAATGCTATTTAACAATTTTAAGAAATATCCAAGGAAAGATTTGGATAAATAAAAATATTGTTATATATTTACTGGAAAGAAAGAATCGGAGCGAGTGATGGATATTTGATATGCTTAATTCGAAAAGACTATGAAACTAAAAGGAAATCAAATGTTTATCGTGATCTTTTTACTGATCGTCATCACGGGTATCGTTGCTTACACGTGGATGGGATGGGCTGAGATGGTTTGCGGGTTCTGTCATGCGGTACGGGAAGTTTTGGCATCCGGTAAAATGATTGGATTATAACATAAAAGTGAAAAATGACTTCTTCCGGTAGTCGGATTGAGAAGTTGAACAGGAAAAATTTTACTGCATTTCCTGAGAATATAATAACGTGATGTCTTATTTTTTCATATGCTGTTTTTGTTGACTTCGACGGTTTCCTGAATAGTAATTTTTATTTGGCCTGCTTTTTGTTTGGATAATTTTATATATTTGTAACGATTATCAACGTGTTTATTGTGTAGATGATTGATAGTTAGAATAATAAACCAAACAAATTATTAGAAAATGAAAAAATTAGTATTAATGGTGGTGACGGCGGTTGTATTGTGTGGTACAGCAAGCGCTCAAAGTTTGTTTAAGGCAAGGGTAGAAGGTGTTACGGGAACTGAATTCTATTTCGGACCGAAATTCGGTTTTAATCTTTCCAACCTGCATAATTCTGAAATGGATAATAAATTCAGCTTTCATATAGGTGCGTTTGCCGAGTTTAAATTCAACGACTTTTTCGGTTTGCAGCCCGAGCTATTATACTCTCGACAAGGAGCTCGCGATAAAGTTGAAGGGGTAAAAATAAAATCGAGATTGAATTATTTAAATATTCCGGTATTGGCCAAATTCTATGTGTTGGAAGCTCTCAGTATCGATTGCGGTCCGCAATTGGATTTAGTGCTAAACGGAAAACATGTGGCTAAACAGGGAGGAACTACCGTAAAAGAGAAAATCCGGAAATTAAATACGGTCGGATTGACCTTTGCTCTTGGAGCTACTTACCATTTCGATATGGGATTGATGGTATCGGCCCGTTATAATTTAGGGTTATCTAACGCTATAGATAAAGATGCATTCGGAGATAATAACCAGAATAGATTGTTTCAGCTTTCTGCTGGTTGGAGATTTTAATTGAAAGCACAAAAAATGACAAAATAAAACCGATCTGTTAAGGTCGGTTTTTTTATTATTGTCTTAAACTTCTTCGGGTCAATATTTCCGGAGTATGCAGACAAGAGGGAAGGTACTCTTTCCGGTTGGCCCGGGAGGGACATATGTCTATACCTCCGCGGCGGGTATATAAACAGCTGATAGAAAGTATTTCCGGATGAAATAGATCCCATAGGCGTTTATAGGTCATCTCGCATATCTCTTCATGGAAATGGTTCTCGTTTCGTAAGGAGACGATGTATTTCAACAGGGAAACAGGAGAAGGTAATTGTTGCGCCTTTATTCTGATGTACAGGGTGCCCCAATCCGGTTGTTTGGTAATCTTACAGTTGCTTCTTAACAGATTGCTATATACTTTCATCTCTCCTCCGGGCTGGATTGCCTGTCGGAGGAGGGCGGGAGCCTCGTTATATTCCGTGAATTCTGTTTCTTGGTTCGCGGGAAGTTCTTCAAGTAGAGTATAACCTTCAAAATCAAACGGCATACATTCGGGAAGTTTTTCATGAAAACAGACCCGAACGGAGGTATTCAATAATTGTTGCAGGTCGGATTGAACGGTTTGAGTAAATAAATTGATTCCCTCGGAGGCATTTTCTCCCAAGCGAGTCATATTAAAGGAATTCAAATAGAGTTTCAGGGATTTGCTCTCCACTAACTTTTCGCTGGTAGAGGGGTATACGATCTTAAGAATACCACAAACGGGAAGTCCTTTTTGTGTGATAAATCCTGCTTCATAGGCGTGCCAGGTATCGTAACCGCAAAAAAGTTCTTCCGGTTGATGGATGTCATACATTTCCCGGTTTAAGCTACGAGGAACGGGTACGAGTATCGACGGGCAGTAATTCGTGGGATAGGCGACCTGTTGACCAAGTACTTGGGCTTCAATTTCCATAATCAGAAATTTTGCATATTATACAGTTTGGCATATATGCCGTTTAGGGCGAGCAGTTCTTCGTGGCGTCCCCGTTCCACGATCTCTCCTTCGTGGAATACACAGATCAGATCTGCATTCCTGATCGTGGAGAGTCTGTGGGCAATAACGATAGATGTTCTGTTTTTCATCAGGTTATCTAACGCATCCTGTACTAATTTTTCCGATTCCGTATCTAAGGCCGAAGTTGCTTCGTCCAGAATCATGATCGGAGGATTTTTCAAGACGGCTCGTGCGATGCTCAACCGTTGCCGTTGACCTCCGCTTAGTTTACATCCCCGGTCTCCGATTATGGTTTGATACCCTTGCTCGGTTTGTAGGATAAAATCGTGGGCATTGGCTATGCGGGCGGCGTTTTCGATCTCTTCTTTCGTGGCTTGTTCTACTCCGAAAGCGATATTATTGTATATCGTATCGTTAAACAGGATCGGGTCTTGGTTGACATTTCCCATTAGTTCCCGCAGGTTGTGAAACGTCAGATTACGGATATCGATGCCGTCTATGCTTATAGCCCCGCTATTGACATCATAAAAACGGGGCAATAAATCCACAAACGTACTTTTTCCCGAACCGGATTGACCGACAAGAGCGATCGTTTTTCCTTTGGGAACGGATACATTGATATTTTTCAGAACCTGTTTGCTATCGTTGTAGGAGAAATTGACCTGTTTGTATTCTATATTCGTTTGGAATTCTTCAAGTCGTTGCGGTTCTGTCGGTTCTTGAATCGAGGGTTGAGTATCCAGAATCATATCGATTCGGTCCATGGCAGCCAATCCCTTTTGTACGCTGTAATAGGCGTTCGTTAAATTTTTAGCCGGATTGATAATGGAATAAAATAGGGCAATATAGGCTATAAAGGCTTCTGCATCTAAGGCTCCTCGGTGCTCTAACACCAATGATCCCCCGAACCAAAGGACGATGACGATGACAATGGTACCTAAAAATTCGCTGACCGGATGGGCTAATGAACGGCGGCGCATCAATCGGTTTTGGATGCGACGGTATGCCTCGTTCTCTTCCGAGAATTTGTTTTTCATTTTTTTCTCCGCGTTAAAGGCTTTGATAATACGCAATCCCGATAGCGTTTCTTCCATGAGAGATAGTATTTCTCCCATTTTATTTTGCCCTTCCCAGGAATGCCGTTTCAGGTTCTTACCGATTTTACCGATCAAACCTCCCATGATGGGGAGTAAGACAAAGACGAATAAGGTCAATTGCCAACTCATAATCAACATGGTTGTCAGATATACGATAATCAGAATGGGACTTTGAAAAAGCATGTCCAAAGAACTCATCACGGAAGCTTCCACCTCTTGGACGTCTCCTGTCATACGAGAGATGATGTCTCCTTTACGCTCTTCCGAGAAAAAAGGGAGAGGCAGGGATAATATCTTACTGTAAATTTTACGACGAATGTCTCTCACGACACCGTTCCGGATATAAATCAATTCGTAGGCTGCCAAGTAAGCAAATCCGGTTTTAAGAGCGGTAGCTATTACTGCAAGAACACCGACAAAAATCAAAGTCGTTGAGGGGCCGAATGCATGTTTGATTTGCGTGATATAATAGTAAAAATTGTTACTGACGGCTTCTTTTGTAAGTGCGAACGGGAGAAGTTCGGTAACATCTTTTTGATTGTCAAAAATGATTCCCAAAACCGGCATAAGCATGGCTATGGCAATACTGCCGAAAAGAGCATGCAGGAAATTGAAGAGGATACTTTTGGTCAGCTTCAGTTTGTAAGGAGGAATAAACCTTTTGAATATAATTAGTAGATCGTGCATATAATGGTATTACGGAGTTAAATATTACCGGATCGTATCCGGTAATATCGAATTAGATTCCAGTATAATTCGAAGGAGTAATTCGTTTTAATTTCTCTTTCAATTCCGGAGATATTTCTAAGGTGTCGATAAACTCGGCAATCGATTGTTGTGTCACCTTACTGTTTGTCCGCGTCAGGGCTTTTAACGCTTCATAAGGGTTCGGGTAGGCTTCGCGGCGCAAAATCGTTTGGATGGCTTCGGCAACAACCGCCCAGTTTTCCTCCAGGTCTGCTTCAATGGCCGTTGGGTTGATAATCAGTTTATTCAATCCTTTAAGTGTGGATTTGAATGCGATTACCGTGTGAGCTAACGGAACACCGATATTCCGTAGTACGGTAGAGTCGGTTAAATCTCGTTGCAAACGGGAAATCGGTAATTTATTGCTCAGATGATCCAATATGGCGTTGGAGATGCCCAAATTTCCCTCTGAGTTTTCGAAATCGATGGGGTTTACCTTATGAGGCATCGCTGAGGACCCGACTTCTCCTGCTTTTATGCGTTGTTTGAAATAAGCCATAGAAATATATGTCCAGAAATCCCGGTCCAAATCGATGACAATATTATTAAGACGTCTTAGGTTATCGCATACGGCCGCAAAATTATCGTAATTTGAAATTTGTGTCGTGTATTGTTCCCGTTCGATTTTCAATTTTTCAGTCAGGAACTTATTACCGAATTCCGTCCAATTAATTTCGGGATAGGCGATATGGTGGGCATTGAAATTACCGGTTGCTCCTCCGAATTTTCCCGAGCAAGCGATCTTTTTTAAAAGATCCAGCTGTTTGGTCAGACGGTAAACAAACACTTTGATCTCTTTTCCCAAACGAGTGGGGGATGCCGGTTGGCCGTGGGTTTTGGCTAACATGGGAATGGCTTTCCACTCTTCGGTGAGCTCTTCCAGTTTGGCGATCAATTCGTCTATCAGGGGATAATAGATATCATGCACGGCGTCCCGGAATGAACAGGGAACGGCTGTATTGTTTATATCCTGAGATGTCAATCCGAAATGAATGAATTCTTTGTAATGTTGTAAATGAAGTTCATCGAATTTGGATTTGATAAAATACTCCACGGCTTTTACGTCGTGGTTGGTTACTTTCTCTATCTCTTTGATTTGTTCCGCATCTTTTACGGTAAAATTCAGGTATATCTCTTTTAGACTGTCAAATAGTGTATGATCGAAATCTTTTAATTGAGGAAGAGGGAGTTCGCATAAGGAGATGAAATATTCGATTTCGACCATTACCCTATAGCGGATTAAAGCACTTTCAGAAAAATAGTTTGCCAATCCTTCGACTTTATCTCTATATCTTCCGTCAATCGGTGAAATCGCTGTTAATGATTGCATAGTATAATTTATTTTTAAATGAACACATCCATAATGAAATTGAGGAAAAACTCTTAAATGCAAAAGTATAAAAAAATGGGAATTGTTACTTGAAAATAGAGAATAATCAAAAAAATAGCATAGATTTACAGTAGTTTTTTTAAGGATTTTAAGGATATGGCTTTTTTTCAAGGGTTATGGTTCGGTATAAAAAGTTACAGGGAAGCAGGGCGCATATTATTTAGCCGTTCTTTCCGTTGGTTTATGATTTTACCCTTGTTGGTAGCCTTTATTTTGTTTCTTGCCGGAAACTATTTTGCAGCCTCTTGGGGGGAGAGCTTGTCTGACATTGTACAACAGAAGATTACCGCTTGGATTGCCGGGATTTCCTGGTTGGAATGGTTGAATGAAGGGGTCGGTTTTGTCATCCGTTTTTTGATTCGGGTGTTTTATTTCTTTCTGTTTATTACCTGGGGAGGCTATATCGTAATGGTCGTGATGTCTCCGGTATATTCCTGGTTATCCGAACGGGTGGAAGCTCGTCTTTCCAGGGTTAATTATCCTTTCGATCTCAAACAATTACTATGGGAAATCGGGAGGGGAGTAGTGGTTGCTGTAAGGTGCATGTTGTTTCAAACCTTGTTGATGATTTTTTTGTTTTTCGGGTCGTTTCTTCCCGTGGTCGGTTTGATTACTCCTGTTTTGACCTTTATCGTATCTGCTTATTTTTATGGTTTTGCCTTTATGGATTATGCTATCGAGCGGAAGCGTTTTAAGGTAAAGGAGAGTATGCGTTATATGAAGCGAAATGCCGGCGTCGTTATCGGAATCGGGACTATTTTTGCCTTGTCGTTGGCGATTCCTTTTTTACGGGTAATCGCTTGCAGTATAGTTTCTTTATTTTCCGTGGTTGCAGGGACTGTAGTGGTTGAAGAGTATATAAATACTGAAAATCGAATAGAAAACAGGTGAAGCCTGTTTTAAATTTATAATAATAGATGATGAGAAGATTTGTATTGATTATCGGTTTGTTATGCTGGTTCTTTTCCGGTATGGCAGAAGAAAAGAAGAGTATCATTTTTAAAGTAGATATAAAGGATGAGATCGGACCGGGTGTATGGCGGTTGGTAAAACGCTCCTACGAGGAGGCGGACAAAGCGAAAGCCGATTATATATTGATTCATATGAATACCTACGGGGGCATGGTTGTCTATGCCGACTCGTTGCGGAGTCTGATATTGAACGATAAGCGTCCGAGCTGGGTTTTTATAGATAATAATGCGGCTTCGGCGGGAGCTTTGATTTCGTTGGCTTGCGACCGGATATATATGCGGGAAGGGGCCAATATCGGGGCTGCTACGGTTGTAAATCAAACGGGGGAAGCTATGCCCGATAAATATCAGTCTTATATGCGCTCCATGATTCGTTCTACAGCTCAGGCACACGGGATGGATACGATTGTAAACGGACAGGATACGGTCGTTCGTTGGAAACGGGACCCTCGTATAGCAGAAGCTATGGTGGATGAACGGATAGCGATAGCGGGGGTAACCGATAGCGGTAAGATTGTAACGTTTACCCCTCGCGAGGCGATGAAATTCGGTTTTTGCGATGGGATTGCGGAGAGCGTAAGCGAGGTCATTGAGAGCGAGGGAATATCCGATTACGAGATAAAAGAGTATCATGCCACGGGAATGGATAAGCTGATCGGTTTTTTGATTCATCCGATCGTGCAGGGAATTTTGATCATGATTATTATCGGAGGGATCTATTTCGAATTGCAGACTCCGGGAGTCGGTTTTCCCTTGGTAGCGGCATTGACTGCCTGCGTGCTCTATTTTGCCCCTCTTTATCTGGAAGGATTTGCCAATAATATCGAATTGATCATGTTTGTGGTCGGGGTTATTTTGCTTTTGCTGGAGATTTTTGTCATTCCCGGATTCGGGGTTACCGGAATATCGGGGATTATTTGCATAATAGCCTCTTTAGTGTTGGCCGGGATCGATGATGTATCGTTTGATTTTTTCAATGATTTCGTTCGGGCGATTATTCGTTCCATCTTTTTTGTAATAAGTTGTTCTTTGATCTCCTTGTTCGGTAGTATATGGTTGAGTCGTAGATTGTTTGCTTCCAGGAGATTGGGATGGTCGTTGCAGGCTGAAGAGACGGCGGATTCCGGTTTTGTCGGGGTGGATATGACGGCGAAACAGGAATTAGGTAAGGAGGGTGTTGCCGAAACCGATTTACGTCCGGCTGGTAAAGTATCTGTAGACGGAGAGCAATACGATGCGGTTTCCAATTTAGGGGTGTATGTTCCTAAGGGGAGTCGGGTTAAGATCGTAAAATACCAAGCAGGGCAACTTTACGTGGAATCGATAAAAGAATAAGTCTTTGTTGTCATCTTTATTTTCGACATAATACTATTTTTGCCTGAAATAACGTAAAACGGAAGTTTAATGATAAACCTCCGTTTCGCGTATTTTAATAATAAAACTTTCTTAAATTAGAATTGCAGTAAAACGGCACCGCAGGAGTAACCTCCTCCGAATACGGTAAGGGCGACGAGATCGCCGGTTTGGACCCGGCTCAGGTTTTGGGATAGAGCTATGGCACAGCTGGGGCATCCCGTGTTACCGATCTCTTCTATGTTGGATAAAATGTGGTTTTCGGGAAAATCGATTTGTCGGGCGATGGTGTTCATGATTCGCTTATTGGCTTGATGAGGAGAAATAAAAGCCAGATCGCTTAATTGTTTCCCTTGGCTGGATACCACTTTTTTAAGTGCTTCTATCATATAATGACAGGCATTGATAAACACGTCTCTTCCTTCCGGCATGCCGATACCTCCGTGTTGAGGCCGGAGATAAACGGCCGTATCGGCTTTGCTTATATCTCCCATACCACAGGTATATATATTTAATATTTTTGCATCTTTCCGGTTATAATTATCGGGAGAAATGGCAATGGCAACGGCTCCGTCCCCCCAAAGATGACCGCTTTGCGGACAAGTCGCATTGCTATACGCCGTGTTGTGCTCGGAAGCGATAATCAAAGCTTTGGAAGCTTTCTTCATAGAGAAATAGCCTTCCGCTATCTCCATTGCGTTGATGAAAGAGGAGCAGGCTGCCGTGACGCTTAGACATCTGGCATTATGTATCTTAAATTCCCTTTGTACCATATGTGCCGCTGTAGCTACCGTATCATAGGGAGAATACGTGGCGGCGATGATAAGATCGATCTCTTCTATCGGGTAAGGAAGTGTTTGTTGCAGGTTCCTGACGGCTTCAATCGCCATGGTATTCGTGTTTTCCATAGCACTTGCCTTGCTTCGATTTTTTATTCCTGTCCGGGTATAAATCCATTCGTCGTCCAAGCCGTTTACAGGCTTGAAGTAAGAGTTCGGAACTCTTTCCGTGGGTATATAATGTGCAAAATTGTTGACAAATAATTCCATGTAATATAACTATTTCTTTATAATACCATAAAATAGAATACGAGTATATTCATTAATAATCTGATCTATAGGTTCGTGTTCATATCTTCGGATAAAACCGAATTCGAGACTTTTAAAAACAGGTTGTAGAAAAGCGGCAAATGTTTTAGAATCGCTAATCGTAAAAATTTCACTTTGAACCCCCTCCTTAAAAATATCTTCTAATAATTCCAGCTCCTTTGCATCTATATTTTTCCTTAAAATTTCAATTCGACTGTTGTTATACAAAAATGTTTTTTTGATGTACTCACTATTACACATTAATTCGGCGATCAAATAAAATCTTTCTTTAATATATAACTTTAGTCTTTTATCGGCTGGCAAAGCCGTTGCTGTTGCCTTCGTTAATTTTTGATGAATCAGTTCTATTTTTTGATCAACAATCTGATTGAAAATATCTTCTTTGCACTTATAATAAGTATATAACGTACGGCGACTGATTTTAGCGGTACTTGCAATATCTTTCATTGTTGTTCGATAGAAACTTAATTCTGTAAACAACTTTTGTGCCACGTCGATGATTCTGGCCTGAGTTATTTGTAATTTCGATCTCAAATTTAATACACACTTTTAATGATGTGTGCAATTATAGCTCTTTTTTAGAAAATATAAAATAAAAAAATCGGTAAATATTATTTTTCTCTTTCGAATAAATTCCTTATAAGGTATGACAAAAGTCATGTTTTGATAGCATTTCGCCTCCTATATTCGCGGCCTGATTCAGGAGGTGCTGTTTTTACAGGCCGTGATGTTTGTTGTTATATAATTTAAAATAGGAATTCGAATGGCATTTTCGTTAATGAAAGAAAAACCTTTCACGAAAGAATGGTTTAAGACTTATGCCTTGCTAATCGGCGGAGCGTTTATTTTGGCATTAGGGTACAGTTGTTTTATGGCTCCTTACAAGATTGTTCCGGGAGGAATATACGGTATTACCATCGTATTGCAACATATGTGGGGATTCCCGATCGGTATGGCGGCGCTCTGTTTTAATTTGCCGTTGAGTCTATTGGGAATGAAAGTTCTGGGACCACAGTTTGGTGTTAAAACGTTTGTTTGTTTTATTTTGGTGGCCGTATTTGCCGACAGTATACCGGCAATACTTCTAACGTTGATGGGGGAACCTATTCCGGTTAACGGGTTGCTGGATCCGTTTAAATTAGGGGACGAGGTTCTGCTGGCTTGTATTTTCGGTGGTGTTGTCATGGGAGTGGGAGTGGGTATGATATTGAAAACCAGAGCTTCGAGCGGGGGTACGGATGTACTTTCGAATATATTGCATAGGTGGACACATCAACCGTTAGGACAGCTTCAGATGACCGTGGATTCCTGTATCGTTGTATTTGGTTTCCTGATGTTTCAGGATTGGAAGGTGCCGATGTATTCTTGGTTAGCTATATTCTTGATGGGTAAAACGATAGATATCGTATTGCAAGGATTTACGAATGAAAAAACCTTTTTCATCATATCGGATAAAGTGGAAGATATCCGTCATTTTATTTTGACGGATATAAAGCGGGGAGGGTCTATCGTTCCGATTCAGGGAATGTATAACCGGACGGAGAAGGAGATGATCATGACCATGGTTAATCGTCGTGAAATGGCAACCTTGCAACGAGCTATTTATCAAATTGACCCGAATGCTTTTGTTACGATTCTGGATGCGAAAGAGATATTGGGAAAAGGATTTAAAAAATTGAATTCCGAATCGTAAAAAGTTTTTGTAAAAGAATTCAGTAATAGGGGCGTTGTTTTTCCATCGTGAAACAACGCCTCTTTTTTATTCTGGTCAAATTTGGTGTATTCCGGATGATCCGTTTCGGAGACGATATAAATGATCAATGTCATTTACGATTATAGTTATTCCTGTGCGGACTTTTGTTTTTAGTTAAAATTATTTTTTGCTTGTAACTATTTACGATATTTGTTCGTCATAGAATTGAAATAAATTGAAACACATGATAAAAACAAATCTTTTCATCGTATTGTTCGTCTGTATGTGGCAAGGACTATGGGCCGGAGTGAATGAGGTTAGAATATTCGGGGAAGTTACTACGGTAACCAATAAAAAAATTACAGGATACATTTCGTGGGGGAAGAATAACTTGTACTGGGTAGACTTATTTACGGCCATGAAAATAAGTAATCCGTATATCTCTTATTTCAAGGGAAAAGATTCTGTTTTATTTAAAAATGATTTTCATACAGAGCCGGGAATACATGTTTTTTCTTGCCGTTTTGGCAATATAAAGAGTATTCGTCCGATAGCAGCCGACCGGGTTGAGTTGCAAATAAAAAATGGAAATATCATTGAGTTACGAAAGGATTCGTTACATGATATAGGGGAAAATATTTCGATTGAAAAGAGGGATGGTGAAGTCGAGATGCTTTCCTGGGAATTGATAAGTGAAGTCGAATTCTGTGCAGCTCCGAAGGATTTTTCTGCTCCTCGGGATGTACCCATCGTCGGAATGGTAACGACTCCATACGGGAAATTTAAGGGAATCGTTCGATGGAATGGGGATAAAAATTCTTTAAGGCAGACCATTAGCGGGATAATCGGAAAATATGGGGCGAGAATAGCTTTTTCTAATATTGTTTCTATTCGAAAAAAGGGATTTGTAAGTGTTGTGAATTTAAAAAGCGGCCGAGAGGTAAGTATGTGGGGAGAAAGTGATGTGAACGAGGAAAATCGGGGAATTTTTATTAGTATGGCATCCGTGGGACAGGTATGTGTGGAGTGGCCTGATTTTATCTCTTTTGAAACGGTTGCTTTAGAAGATATAAAACAAATGGGATATGAGGATTTCTCGGAACCTGTTCGGTTGAAAGGAAGGGTGGAGGATCATGACGGTAGGATGATGGAAGGGATTTTGGTGTATGATTTGGATGAAGCGATGGATTTTGAATTATTGGAAGGGAGGAATGGAAATACGGTTTACGCGTTGCCTCTTCGTTACGTGAAAAAGATTGAGCCGAAAAACTATGAATATACTTGGGTGGAGTTAAAGAACGGTACGAAATTGATTCTGGGAAAATATAATGATGTGAATGCTAAGAATGAGGGCGTATTACTTTTTAGAAAAGGGGAAGAACCGGAATATTTTCGTTGGCGAATCATCAAACGGATTAATCTATGGGAGAGTGATATACCTGAAATGAAGACGAAATGACAAGAGCAGAGTATAACCGATCGGTGGATGATATTTCGGATGGTTTATTCCGTTTTCTTTATAAGGCATGTCGTTCGAGGGAGATGGCGCAGGATATCGTGCAGGATAGTTTTTTGAAATTATGGGAAATGCTCTCTACTATAGAGAAGAGTAAGGCAAAATCGTTTCTCTATACCACGGCTTATCGCCGTATGATAGACCTTCTTCGTCGGGAACATAAATACGGCGATATTGAAGAGATCGGTAATCGGTTTTCGGTGGAATATAGTAATTCCCCCGATTTGCAGGAGATTCTGGAGTCCGCGTTGGCGAAGTTGCCAACCATACAAAAAACGGTGGTGTTATTGCGGGATTACGAATCCTATTCTTATCAGGAGATCGCAGAGATAACGGGGTTAAATGAGACACAGGTGAAAGTATATATTTTTCGGGCCAGAGCGTATATGAAAGATTTTATCCGTAGACCTGATTTAGTAATTTAAGGAGGGAGATATGATAACAAAAGAGAATTACGAGAGTTACGTTATTGATTATATGGAGGGTGTATTGCCAGAGGCATTGCGGAAAGAACTGGAGGCTTTTTGGCTCCGGCATCCGGATTTGTTGGAGCGGACGGAAGAAATGGAGCAAGTAAAATTAATACCTCCTCCATTAAGTTTCGAAGGAAAATCTACCCTGAAACAAAAAAATCAGGACGGAAGGATGGACTATTATGCTATTGCTGCTTCCGAGAATGTTTTAACTGAGGATGAACGGAAAAGAGTAACGAAAGAGATGAACGAAGAGAGATTTCGTGAGGTGGTATCTGTTTACTCGCGATTAAAAATGCTTCCGGATCTCTCTGTTCGATACCCGGAAAAGAGAAACCTATACCGATGGTCCGGATGGCTATACGGAATGGTGCGTTACGGAAGTATTGCCGCCCTTTTATTGATCTTGTTCGGGATTATGTTTTACTGGATAGGAGAGGATAAAACGGGAGAAAATCTTTCTTCTCCGGTTATTGCTCGTTTGGAAAGTAGAGAAATAACATCTAAGACGCCTGTTGTACCTTCTATATTTAAAGAAGAAGTAGATGTTCCCGATAGCTCTTCTGTGAAATCCGAAGCAACGGTCTCCGTTCGGCATTTGAAAAAGCGGACTCCTGTATCTGTCGAGCAGCCGTTGCAAACCGCTCAGCGGATAGAGGTTATGTCGATTATTCCGGCCGATCGACAGATCGCTATTGGTCAGGAAATTATTTTAGTCCCTCAGGTAGATTTGCAGATTATGAAACGTGAGATTGTTTCCGACCAGCTTGCAGAACAGGACAAAAAATATTACACGTTGATTCCGGATTTGAAAATAGCGGATAGCTTTTTATCCAATTTAATTCAGGCGGGAAGAGACTGGAAGGAACGTTTAAAGAATAAGGAACGGAAAGAATATGTTTTGTGGTAGATAACATGATTATAAATGAGATAAAAATTAGAATTATGAAATTGATGATTATTGTCTGTGTGTTTTTATTGGAATGCATTACGGCTTCAGCTCAAACGGATTCTGTCGTGATAAATGATTCCTGGCATAAAAGAGATTCACTAAGAGAAAGGAAACAATCCAAAGATTCGATAGGGAAAGAGGAGGAAATTATTGTGTGGGATACGCTTGTAAGACCCCCTGGAGAAAAAGATAGAATCCGTCGATTGATATATGAAATAACTCTATTGGATACAGATAATCAACGTGATGATTCTCGTTTTACCGGAAATTGGAGAGGGTTTTATTTCGGATTTGTGAATTTTGGAAATACCGATTATTCCAAATACGACGGGGATCGTTTTTTAACGCTGGATTGGGCTAATTCATTTGCGATGCAATTCAATTTTTCTCAGTTTTCATTACCGGTAAATTTGAATTTCGGTTTTGTTACCGGTTTGGGATTGGAGTACCAGCGTTTACGTTTTGATCGTAATATTACTCTGCATAAGGATGAAATGGGACAGTTACAACCCCTTCCTCTGTCGGAACTGGGAATCGATCGTCCTAAAAGGAGTACGTTTAAAATCTTATACCTGACTTTGCCTATCCTGATGGAATATCAGTATCGCACGAAGAATAAAAATATATTTTACGTATCTACTGGATTTATGGGGGGACTCCGGCTTCACTCCAAGACTAAAATCGTTTATAAAAACGATAGAGGAAGTAAACGGATACAGAAAGATTCGGGAAGTTATGGGATGGCTCCGGTTAAAGTGGACTACGTGTTGAGAATGGGATTCGAGGGCGTAAGCCTATGGGGCAGTTATACTTTAACTCATCTGTTTAATAATTCTATAGCTCCCGGGGTTCACCCGTATTCCATCGGATTTGGTTTTATATTGTAATTTTAGCGATTCTTTCATATTAAAAATCGGGAAGTTTTCAATTTCCCGATTTTTTAAATATCTCTATGGCCCGGTTGAAAATGCCGTGCAGGTAGGCGATCGTCATGCCGTAATTACTAACCGGTATTCCTGCATCGATGGCAGGTTGAAGCCTGTTTTTTAATTGTTTACCGGTAATCATACATCCTCCGCATTGAATAACCATCGCGTAATCGGTGATGGGACGAGTAATGGCATCCAATCCCACGATAAAGTCAAATGTAAATGTTTTACCGGTATACGTTTGGAGCCAGTTGGGAATTTTATGGCGTCCGATATCCTCACAGGAAACGTGATGCGAGCAGGATTCCAGCATGAGTATGCGGTCTCCTTCTTTTAGGTTTTCAATCTGTGCCGTTCCTTCTAAATAAGCTTCAAAATTACCCTTATGCCGGGCCAAAACGATGCTGAAACTGGTCAGGGGTATTTCCGTAGGTACGATGGGGGCTACCTTTTTAAAAACCTGACTGTCTGTGATGGCCATTTTAGGACGAATCTTGGTATTTTCCAGAAAAGAGGCGATCTCTTCCGGTTGCAAGACGATTCCGCTACAGTGATTATCCAGAATATCCCGGATCATTTGTACTTGAGGTAAGATTAAACGTCCGGCCGGAGCTTCGGAATCGATGGGGGCTATCAACAGAACGATATCTCCGGGAGTGAGTAGGTCTCCTATTAGAGATTTCGGTCCCTGCTGCCGATCCTTCCATACTTCTTTCAATGCTTCGATAATGCGATGATTCTGTCGAGTAAAAGTAGAAAAATCGATAACGGGACAGTTGTATGTTTTGACTAATTTGCTTCCAAGATCGGGAAGCAGAGCCTCTTCGTCACTTTTGTTGTGAAGGATGATAAAAGGAGTTTCTAACTTTTTTAGCTCGTTGATTAATTCTTCTTCCTCCTGACCGAATCGGTTGTGGGCGATTACGACGATGGCGATATCGGCTTGTGCGATTGCGTTTCGAGTTTTTTCTATCCGTTTTTCTCCGAGTTTTCCGGAATCGTCAATTCCTGCCGTATCTATGAAAATAACGGAAGCAAAATCCGGGATTTCATAACTTCTTTTAACCGTGTCGGTTGTAGTTCCGGCAATCTCGGAAACAATGGCAATCTCTTGTCCCGTTAATAGGTTAATAAGAGAACTTTTTCCATTATTTCTGCGTCCCAATAGGACTATATGTAATTTATTGTCTTTTCCCATAGTGTCTCGTTACCTGTACATTTCAACATCTTCTTTTGTGATGGTCTGACCGCAGAGAATAATCAAACGTTCTACGACATTACGAAGTTCCCGAATGTTACCCGTCCAATCGCATTCCTTTAAAGCTTTGACGGCATCCGGGGTAAGCGCTTTGGTGGCAATTCCCATTTCCGAACAAATCTCGTTGATGAAATAGTTGGCTAACGGTTCGATATCTTCGGTTCTTTGGTTTAAAGGCGGAACGTCGATAATAATGACACTAAGGCGATGGTATAAGTCTTCCCTGAAATTTCCTTTTTCAATCTCTTGTTTTAAATTTTTGTTGGTAGCGGCAATTACCCGTACATCTACGTTTATATCCGTGTCTCCTCCAACCCGTGTAATCTTTTGTTCTTGTAAGGCTCGTAATACTTTTGCCTGAGCACTTAAGCTCATGTCTCCGATTTCGTCAAGGAACAGGGTCCCCTCATTAGCAAGTTCGAACTTTCCCTTTTTCTGTTTTATGGCAGAGGTAAAAGCTCCTTTTTCATGTCCGAATAATTCGCTTTCGATCAGTTCGGAGGGTATTGCGGCACAGTTGACTTCTACAAAAGCGTTATCCCGGCGGTTGCTGAGTTCGTGAAGTTGATGGGCAACCAGTTCTTTTCCGGATCCGTTCGGGCCGGTAATTAAAATCCGTGCATCCGAAACAGCTACTTTCTCTATCATTGAGCGTACATGATTCAAAGCCTCTGAATGACCGATCATCTCGTATTTTTTGCTGACTTTATTTTTCAGCGTTTTTGTCTCGTGTATGAGTTGATGTTTGTCGGTAGCGTTCTTTATGGTAATCAGTAAGCGATTCAGGTCCAGAGGTTTTTCTATAAAATCATAAGCCCCCTTTTTAATCGCCTCGATAGCCGTATCTATCGTACCGTGTCCGGAGATCATGATAACGGGAGTATCGGCGGAAAACTCCTTAATGCGTTCCAGTACTTCTATTCCTTCCATTTTCGGCATTTTAATGTCACAAAAAACGATGTCCGGTTTTTCCGATTTTACGGTTACCAAGCCTTCCATACCGTTTTCTGCTAAAAGGACTTCATGCCCTTCGTACACTAATATGTCTTTCATTGAATTTCGAATGCTTCGTTCGTCATCAATTACCAATATCTTTGTCATATTTTTTCCTTTTTTCCACAGTTCTGGCAAAAATAGCGAAATAAAACGAATCGTCGGTAAAAGCCTTTTTATTTTATTGTAAAAATGTAAAGATAGATATTTCTTTAATAGATTTAATTTGTGAATAGTAGATGTTTTTTTGCCGGGTACGATGATGAATTCAGGAGAAATCACTACATTTGGGAAGATTGAACGGAGGGGTAATGAAAGCTGAATTAAAAATGTTTGTATGAGACGATTGTTATTGTTGCTTATCGTTTTTTTTGTCGTGTTGGATGGGAATGCTCAGCGTAAAAAGGTGGGGCTGGTGTTGAGTGGGGGGGGCGCTAAGGGGGTGGCCCATATTGGGGTACTGAAAGTGTTGGAAGAGGCCGGGATACCGATAGATTATATTGCCGGAACGAGTATGGGGGCTATCGTGGGGGCTTTGTATGCCATTGGATATGATGCCCACACGATGGACAGTCTGGTACGAAAACAGGATTGGATCTTTTTATTGAGCGATAAGGTATACCGTTATAATTTGCCTTTTTCCGAAAAAGAGGTAAATGAGAAGTACTTGGTTTCTATTCCGATTAACAATAACCGGGAGATAAAAATGCCATCCGGTTTTATTAGCGGGCAAAATATTTACAATCTTTTTTCCGATTTGACGATCGGTTACCATGATTCATTGAATTTTGACCGGTTGCCTATCCCTTTTGCCTGTGTTGCCAGTAATTTGGTGGACGGAAAGGAGGTCGTTTTGGATAGAGGTAGTTTACCCTTATCAATGAGGGCGAGTATGGCTATTCCCGGCGTGTTTGCTCCGGTACTTAAAAATGGCATGGTATTGGTTGATGGTGGAATTTCTAATAATTTTCCGGCAGATTTGGCGAAGCAAATGGGTGCCGATATTTTGATCGGAGTTGATGTACAAGCTGAGTTGAGGGATGCTAAAGGGTTGGAGTCCGTAACGGGTATTATCGATCAGATGACCTCTTTTTTGGGAATTCAAAAGTATGAAGAGAATAAGAAGTTATTGAACGTGTATATAAAACCGAATGTTGCTCCTTATTCGGCGGCAAGTTTCTCCCGGGAGGCTATCGATACTTTAATCATGCGCGGAGAAGAGGTTGCCAGAAGTCAGTGGGATGAGCTGATTGCTTTGAAGAAAGAGATCGGAATAGGGAAAGAGGCGAAAGAAGAAAAAGAGATAGAGAACGAATTGCTTGAAAGTGATACGATTTGGGTGAATCGTATTGTTATAAAAGGAATTGATGAACGGGATGAAAAGTGGTTGAAGAGAAAAATACGATTGAAGAACTATACTCACATCACTACCCGCGATATACACCAGGCTATTGCGGAGTTATACGGTACGGGAGCGTTTGCTCACGTCAGTTACCGTTTAACCAATGCTCCTAACTGTAATTTGGAATTGATTTTGAAGGAGAAATCCATGAGTTCGTTGAATCTTGGATTTCGTTTCGATACGGAAGAGATGGCAGCTATTTTATTAAATACGACCATCAGTCATAGGACTCTTAGAGGCTCCCGTCTCTCCTTGACCGGTCGGCTGAGTAAAAACCCGTATGTGCAGTTGGATTATTCTTTGGGGAATACCTTTTTAAGACGTTTTAATCTTTCCTATATGTTCAAATACAATGATTTGAATATATACGTGAAAGGGAAAAAAACAGACAATATAACTTATACTTTTCATCGGGGAGATTTGAGCATTTCGGATATCTATTTTAAAAACTTAAAGTTTCAATTAGGTTTACGGTATGAGTATTTCGATTATGATGCTTTTTTATACGCGGATCGGGAGCATAATATAAACGTGAAACCGGAGGGATTTTTCGTTTATTATGGATTGGCTCATGTCGAGACTTTTGATAAACGCTATTATCCCACGAGAGGGAGTTCCTTAAAAGTGGATTACTCTTTTTACACGGATAATTTTGTAACTTATAATGACGGGACTCCTTTCTCTGCCTTGGGGTTTGATTTTACTTCTGTCATTTCAATCACTCGGCGGGTAAAAATGTTGCCTTCTATTTACGGCCGGATTTTGATAGGAAAAAATGTTGCTTATCCCTATATGAATAGCATGGGAGGGGAAGTTGCCGGAAGATATGTCGCACAGCAATTGCCCTTTTATGGCATACAAAACCTGGAGCGGTTCGAAAATTCGCTTGTCGTGGCTAAATTGCATCTCAGGTATCGTTTGGGGATGAATCACTATGTTTCTTTGATTGGAAATTACGCCAAGCAAAAGGATAATTTTTTTGATATTTTGAGTGGTGATGATATCTGGGGTGGCGGTGCCGGTTATTCGTACGACAGTATTGTGGGACCCATAGATGTCACTTTTAGTCTGTCAAACTGGACGAAGAAATTAGGTTTTTACTTTAGTTTAGGGTACTATTTTTAATTGAATAAAATGAGGAACTGGATATTGATTATCGGATTGGTGTTGAACGTTGTTGGTTGTCGGCAGCAGGAATACAAGTTTATGGAGGGGAAAATATACGGGACTTATTATTCTATCTCTTACGAGAGTGCGGCGAATTATGATTCCACTATTGTAAAAGAGATGGAACGGGTAAATTCTTCTCTCTCTATGTTTAACCCCAATTCAGTAATTACGAAGATAAACCGCGGTGAAAGCGATCGGGTCGATTCGCTTTTTGTCCGGATGTTTATTCAGGCTCAGAAAGTATATGATATGACGGAAGGAGCCTTTGATATTACCGTGGCTCCGTTATCCAACGCCTGGGGATTTGGATTTAAGAACGAGCGCTTGCCTTCGGCAGGGAAAGTAGATTCTTTATTACGATATATCGGAATGAATAAATTGACCTTAGACGGCATGCGGCTTGTAAAGTCCATGGAGGGGGTACAACTTGATGCAAGTTCTATTGCCAAAGGATTAGGCGTGGATTTGGTAGCCGATTTCTTGGAAAAAAAGGGAGTAAAGAATTACATGGTCGATATTGGAGGAGAGATCCGGGTGCGAGGAATAAGCAGCAAGAGTCGTGCCTGGAGGATAGGAATAGACAAACCCGTGGATGATGTGAGTGCTTCCACGAGAGAATTGCAGGCGGTCGTTGCCATAGAAGAGGGTGCTTTGGCAACTTCTGGCAATTATCGAAATTTCTACGTGATAGATGGAAAAAAGTATGCCCATACGATCGATCCGAAAACGGGTTATCCGGTTCAACGAGATATATTGAGTTCTTCTGTATATGCTCCGACCTGCATGGAGGCGGATGCTTATGCAACGGCTTTTATGGTTTTAGGGAGAGAAAAAGCTCAAAAAATCATAGAAAAGAATACAGAATTGGAGGCTTGTTTTGTATATTTGGACGATAAAGGGAAACAAGAGGTGTGGATGTCCGATGGATTTAAAAAATTGATCGTCTCGGAGTAAATTTTCAGAGAAAGAGTAGTAATGATTAGGAGTCTGATTTTGGTGTTAGCGTGTGTATTGGTCGGGGGGCAAGGTCATGCACAACCTTCGTCGGAAAATGTACGTGGGGAGAAGGAGATTTGGAGAGATACAATTGTCGAGAGCGGCGTGTTTCAGCCGGATAGTCTGATTCGTGATACGCTTCGCTATGAATATACGAAAATAAAGAATGCGGCTTATCGTTGGAAATGGACGAAAGAGTTGTATAAAATGATTTTTGTTAATCCCAAAAAATATAATATCGATATCGTCCAATCGGAAAATAGTGAGGATCGGTATAAGAAGTACAAGGGGAAAATAATCCGGGATATTTACGTTAAGATTCTTCCGCCTTTCGGGACGAGTGTCAGGGACACGATATACGAACAGGATAGTCTCGATTGGTTGCGAATGATGGCTAATAATGTACACCAGAAATCTTCGGAACGGATCGTAAAGAAACAGTTGACGGTAAAACCCGGGATGGCGGTAGATCCTTTTGAATTAGTAGAGAATGAAGTTTTATTAAAGCGGCTTTCCAATATTGATGATGTTTTAATCGAGATAGAGGAGATACCGGGAAATTCCGATGAGGTGAATTTGCTGGTGATCTGTAAAGATGAATTTTCCTGGACGGGAGAGGTTTGGAGTAATTTTTTAAATGCGGCGGATATAGGTATAGAGAGTAAAAATTTGTTTAAAAGAGGCCATCAGGTACATTATCGGGCCAGCTACCGGGGAAGAAAAGATCAACGCTGGGGTAATCTTATTGAATATCAGGTCGATAATTTATTTTCTACCCGGGTAGATTTTTATGGAAGCTATGAGAATACTTATGTCAGGGATATGCTGACGCTCTCGTTGAACAGGCCTTTTCAAACCTCTCGTACAAAGTGGGCGGGAGGTATCGGTTATAGCCGGATATACTCCTCGTCGACCTTGGTAGACCGGGATATTACGAAGCCCGTGGAGTTGTTTAACTATCGGTTGTTCGATACATGGATAGGGAGATCTTTTTATTTAGGGGAAAAATACAGTTTTACCCGTAATCTTTATTTGACCGGTCGTTACATGGGAACGCAATTTGTCAATCGGCCGATTGTAACCAGCGATTCGAATTCTTATTATTATAATCGGAGTACGTTTATCGGAGCGATCGCTTTTATGAAATTGAAGTATTTTAAAGCCAATTTGATTTATGATTTTGGACGGACGGAGGATATCCCTTCCGGTCTGTATGGAGCTTTGCTTTATGGATACGAAAGAGGCGATTTTACAAAAAACGGCTATCTGGGAACGGAATGGCATTACTCCTGGTTTAATAAATACACGAATCGTTTTTACGCGTTTCATGCGGCTTTGGGATCTTTTATGGATGGGTATGATTTCGAAAGCGGGGTTTTTAAACTGGGAGCCAGTTATTTTAGTCGTTTGTATCACCTGTCTAAACATCGTTTGCGTTTTTACAGCAGCATGGAGTACGTGAAAGGAATTAAACGAAACAACGATGATTATATCTATTTTGAAGATAGCAAGATTACAGGTTTTGATACCGATACATTACAAGGAAATCAAAGGCTTTCCGGTTCTTTATCGACGACGCTTTTTTTACCCTATATCAAACGAGGATTCCGTGCTTCGCTAACCGGTTTTGTCGATGCCGGTGCTTTGGCAGAAGGAAATAAGTCCATATTGAAAGCTCAGACTTATTGGGCGGTCGGGGTTAGTGTAAATTTGCGGAATGATAATTTGATTTTTAAGAACGTGAGTATTCGTTTGACTTATTATCCTAAAGTTCCACCCGGTTTTCACTCTTTTGACGTAGATATTTCCAGTCGGCGTAGAACCGGATTCTTCGATTATCGTATATCTAAACCGGAGACTATTAAATATGAATAACCGATGTTTGAGTTTTATTAATATTTGTTATTTGTATTTAAAGACTCTGCCATTTTAAAACTATCGGCCTGCGTGGAGGATTTCATTATCTTTGCGGAGGCTTAGAAAAATTACGTAATATATATTAATCGAATGAAGAAAGTTTTTTTGTTTTCTATTTTTTTATTATGCGGTTTACTGTTTTCCCAAGTGTTACCTTCGGCAATGGGAGCGGCATACGGAATAGTGGCGGGAGTATCCAAATGGTTGATGTTTATATGTCTTGCTTTTATCATGATCAATGTTGGACGGGAGTTCGAGTTAGATAAGACCAGATGGAAATCCTATACTACCGATTATTTTATAGCAATGGCCACGGCTGCTGTTCCCTGGATTTTTATTGCTATTTATTATATCTTTTTTCTTGATTCCGGTTTATCCTGGGATAAAAATTTATTGATCAGTCGATTTGCGGCTCCGACTTCTGCCGGAATTTTATTTACCATGTTGGCGGCTGCCGGGTTAAAACAAGAGTGGATCTATAAAAAAACACAGGTGTTAGCTATCTTTGATGATTTGGATACTATTTTATTGATGATTCCTTTACAGATATTGATGATTGGCTTTAAATGGCAATTGTTTGCTATTATATTGGTTGTTTGTGTTCTATTGATTTTCGGTTGGAAAAAGTTGAGTTCTTTAGATATTCCGCAATCCTGGAAGGCGATCGTGATCTATTCGATTTGTATTGTGGCCGCTTTCGAAAGCATCTATTTGCTGACGAAGTTTTTGATGGGACAGGATGGGGCTATTCATATTGAGGTTCTATTACCGGCTTTTGTGTTGGGTATGGTAATGAAAACCGTGCATCATACCTCTGTTACCGAAGAGAGGGTTTCCGGTTTTGTCTCTTATCTTTTTATGTTTCTGGTAGGGTTGAGTACGCCGTTGTTTATCGGATTGGATACAAGCGGAGAAGCTATGCCGGGGTGGGGAATGCTGATTTTTCATGTAGTTGTCGTTACTTTCCTTTCCAATCTGGGAAAGATGTTCCCCTTGTTTTTCTATCGTGACCGGAATATATTGGAACGTTTGGCTCTTTCCGTGGGGATGTTTACCCGGGGAGAGGTAGGTGCTGGAATTATTGTTATTGCTATGGGATACCAATTAGGCGGGCCCGCGTTGATTATCTCTATTCTCAGTTTGGTATTGAATCTTGTATTGACGGGATTTTTTGTTGTGGCGGTAAAACATCTGTCTCAGAGGGTGTATGGGGTTAGAGAATGAATTGATTTTAAATTGTAGATTTACGATTTTAGATTTAAAGATAGCAATATCTGAATGTTAATTATAAATCATAAATTACGTTCAGATGATATAACCCACAGGGACGGGTACAATGTGCTATAAAAAAGGACCTATGAGGTTAGAAAATAACAATATAGAGATTTTGTTATTCTGTGATTTAGTGATTGAATGATTAGATGATTGATTTTGGATCACTGAATCGCTATATCACAGAATTATTGGATTGTCAGTTTTTGATACGGATTTTTTTGTCGTTTTGGTAACGGGACATGTCCGATACAATGACTTGGTCTCCGGTTGCCAATCCGTTGATAACCTCGACTTGCTCGAAACTACCTTCTCCCAGCATCACTTTCTTTTTATATGCCTTTCCCTCTGAAACAACCCATAAATCGTATTCTCCCGGTCCTATGTAGTATGATCCGTTCCCAATCCGCAGAACTTCTTCTTTGAGAGCGTATGTAACATGTGTATCTACTTTTAAGCCGGATCGAAGTTTGGGATGATTATTCTCTACAAGTAAAACGGTGAATTTGATCATACCGTTTTTTACGGACGGAGTAACGTTGTTTACGGTGCCCGAGAGCTTTTCGTTTCCTATTTTTACGGTAACCTGATTTCCTGAATTGATTTTATCGGCATATCCGTCAGCTATTTCGGCTTCTATTTTGAAACGGGTAAGATCGGAAACGATAGCTACATCCGAGCCCTGATTGACGGAAGAACCGACCTGATCGTTGATCCAAGTTAAAGTGGCGGAACGCGGAGCTCGTATTTGAGCTTCGCCTAATGTCTTAAACATCAGGTCGATGTTTTTGCGGGCAATCTTATAGTCCAATTCCAAAGATTTGATCTCGGCTTCCGAGGTACGTTGTTGATTGGCAAATTTACGTTTGAATTGTTCGAACTGCATCTGTTTGACCTTGTAGTCCAGTTCTGTCTGTCGTACTTTATCGCTGGTACTGGCTCCTATACTGTCCAGGTATTTTTCATTGTACAACATTACCTTTGATCGCTTGAGTTGCATTTCGTCGATTTCTATCTGCATTTGCATTTCAGAGAGTTGATTTTCAAGGGTAGCTTTTTGGAGTTCCAGTTTATTCCGTTTCATTTGAAGTTCTTCCTGTTTGGTTTCGTATTCTGTTTTTATGGTTTCCAGGTCGAGTTTTAATAAGGCCTCTCCCTTTTCTACCTTTTCTCCCGCTTTTTTATATACTTCCAGAATTTTGGAAGAGACGGGGGAGGTAATGATCTGTTCTTCCTGAGAAACTATTTTTCCAACGGCATAGACCGATATCTCCAATGGGCCTTTATCGACGGTATATATCCGTATATTTTTTGCTGCAATACCGGGTTGAAACAGATAAACCAGAGAATAAAAGCCAATCCCGGCAAAAAGGAAGATGATGATGATTTGCAGTATTAGTTTTTGTTTCCGTTGTTTTTTTATTTCGGGTGAAATCGCTCTGTCCATGATTAGAAATTTAAGGTTTTAAATTCGTCGTAGATAATATCTTTATTTAATTCAAAATCAAAAAGGGTCAATTGCCTGAGGGTATAAAATTGAGTCCAAGAGGAGGATAATTGATTGATATAATTGCGTTTTGCATTGTCTCTCTCTACTTGTGCCGCATTAATGTCCAATACGCTTATTTGTCCCATCACGAAGGTTTCGTACGCTGTTTTGTAGCGTTGCTGGGCTATGGTATCGGCCAGCTGGACAATTTCGTTTAGTCGTCGTTGTTCCTGGTATTGCCTGACAATAGTAATGACATTTTGTTCAAAATTCAGCCTTGATTGTCGTACCTGATCTTTTGTAATTTCTTCCCGGGAGCGTGCCAATTCGATTTTTCCTTTTCTTTTTCCCCAGTTCAGAATAGGAATCGTGATCCCTAAACTGACGGCTTCCCGGTTTTGAAGGTTTTGATATGTTCTTTTAAAAGTCGTATTACTTCCGGTATACCCGATTGTCGCATATATGTCCGCCTGAAAACCGCTTTCCGCTTTTGCCTGGGCTATCTGTTGTTTGGCTTCCAGTAATCGACAAACGATGTCGTAACGGAATGGGTTAT
This sequence comes from uncultured Sanguibacteroides sp., assembly GCF_900543425.1. Classification (GTDB taxonomy): domain Bacteria; phylum Bacteroidota; class Bacteroidia; order Bacteroidales; family Marinifilaceae; genus Gabonibacter. Next base: position 15,208 of record NZ_UQRQ01000014.1, on the reverse strand, counting down.
TTTTATTTGCTATTTCCATTACTCTTTCCAGAGAAACCTCGATATCGGGACATGCCGTAGGTATTTCCGGTTTAATATTGATTTGTTCGTTATAGCCGAGATAGTTGCGAAGGGTGAACATTTTTTGTTCGTATTCCTGCTGGGTCTGTATTAACGAAGAGGAAGCATTCAATAGATTTAGTTTTAATTGCAGCAATTCGTTATCTGAAATAAGCCCCATGGCTTTTTTACTCGATGCGATCTCCACTAATTTGGAGGAGTGTTCCAGATTTTGCCGGGCAATATCCACGTTTATTAAGGCCAGTAACAGATTGAAGTAATGATTGATCGCCTGAATCGCTACTTTTTCCATCTCTACGGCAAATTGTTGTTTGGCCTGTTTGAATCTTTCCGGTTCAATGCGTTTATCCCATTTTAACGGGTGAGAAGAGATCAGGGGTTGATTTAAAGAGATACTGATAGGAATACTCATATAATTGGTCGTTTTTTCCCCGTCCAGTTGATCGACTCTCTCTAATTCGGATTGAATGGAGACCCTTCCTCCTGTCAATGGAATATTTTGAGAGATAGATAACGAAAGTTGTTCGGACAGAGAATTGTTGGAAACAAAGGTATGACTGCCGTCCTCTTTTAAATAACTCGATAAGGTACGGTTGAAACTCGGAAGAGTACCCTTTAGCGTGATATTAGGTAGTAAATCTGCTTTAAAATTCCGATATTGCCAGTAAGCAGCCTGAAATTGGTTTCTAACGATCATAGCATCAGTAGATTGTCTTTTGGCTAACTCGATGGCTTCAGACAAAGAGATCACTTTGGTCTCCTTTTGTCCCGGGGAAGAGAGACAAAGGAAACCGAATAATACGGTCCATATTGTTTTCATTGTATCAGATGTTGTTACTCATAATGTAAGGTTTCCGCGGGATTTATTTTGCTTACCGTATAAGCCGGGTACCAGGCACTAAATAAGGCAAACAACAGCATAATGAATACGGTAATTCCCATGGTAAATAAGTTACCTGGAGTAAAATCCGAGATATAACAGAAAAGGAGCAAGCCGGGTAGCATGGCCAAGCCGGTGATAAACAGACTTTCCATAATTACGAGATAGATCATTCGGGAACGAGTGGATCCTATGGCCATGCGTAGTGCATATTCGGATTTTCGTTTTCGGGAATAGATCCAGAACAGGCCGAAAGTGCCGATAAAGGCAAAGATCAAAAGAAAAAGAGTCGGGATAGCCTGTAATGAGATCGATATGATCGTTTCTAATATCTCTCCCATTTTCCATTGTTCGATCCGGTCTATGGTAGGGGTATCAAGGGGGTCAGGAAACTCTTTCCTGAATTCTTTGTACAAATCCTGAACATAGGTGTCGATATCGCTATCGACGATTTTAACGTCGAATCCGCCGAAGCTTGCATCTTGTTTATCGTTTATCGGCAAGACGATTGTCGGGGTCGAAGGAGTAAAAGGATTGTTTTTGATCCCGGAAATGACCCCTGTGACGGTATAGGTATAGTTACCGTACTGGATTTTTTTTCCGATAGGATGCTTTAGGCCTGACTCTTCCAAGAATTGTCGACTGACGATCAAAGGCAGGCTTCCGTCTTCCGGAAAATTACCGGAAAACCATTCTCCTTCTTCTATTTGAGGCTGGTAGACGGCCAGACCGTTTTTGTCGGACATATAGATCTTGGTGAGTATTTTGCGGTTGTCCACGACGACAGAGTCTCTCTTTGTGAATTGTCCTCCGTTTAAATAGGGAGCTAAATCTCCGTATGATATGATACTGGAGGGATATTTTTGTCTCATCTTCGAAACAAGACTTTGTATCTTTTCGCCCACCTCCTCCGGAGAATGATTATTGGCGTCGTTTAACCAAAAAATAATGGTATTTTCCGTGTTTAGGTTTCCGGGAGAAAAGTAGAGACGGACTTTTTCGCTGAAAGAGAGGATACAGATTGTCAAGATGATGAATACTAAAATCTGTTCGATAAAAATCCCTGTGTAATGCTTTCTTTGATTCCAGATTAGTTTAAGAATATGTGCGATCATTTTTTACCTCCTTTCAATATTTCTGCTATATTGCGTTGGGCTATCCAATAAGCCGGTAAGCCTCCGGCAAGAAAACTAAAGACAATAGACAAGGGCAGTACTTGAAATAGAACGATGCTTATTTTCAGTTCCGGAAACAGAATGCTTCCCTCGCAGACAAAAGCTGTCAACAAGATATTGTTGATGCCGTTAAAAATAGGGTATACGATCAGCACTCCCAGTAGCGTACCCGTTAATACAAGAAGAATATTTTCCGTCATAATTTGCAGGAAAGAAGACATCTTTCCGGCTCCCATGGCTCTTCTGATACCGATCTCTTCCGAACGGTTAGCCGTATTGGCGATATTGAGGGTAATGATGTTTACTGCCGGAATAATCAATAGAAGAATAATCATGAGGAAAAACTCGTAATCCATGCCTGTTATCCCCTTGCTGTTCATTCTACCACTTAGTATCGTGTTAAAATCTTCGGGATAGATTTCGATTTCCCGGTTTTGTTCTTTATTGTAGGCAATAAAAGCATTGGCTACGTTTTTACGCATTTGGGATTCCGGCATATCCCGCGGAAACATAATGTAAAGATCATAAGATCGGGTTCTGTTGGGCCAGAAGTGGTTGAATGCGTAGGGAGCCCAGATCGTTGCGGCCGGATTCACGACAATGAAAGAAAAATCTTTCACAACTCCGATGACTTTGTAGGTTACCCCTTGTGCTTCCATCGTTTGGTTCAGGGCAGAACCGTTCCTGAAATAGAGTTTGGCACAACTCTCGGTGATGACGGCAACGGGAGACTGGAGTTCTTTTTCCGTGAAAGGACGTCCTTCCAGAAATTGGAATTGATAAATTTTCCAAAAATCATGATTCACATAATATATGAAGTTCGATTTTAACTGATCGTTGATCAGAAGGTTCAGGGGTTGTCCTTGAATAAAGGAGTACGTTTCGTATCCTTTCACATGTTTCATAATATTCGGGATCTCTTCTTTCGTGAAATATCCCAAATATCGACCTTGATGATCTTTTTCCCAGCAGGAGACCGAGATAGTACGATCAACATTAACACCGGGAGGGGTGTTGTTGAGAAAGGTATTTCCGAATTGCAATATGATCGTTACAAAAATAAAAGTTAGTGCCGTGCCCACTATGCAAAATAAAGCGTAAACCTTATTCTGTCTTATGTTATAGAGTGCAGACTTCAGGTATAGGGCTATTTTCTTTTTCATATGATTTTACCGTCGGAGAATTGAACAATACGATTGGTTTTTTGGGCGATCTTCTCATCATGGGTAACCATAACGATTGTCATACCGTCATTGTTTAATTGTGTAAGTATATCTATGATTTCAGAACCCATCTTGCTATCGAGGTTACCGGTAGGCTCATCGGCGAGTAAAATTTCAGGCCCGCCGATCAAAGCCCTTGCGATGGCAACCCGCTGGCATTGTCCTCCGGACAGTTGGGTGGGAAAATGTTTTAATCGGTGGGATAGCCCGACTTTTTCCAATACCTCCATGGCCTTTTTTCGTCTTTCCGAAGAGGTCGTACCGTTTCGGTAAAGTAAGGGAAGTTCTACGTTATCCAAAACATTTAAAGCTTGGATCAGATGGAAATTTTGAAAGACAAATCCCAGCTTTCGGTTTCTGAGTTTTGCTTTCACTTTATCGGATAGTCCTGTCGTTTCTACCTTGTCAATCAGTAATTGGCCATTGGTAGGATTATCAAGTAAACCGATAATATTCAATAAAGTACTCTTACCGCAACCGGAAGGTCCCATAATAGAAACAAACTCCCCTTTTTCAACGAAAAGATTCACATTTTCGAGGGCTTGTGTTTCTACCTCTTTTGTCCGGTAAATTTTATTAATATCGACGAGAGTGATCATAACATCATTTTTTGTGTATTTATTATTCTCTATATTTGTCCCGGGAGAGATATTGATTATCTCCGGTACAAATGTGCGGTATTTTTTCGGATACTCCGGTAAAACAATATAGTAAGAGTGTAGTAAATTTAAAAAAGGCAGGATGGTTATTAAAAAGTTGTTCGGAACGATAGGTGGGATTGTACTTGTTATGTTGCTTCTGCTTATTGTAAATCAAATTATTATCTGTCACCGTTTATATCGGGCCGAAAGATTACATTGGGGGAATGAGGTAACGGGTATTTTGGCGAAAAATATAGATTCGCTCGTTTTAGTTGTTCATGAACGACCTTCGATTGAAGGTCGCCATGATACGGGGCGGATTGAGACAAAGTTTTTTTTCTCTTCCTTGGATCGTTTGGTGAGAGAAGAGTTACCGGAAAATTTGAAAAAAATAGAATTTTATTATGTCGCTAAAGGAGTGACGGGAGAGCCTGTGTCGTTTTTTCCCGATACGGGAAAGGATACGGTAAATAAAATAGCTACTCCTGTTTTTTTATCGAAGGAAGGAGAGACATTCACTATTTATTTTGATCTGCCTTTGGCTCTGTTTTTGGAGAGATCATGGCAACAGTTGGGAAGTATTTTTATTTCGTTTTTATTACTGTTATTCCTTTTGGCCGGGATTGTTTATCTGAATCGGCGACAAAGAAAATTGGCCTCTTTGCAGGAGGGAATGATGCAACAGATTGTTCATGACTTTAATACCCCTTTGAATAGTATGAGTACTTTACTTGACTTACTTCGGGAAAATACGAGAGAGATTGTTCCGGAAGGAGAACGGAAAAAGTACGATCTTATGGAGTCGGAGATGAACAATATGCGACGGGCCAGTACCTCTTTGTTAAGTTCCCTGAGTCAGATTTGCGATACCAATATCGAAAAGAAAATGTTCGATTTGAGAGAGGGAATTTTGTTATTGATAGAGGAGCAGCAATGGGCTAATCGGAATAAGAAGGAGGTGTGCATGGAGTTGGATTATCGTATACCCGTTCCTATGATATATGCTTCTCCCGTTCATTTGTTTTGTGTTATCCGGAATCTCCTGGATAATGCCGTAAAATATTCGGATGAAATTGTCGATGTTACCGTACGGTGTTATGTGAAAGGTAACGGAATCGTGATCGCTGTCTCGGATAGGGGAAAGGGAATACCCAAGAAATGGCAGAAAAAAGTATTTATGAAGTATTACCGGGGAGAGGATCGTAAAAAAAGGGTAAAAGGGTTTGGTCTGGGATTAGCTTATGTGAAGAAAATCGTAAAGGCGCATGGGGGAAAGATAGGGTTGGAAAGTACACCGGGACAAGGATCCGTGTTTAGTATTTATTTGAGTGAGTGGTAAATAGGCAATTGTAGTAAGATAGTAGTAATTTTACCTTTATAAGAAAGAAATTTCTATTTTTGTCCGAAATATTCTGTTTAAAGGGAACGTTATGGAGAAAAAATGGAGAATGTTGTACGCTGAAGATGATTTGGTATCGGCAATTGCTTATACCGAAGTCTTTGAAAAAGCGGGATTTGAAATACACATGGCTCGGGATGGGGATGAAGCTTGGGAGATCTATCAAAGTACGGTTTGGGATATTTTGGTGTTGGATATGGATTTACCCGGGAAAGACGGATACGAGTTGATAAAATTGATCCGGGGAAAGGGAGATGTCGTACCTATTGTTATTTTGAGTTCCTTAAATCATTATCATGCATTGTACGAGGGGGCAGACGAATACTTGGTAAAGGGAATGCGCGTGGAGGAGATCTGGGCCCGGCTGAATAAAACCATTGAACATGCCCGGCATAAAAAATCATCAAAAGAATTAAGTATATGTGTTGTTTCTTCCCTGACTACTTTTGATCATATGACTCGTCTATTGTCCATGTCCGGAGAGGAGTATAAATTAAAGGCCACGGAGAGCCGCGTGTTGCGTTTGCTTTCTATGCGTTTGAACGAATTATGTCCGAAACAGGAGATGTGTGAAAATATTTGGGGAGTGCATAACGAAACCAAAGAGCGAGAGTTAGCGCGCTACATTTCAACGTTAAGGAAAATTCTTTCTGCGGACCCTTCTATTGCGATAGAAAATGATTACGCGGATGGTTATCGTCTGACAGTTAAGGAAAACCGTTATTGACGTCTCCTGAACCGTCCGACCAAAGCATAGATTCTCCACCATAGGTAAGCAATAAGAAGTACCGTGAGGGAGTAGTTGACCCATGCATTTACATGTATATAACGATTGAACATATAGAATACACCTTTTACCGTGTTCCAGGGATTGATCCCATTCCAGCTGAAGCGCATGCTGGCAGGAGTGGTAATCACGGATATGATACTGAAAACGATAATCAAAATCAGTAGAGCCATAAGAAGGGTTATTTTATTTTTGTTCTTCATGGGATATGTAATTAATTCTTATTTTTCTTTTTAAATAAATTGCCGATGCGTCGAAAGAATCCTTTTTTCTCTTTTTGAGGCGTAATCGTATCATTTCTTGTTATTCTTTCTATTTTGTGATTGGTCATTTTTTCCAGAATATTCATATGGTCTTTGAATACAGGTTTTTCCAGTTCCTCTTTTTTATACAATACAGGCATGGGAAAGCTCGTTTTTCCCCAGTAAGCATAAGTGTTGCTTTTAAGGCATTCCTGCATGAATAATCCGAATATGGGAAGGGCCATATTGGCTCCCTGCCCTAAAGCAATAGAGTTGAAATGAATTTGGGCATTATTGGCTCCTACCCGTATTCCCACGACAATGCGCGGGTTGTAACCGATAAACCATCCGTCCGCTTGATTTTGAGTCGTACCTGTTTTTCCGGCAATAGCCGTGTTTAACCCGTAGTTTGTAATCAGTCTTCTTCCCGTTCCTTCCCGAATGACGTCCGAAAGCATATAAGACATTAACCGGGCCTCCTCGGCCGACATGACTTCCTCTTTTTCCGGTTCTGGAGCTTTGTAGATAAGACGTCCTTCCCGGTCTTTGATCTCTTGCAAATAATAGGGGGTGACTCGTATCCCGTTGTTCGCGTAACATATGTAAGGCAAAATCATTTCATTGAGTGGAATGTTTGCTGTTCCGAGTGCAATGGACGGGACGGCCGGGAGATCGCTCGTTATGCCGAGTTGACGGGCGTGCCGGATGGTATTTTCTATACCTGTTTGTAACAGGACTTCAACGGCAATGGTATTGATGGATTGACTTAATGCTCCTTTTAAGGTGTAGTAACCTCCGTATTCATTGTCGGAGTTACGAGGTGTCCAGTCGTCGTAATCCGGGTAACTTTTCTGTTCGTTTTTATAATAAGCATCTATTTGGGCTCCCTGGCGGATAGCCGCACTATATATCACCGGTTTAAAAACGGAACCCACTTGCCGGGGAGCGAGTACTTGGTCATACTGGAAGTATTTAAAGTTTAATCCCCCTATCCATACCTTAATTTTGCCACTTCGCGGTTCTACGGCAATAACTCCCGGATGCAGAAATTTTAAATAATGTTTTATGGAATCGATCGGCGAGATCTCCATCTTCGTTTCGCCCTGGTAGGTACTGTAAACTATCGTAGGTCTCTTTTTGCCCATCTCTTTTAAAATCTCCTTTTCAGATAATCCCTGTTGCTGAAGAGATTGATATATCTCACTTTGTCGGATAGCATTGTCCAGTATTGTTTTATCTTTGTACCAGGGGTCTTGTTTTCCCCAATGGGTATAAAAAGTGTTTTGAAGGTTTTTCATATGTTGTTGAACGGCCTCTTCGGCGTAACGTTGCATCTCTGCGTCCAATGTGGTCGTGATCGTCAAACCGTCTTTATAAAGATCATAAGAGGTTCCGTATGTCTCGTTGTATTTTTGGATGATTCGAGCGGCATCTTGCCTGATACGCTCCCGTAAATAGGGTGCAGGTCCGGAATAATGATTAATGGGTCTGTATTCCAGCTCCAATTTTTCTTTTTTCAGGAAGTTTCCCTCTTCTTCCGTGAGATAGTCGTATTTGACCATCTGATTGATTACCGTGTTGCGGCGTTGTAAAGCTCTTTCGGGGTGGAGACGTGGATTGTAGTAGGTAGGCCCTTTTAACATGCCGATCAAAGTAGCGGCTTCCAGAAGCGTTAAATGGGTTGCTGTTGTTGAAAAATATTTTTGAGCGGCACTTTCTATACCGAAAGTATCCTCTCCGAAAGAGACCGTGTTCAAATAAAGAGTCAGTATTTCATCTTTCGAATACAATTTTTCCAAACGATGAGCCGTAATGATCTCTTTGACTTTGATGACGGGAAGCATGAAACGGCTTTTGATTTCTCTCGGGAATAGGTTTTTTGCCAGTTGCTGACTGAGCGTGCTGCCTCCGCCCGAGCTACGGTCTCCCAGTAACAGGGTTTTGACAACGACCCGGAGCATACTGATTTTGTCAAAACCGTGATGTTCATAAAATCGAACATCTTCCGTGGCAATCAATGCGTTGATCGCGTAAGAAGATATACTGTCGAACATGACATTCGTCCGGTTTTCGATGTAATATTTGCCTAATAGCTCTCCGTCATCACTATATAACGACGAAGCTTCATAATTTCGGATTTCCCGTAAATCTCGGTAATCCGGAATTTTTCCCCAAGCTCCGAAATAGACACAACAGATGAATAAAGCCAATAACATCCCGCAAAATAGAATGGCAAGAAAAATATTTTTGAGAAAACGAGCTGAATGGCTTTTCTTCCTTTTGGAGGTGGGTGCTTTGCGCTTTACTTTTCTCTGGCTCATATCACTTTATTTTGAGGGACAAAATTACTAAAAAAAAGCGATCTTCAAGATTGTGTACGGAGGTAAATGTTTTATACTTATGGTTACGGTTTTGTTTATAATTTAATACTAAAATATTTCCGAAATCGTATTCGGTAATTTGGATTAAAGTATACCTTTGTGCACGGAAAATTACGTTGTAACCAATTAATATATTAATAATTTATTATCATGTTAAATATTGCTTTGTTTGGCCCTCCGGGCGCAGGTAAAGGAACTCAGGCAAAAAAGATTGTGGAAAAATACAATCTGGCTCATCTTTCAACAGGAGATATGATCCGTAAAGAAATTGCGACAGGCTCGGAATTCGGTAAAATGGCTGCCGGAATTATTAATAAGGGCGAGTTATTGTCGGATGAATTTGTGGTAGCGTTGATCGAGAATAGTATTGCCCATATTGACGGAGTAAACGGTTTTTTGTTTGACGGTTTCCCTCGGACGGTAGCGCAAGCTGAAATTTTGGACCAGATGCTGGCTAAAACGGGGCACCCTTTAAATGCCTTGATCAGTATTGAAGTGCCTCATGACGAATTGATGCGCCGGATGTTGGAGAGGGCGAAAGTTGAGGGGCGTACCGATGATAACGAGACGGTGATTGAAAATCGTTTCAAAGAGTATCAGGCAAAGACGTTACCTGTAGCGGATCATTACAAAGCTTTGAAAAAATATAATTCTGTAGATGGTCACGGAACCGTAGAAGATGTATTTAATTCCCTGACGGATATAATTGAAAAAGTAAAATAGAAAGTTGAGGATTTTCTTGTAAATCGGCCGTAATAGTAATTTATGGCCGATTTTTTTATCAAAAAAGAAGAATCGTAAATAAGTTGTTATATCATTTTTTATGAAAAAATGATAATTCTTATAGTAAGAATTACCTCTGTGAAAATAAATTTAATTACCTTTGTATTTGTATAAATTTATGCTATATAGAATATAAAAGAATTTTTCTGTGTGAATTTTTTATCAAAATTAGAATTTATTTTTTAATGGCTAAATCTATGAAGAAGAATTTGTTCTTACTATGCTTGATGATATTATCGATATCCTGTATCAAGGAAAAAAATATGGGGTCTAAAACTTCTCCCCAAGATATTGATGTTAATCATTTTATTACAAGCGAATCTTATGAGGTGCCGGTTAGAGAGGGACATATTACTGTAGTGAAGTGTTCCGGAGTGACGATTGCGGAAGCCAATACTCCGATGACGATATGGATTCCCAAACAGTCTCAAGCCAAGACGGGAAGCGTATCTACTTCTTTTATACCCGATGACCAGTATCCTAATTTTACCGGGAATCAATCTCAGATGTTTCAAGTGATTTGTTTTGAGGATTCTAAGAATGCAGATTATGATTATAATGATCTGGTGATTCACGTCCGCTATCAAACGAAAGGTTCTATTTTTGCGTTTGGAGTACAACCTGTAGCTCTCGGTTCCACGAAACCGATAAAATTAGGATGTGTCGTGTACAAGGGTGAAAAACAAGTATTTAAAGGGTTGATTACTCCTGTTGGGGCAGATTGTCGTACTCAGTATTTCAAATCTCAAGAGGGATTTATCAATACGGTCGGGACAACGAGTAACCAGAAGGGTGAAAAAAACGGTTATTTGGGTTCGACAATACGAAACTGGGATATATCTAAGATTGAAGGTAGCGGACTTATGCGGGTAGAGTGGTATATTGAGGTGGATGGTGGTACGGAACTGTACGCAATTTCTACCAATTATTTAAGTCAGTCTTTTGATAAAAACGGATTACCTTACGGTTTGGTCATCACAACTACCGGAAGCGAGTATACGGCTGAAGAAGGATATGTATGCGGATACGATTGGTTTAATTATCCCAAGGAGGCTAAACACATTAAAGATGTTTATCCCGAGATATGGGTCTGGTTGACAACCGATAGCGTTTATGATTTTGCCAGTATTTACGATGGTCATAACCCGCCGAAAAATGCTTTTCCCGCGAGTGAGCTGGGATTATTTGAGGCAAAGAGTTTCGATATGACAGATGAAAAGTATAGGGTAAAATAAGAAAACGACAGAGAGAATACGTCCCCTGGAAGAACAATAAATCCGGGGGATTTTTATTTTTTATAGCGCCATTCGAGAATAAGGAATAGAAGGCCCGGGATAAAGATGATAGCAGCGGTGGCTTGTAGTGCCACGGAGAGAGAGTAAGCATCGTTAAGCCATCCGACAAGTGGGGCCATGGCTGCAAAGAGGAGGCGAATCACAAAATTACGGATAGAGAGCACCGTTGCCCGCATCTCCGAGAACGTGATTTGATTGATATACCCTTTTAATATGGGGGTGGCAAATCCTCGTACGATGTAGAAGAAGAAAAGAAAAACAAGAGCGGTATAATTGATGTTCAACGAAACGGCTATGTAGCCTCCCACGATGAAAAAGAGGATGAAAGCGTACATTTTATGTGTTCCCAGGTATCTGTCCAGTTGATCTGAATAGAGAGCTGCAATACCGACGGTGAGATTTAGAACCGTCCAGATAATTCCGAACCAAGAAGTCGGAGTCTCGAGTTCGATTAATAAGGGTTGAACAAACCAGGCCATGGTTAGAGTTGCAGCTCCGATGATCCCGGAGAACATGATGTTATAGCAGAGTTGTCGATTCGTAAATAAGGAATATTGTATGATTTTTAAAATATTGGAAAAGGAGTTCGTAATTCTGGTTTTAGCGGCGTATTCGGTAAGAGAGAATGCAGCCGGAATACCGATAAAAGCGACGAAGGATTGAGCATAAAAAGGAAAGCGTAGGGAATAGGCTGCTAATAAACCGCTGAAAATACCCGCGAAGGCCTCTGAAAAATTACCGATCATCGTCACTCGTCCTTCATATTTCAAGTAGGATTCTTCTTTTCTGTAATGAATCATCGTGTCGTATAACAGGGCCGAGTCAGCTCCCGATACGAGACTTTGACCGAATCCAAGCATGATTTCTGCCATGAAAAAAGCTGAAAACGTATCGGAGAAAGAGTAGCAGCTGAAGCCGCCGAATCCTAAAATAGTACCTGCAATCAAGCAGTTGCGTCTTCCCCAAACATCCGCAAGGTAACCCGTCGGAATTTCCAAGGAAACCATAGCGATGGAATAGATACTTTTTAAAATGAAAATATCCGTCATGTCCAAACCGCAATCCTTGTAAAACAGCACGATAATCGGCATAACAAGGGTAAACCATTTGGAGATTTTTATGAGGTAAAGAGCTATTATATTTCGTTTAAGCGACACGTTTCGATGCACTCGATTGATTTCATCACAAAGGTATTTTTTTATTGTGAAATTTGGATTTGATTATCATGGAATTTACAAAGAAAACTCCTCGTGGCCCGGAATCGATACCGTGTTTACAATTTCTTATTAAAATGCTTTTTTTTGTTTCTGTTTCTCGTAAAAAGAGTTACTTTTGCTTCCAAATTAGAAAAATACATTCACAGAACTAAAATTTTATAAGTTATGGCAATAACTAAGATTGATGACATTTACGAATTACTGAAGGGTAATACCCGGAAAAAACGGTTGGTTGTAGCTTTTGCTAACGATAGTCACTCTATTGAAGCTGTTCATAAGGCTGTTGAAATGGGAATCGTTGAGGCTACGTTGTGTGGTGACGAAAACGAGATCAAAAAGGTATGTACAGAACACGGATATGATATTTCACAATTTAAAATTGTTCACGAACCGGTAGATACGAAAGCTGCGGCATTGGCTGTAAAGATGGTGCGGGATAAGGAAGCTGATATTATCATGAAGGGATTGGTAAGTACGGATAAATATATGCGTGCTATCTTAAATAAAGATTGTGGTTTATTACCTCCGAAGGCAACGTTGTCTCACGTTGCGGTTATGGAGTGCCCGAATTATCATAAGCTGTTGATCGCAAGTGATGCTGCCATTATACCGGCTCCGGATATGAATCAAAAATTGGCTATCGTGAAATATGTAAGCCAGACGGCCAATGCCTTGGGAATAGCTCGTCCGAAAGTGGCTTTAATTTCCGCTACCGAGCAGGTATTACCTAAGGTCGAATCAACCATGGATGCTGCTGTGATTGCTAAAATGGGAGAAAGGGGTCAATTGGGAAATATCGATATAGACGGACCTTTGGCGTTGGATGTGGCTATTGATAAGGAGGCTGCTCAAATAAAGAAGATTACTTCTCCGGTAGCCGGAGAGGCCGATTGTTTGGTTTTCCCGAATATTGAGGCTGGTAATGTATTTTATAAAACCAACACGAAATTGGCAAATGCCCGCCAGGGAGCTATTTTGGTAGGTGCTACCGCTCCGAGTGTACTTTCTTCCCGGGGAGATAGTGTAGATGCTAAATTGAATTCCATCGCTTTGGCTGCTATTTTTGCCAAATAAGTGATGTCTTGATATAAAGTAAATAGCCGAAGCTCTCGAGAGACTTCGGCTATTTGATTTATTTAAAAACAACTAACTATTCTTCGATAATTACGATTTTGGTGATCACGTCTCGGGGACGAATGGCATCGATCACTTCCAATCCTTCATACACTTTTCCGAAACAGGTATGTTTTCTGTCTAAGTGTGCGGTATTTTGACGATTACAACAGATAAAAAATTGCGATCCTCCGGTATCTCTTCCTGCATGGGCCATGGATAAAACTCCCCGGTCGTGGTACTGGTTATCTCCATCAAGTTCGCATTTTATCGTATAACCCGGTCCTCCGGCTCCCGTGCCGTCCGGACATCCCCCTTGAATAACAAAATTGGGAATTACCCGATGGAATGTCAGTCCGTCGTAAAATCCGGATTTGGCCAATTTCACGAAGTTGGCAACCGTATTCGGGGCGTCTTTTTCATAAAAACGAACTTTCATAACTCCTTTTTCTGTGTGTATTTCTGCTCTGTACATACGTAAATAAGTTTGATTTTATGCGACAAAAGTAGGGGAATAAAAAGAGGCTCGCAAATCTATTTGGGTATTTAACTCTTAGAATGGCATCTTATCGAATTTTCATTTTTACCGGGGGAAATGGAATGGAAAATTAGTTATTTTTGTGCCGAAAAGTAAGTCGAATTATGGAAGTGAGAAGAAATGTTGAAGCTTTTGTGGCGAAATTGCCCCGGATTATTTTATTGTGTACGGTCTTGTTTTTGATTTCTCACAATTTTAAGGAAGAGAAAAAAATAAGCAACGATTCGAAAGAAGAGAAAAAGGAGGTCCGGATTCCGGAAGAGTCCATACGAAAATATTTTCCTCATTATACGGAGTTAAAACGAATCTCCCCGGTGGAATATGATGTAAAAGAGGGAGAGAAGGGAGTGGGGAAACTTATTCTAACGACCCCTATTGCAGATGATTTAATCGGGTATGCCGGACCTGTACCTTTATTTTTGGCTGTATCCGACGAAAATATCGTGTTGGGGTTAACTTTATTGGAGAATAATGAATCCCGGGGTTTTGTGAGGCGTTTGGAAAAAAGAGGTTTTTGGGATAGTTGGAACGGAAAGCGGATAGAAGAGGTGGGAAAAATGGAGGTCGAGGCCGTTAGTGGAGCAACTTTAACCAGCGATGCCGTTCGAATGGGGATCAAAAGAGCCGTGGGTGAGTATCTAAATGAACAAGGTTATGCGGGGAATGGTAACGTGTTGACTTTATTACGCCTTGCTTTAGGAGGTTTGGTAGTTCTTTTGGCTCTGTTCAGTTTGTTCTGGGGGACAATAATGAAAAGATACAGATTGGCTTTACAAGTTGCGTCTATTTTAATACTTGGTTTTTGGAGCGGTAGTTTTATATCCTTGGAACTGTTATACGGTTGGTTGTTGAATGGAATTCCGTGGGGGATACGTGTGTTGTTGCCGGTTATTGCGTTGTTAGCGGTGATATGTCCGTTGTTTTTTAATCGTTCTTATTATTGTGCTTATCTATGTCCTTTCGGGGCAGCACAGGAATTAATGGGGAAGGTACGGAAAAAGAAAATAGCGTTGGGAAGAAGAGTGAAAATGATCTTAAGGTATACCCGGATCACATTCTTTTTGGGTATTGTGGGATTGTTATTGTGGGGAGTTCCGTTGGATTTGACATCTCTTGAACCGTTTTCTGCTTTTTTGGTATCGGTTGCATCGGGGGGAATGATCGCTTTTGCATTAACTTGTTTATTATTTTCAGTCTTTATCAGTCGTCCTTGGTGTAATTATTTTTGTCCTACGGGAGAGTTTTTAGATATTTTGAGGCGAACTCCGGGGAAAGAAGGGGGAAAACAACGGAAGGAAACATGGCAGGAGTGGCTGTCTATCATTGTTTTCTTGCTTCTTTTATGGTTTGTATTGAGCTGAGAAAAAAAATAGAAACTTTTTTATCGAAACATTTGATAGTTTGAATAAAAAGTGCGTTATTTGCATCCTGTTTGGAAAGCGTTTATAAAAATATTGAGAGATGTCAAGAATTT
>NZ_UQRQ01000013.1 GCF_900543425.1 uncultured Sanguibacteroides sp. | reverse complement strand
AATTATTAATATATAAATTAATAAAATCATGAAAAAGATTAGAAAAAACATTTTGAAATTATTCTTGTTCGTCTGTTTTGGCTTGGCTGTCGCTACAATTGCATTTGCTAATCCTTTTGATCCCCCTGGGCGTCCGGGAACGCCTATGGTTATTGATAAAAATAAAAATGGATGTACAATAGAATACACGAAGCCTAAAAAGGATGGAGGATCGCCAATAACAGGTTATATTATTGAGTGTAGAGACGGATTCTGGTCTTCTTGGAAGATCAAAGGAATATCTACGACACTTCGATATACTGCTGTGAATTTGATAGAAGGACATGAGTATAGTTTTCGTGTTAAAGCTGTAAATGCAGCTGGTCCGAGCGAGCCTTCGGACCCTAGCGATTATGAAACAATAAAAGATCGATAGTAGTTCTAATAAAATACGAAGAAATAAAAAAAGATCCCGGATAATTCAATGTCATGATTATTCGGGATTTTTTTTATAATATAAAATGTAGTTATAAAAATGTATTTTTATCGTTGTCTTTTAACAAAATAAAATGTGCTTTAGATGAGGTCGGATCGTCACTCTTTCAGAATGTGTAGCAATTCGTTTGCGGTCTCATTTTCGCCTAAATGGTCAGATCTGCTTTATATAGCGTGAGGCCCTCCTCGTTATACTCGCAGAAGTACACGGTGTTTCCATCGTTTGATATGCTATAATAACCTTTTTTTCTTTTCGGTAAATTAAACTTTTTGATCGGGTTTAAATTCCAGTCAAACACGAATATGGCTTCTCTTCGTAGTCCTGAATTTGATCTTCTTCATTTAAATAGCCATTGGTCGCTTGTTCTATTTATAAACATTATTTATTTAAATAATAAAATTGAATGGTATTCGTAAGGCATTCTATACAAATAAAATATCCGAGAGTTGACGCCCCGTATCCTTGTATTAGATTTTTATACTCAATAAATATTTTTGTTTTTAATAGTACTTTGTATTGCATAATACTATTTTTTATTTGTATCTTTGTCTTGTACTAAAAATAAATCACAAAAAACAAAATCTGCAAATATGGAAATGACAAATCTAAAAACCGCTATATCTTACGAGAGCAAGCTGGTAAAAAGAAACTGGTTGTTTTACCTTTTTATCTTCGGAGTATTATGTATATTAGGTATTATCTTCCCGTTGAGTATTTATGAGGGTTTGTGGCATGACGTCGTGTTCGTATCTTCCATGCCTTTAAGTGGGATTTACTTTTTGAACTTGTTTCAATCGGTAATTATTATCTTTATTACCTGTGATATCCAGAGAAAGCGGAAAAAAGCCGAAACCCGGGAGGTGCTTTCCGCACGACCTATCAGTAACGGCCAATCTTTCCTCGGAGAATTTTTAGGTGTTCTTCTCCCGTTTCTGGTAATCAATGTCGTCTTCATGATTATCTCCATGTTAATCAATATATTCGTTCCGAATTCTCCGGTTAACTTGTGGGTAAATCTTTTCTATCTTCTCACGCACACGTTACCCACGCTTGTTTTTATCACCGGGTTGTCCTTGCTGGTAAACAAGCTGGTCAGGCACTCTTTTGTCAGTTGGGTTATTCTGGTAGCCTTTCTCTATTTTGCGTACGCTTACTTGGAAACACCTCTTCACGGGATATTAGATTTCCGGGGGTATTCGCTTCCGAACTCTTTTTCCAGCATGGTCGGACACGTGCATCTCGCGTATTATCTGCTCCATCGGGGCGTTTTCTTGCTATTAGGAGTAAGTTTTCTCTATTTTGGCATTTTGCTCATGAAGAGGTATCCCGGTGTCCCCGGCCGGAGACGCTATTTAATCGTTCCCGCCTCCCTGTGTTTGGTACTTGCCATAGGTCTCGGATACATCTATGTTGAAAAATATCAAACCCGCTTAAAAAATAGAATCGAATACCGTGCGGTTTTTGTAAAATACGATGAATACCCCAAGGCACGAGTACTCACTCACGATATTACATACCAATCCAAGGGAAATAAATTCTCGGCAACAAGCCGGATGAAGGTCCAAAACCAGAAAAAAGTAACAATAGATCAGCTTCTGCTCTTTTTAAACCCGGGTTTAAAAATCAACAAGATTGAATCCGGCGGGCAAAATCTTTCTTTTCACAGGGATCATCAGGTAATTGTCATTGAACGTCCCTTGGCTCCCGGTGAAAATATCGAAATAGAAACAAAATACGAGGGAAATATCGACGAGGATATTTACCAGGTGAATATCCCTGATAACAAGTTCTTTTCTCCCCTTACTTGGGCTTCTCCCAGAGAAAATTATGGCAAACGCACGGCTTTTGTCTCGAATAAATACACTTTACTTATACCACAAGTGATGTGGTACCCGACAGCGGTTGCTCCGGTCGAGTTGCAGGCATCCAAGGAGATCAATTTCACGGATTATACCCTGCACGTTACAAACCCGGGTGAAATGACCGTTTTATCGCAAGGAGAACCTGCGAGAGAAGGGGATAAGGTTACGTTCCATAATTTACAAAACCTGACCGGGGTAAGCCTTTGTATCGGGAATTACAAGAAAAGGGCGATTACCGTCGATTCTCTTACTGTCGAGTTTTATACTTACCCGGGAAATGATTTTTACCTGAAATATTTCGATGAATGGGAAGCCCTGAAAAAAGATAACCCGGACCGGGAAAAGAAGTTAACGGAAATATTTAATCAATGTAAAAATAAAATCGAGCACGGTAAACCCAATCTTTATCCCTTTCAATATTTAAAGCTCATCGAGATACCTTCATCTTTATCCTTTCTAAGTACTGCTTCGTTTAGCGATAATACTCAACCTGAAATATTGTTTTTTGGGGAACGATTATGTGAATTGGAATCTACACATCCCGGTACTTTTTCGGGTGACCCTAGCCGTGACGAGAGTGTTCAGGACTTTATGCTGAACTATAAGATTCCCTTCTACTTTGACCAGATGAGTATAGGCCACATCTTCTCGGGTTACAATAGTAGCATCATGTCTGACACGTATCAGGGTATAGAATTAATATTCAAACAGATGATAAACCTGAAAGAATCCAGAGATAGAGTGAGCCCGAAAATGTTAAATCATTTTGCAGAAAAAGGATTAAAAGGAATTATCGCGGAAGGATATAACAGGGAACAAAATACTGCCATTCATCTGAAAGTTTCTCATTTATTAGGTTATCTGACAACGATTACTACCTGGGACTCCCTAAGCCGGTTCATGCGGGAATTTAATGAACGTACCCGTTTCCAGGAAATTAACTTCGATTCGTTTATCGGAGAATTCGAACAGCGTTTCGGGCAGAACATCAAAGCTTACATGGACGATTGGTACACGAGTCGCCAGATTCCGTTGTTATCGATAAAAGATCTATCCCGTAAAACAACAGAAGAGAGGCAAATTATCGATTTTAAGGTAGGCAATTTCAGCGAAACGGACGGCATTATTTCTGTCGTTACGTATGGTCCGTATCAAATCGGAGGCCAATCAATCGAAAATTACCGAAGTTACCTGATCAAACCCGGGGAGTGTAAACGAATTATCGTTCATGAAGACATAGAAAAAGAACTCCAGCTGACCACTAATTTTTCGGGCAATTTACCGGAAAACATTTCATTCGATTCCAAAGAATGTCCTTTATCGGGACCCCTACCCAAAGAAGGAATCACCCTGATAGAGAAAACTCAATTCTATCCCCCGGGAGAGATCATCGTTGACAACGAGGACGAGAACTTCCAGTTGATCGATTCGGCAAACAATCGAAAACGATTGACCGATCTGGTCAAAAAAGAGGACGATCAGGAATACATTTTTATAGAAAATACTAAAGCTAACGCATGGAGTCCTTCTTTATTAAAGGAATTTTACGGTGATCATATCCGTAGCGCTTTCACCAAAAAATCCGGTACGGGAAAATTCAAGGCCGAATGGATAGCAGACATTCCGGAAGCGGGAAAGTACGAGATATTTATCTATAGACCTCGTATCGTTGTAGCTTGTGACGGGGAGTTTTTTGCAACCGATCACCCGGGGATGAAAAACTATTATACCGTTTATACTTCAGAAGGAAAAGAGGAAATCATCCTGGAAAATCAAGAAGGAGCTTCACCTTGGATAGGGGTTACATCCACCTTGCCGGCAGAAGAAGCCTGGGTATCGTTAGGCACATTCACTCTATCGAAAGGAGAATCCCGTGTCGTGTTGGACGACCGGGGTGCACCCATTCAGGATAAAGTATTTAAGCATTTTCAATTGGTGGTCGCCGATGCCGTCAAATGGGTAAAAATTAAATAATTATGAGGACCTAATATCATGAAGTAAACCCTAAAAGTCAAACACTTTTAGGGTTTACTTCATGAACAAAATCACGCGACTGAGACGGTGGTATTTTCTTTATACTCGCAAAAGTGCATGTAATTTTCATCATTTGATATGTAATAATAGCTTTTTTTTATCCGGTAAACCAAATCTTGATCGGCTTTAAAATATCAATCAAATATGAATATTGCTTTTTTTTGTTGTCTTGTTTTTTATCATCTTTACGAAGAGACAATTCATTCGTAATCTCGTTTGTGCTTAAATAGTTAAATCTGCTTTATACAGCATGAGCCCGTCCTCGTTATATTCACAGAAATACACCGAGCTGCAATTATTTGATATCGTGTAATAGCCTTTTTTTCTATCTGGCAAATCAAACTTTTTGATCGGGTTTAAATTCCAGTCAAACACAAATATTGCCTTTTTCCGTCGTCTTGTTTTTTTATCTTCTTCACTGAAATAGCCATCAACCCCGCACAAAATATATGTATCGTTCGATTTTATCAAACCGATACTCTGATATCTATCGTTTGTTGTAATAAACGACATTTCCTCTCCGTTGCGCTGAATCCTCGTGTATCTTTTTTCGTTTATTACATTTCCGCTGTTAATGTCAAATGTGTATAATATAAATTGATCGTTTACGGAAAAAACAGCCGTATCATTGTTTTTTATCTCAATAAAGCCTTGGGCGTAAGCCCATTTTATCAGATCATTTGCGGCTAATTCTCTATTTTTCGCTTTCCTGACATCAAAACTGTCGTATTTTATTGTTTCGTAAGATTTTGCTTCATTATTATTAAATAGGACAACCGATTTTTTATTGATTTTGTTTCTTATTCCTTTTTCGACTTCGAATAAGGTGGGACGTATTGTTGCGAGAACGGAACTATTGGGAAGCTTAATCATTTGAGATACAAAAATACTATCGGGGTTAGTTGTCACGGAAAATTTTCTTTCTTCCATGGGTGTATCATCTATTATGTCTTTTTTGGCAAAAGTTTTTATCGTGTCTTGACTTGTATAAAGTTGAACGGAATCACCGATCATTTCAAATGCTCTTAATTCAATTAATTCATGGGTCGCTTTTCCTCTCGGTATAATTATAGATAATTTCTCTCCTGTATTTAGGTTGTAACAGGATCCGAAATCATGTTCCCCTCTTTCGAAATGCCATAGTATGGAGTCATCAATCACGCAACTGCCTTTTTCAAGAATGTCATATTTTTTAAAAAGCTTAAATTCCAATTTTTCGCTAACGGGAAAATCCGCATCTAAATTTGAAACAGGGCTTGTCGTTTTCTTCATCATGTTGTTACAGTTGAAAAAAGAGATGCCAATGAAAAGTGCTAAAAATTGAGTTACTTTCTTCATTAGTATTATGTTTTTAAAAAATAATAATAAATAATTGCAAATGTAGATAAAATAATTAATTTTGTTGGTGATATGTTTAAATTATCAACATTTAAATGGAACAAACTATGAAAAAGATTAGAAAAAATGTTTTTAAGTCATTATTATTTGTTTGTTTGGGTTTAACCCTTGCGACAATCGCTTTTGCTAGTACAAGGAATCCTTTTGATCCTCCTAGTGCTCCGGGAAAGCCTCAGTTTGTTGATGTGTGGAAGGATGGATGTCACATAAGATACGATAAGCCTATCCATGATGGAGGAGCGCCGATATTGTTATATCTTATTGAGGGTAAGAATGATTCATGGGGGTGGGATAGATGGGTAGACAAAGGGGCAACTCGGGATCTTGAATTTACCATCTCTGATATGAAGGAAGGATCTTCGGCGTCATTTCGCGTTTTTGCTGTAAATGAAGCAGGAAAAGGTCCCGCATCAAAGGAATCTAATATTGTAAAATTTGAAGATCCGTTCTAATTGCAATAAAATACTGCGGAATAAAAAAATCCCAGATAGTCATGATATGGAGTATTTGGGATTTCTTTTGTAAAAGGTAAATCTTATGAAAGAACGTATGCTTTGTTATTGTCTTTTAGTGGCACGAAAGTGTGTTTTAGCTATTGTCAAATCATCATTCAATTTTTTTGGGTGGAATATAAATTAAAATATCCAACCTTATCGATGTTCAAATAGGTGGTCATTCAGTTGTTTAATTGTTCTTGCTCCTGCGAAGCAATTGTTTGCGTTTAAAAAGACAAGGAGTGAGGATTTTGATAAACACAACTAAAAAAAAGAAATTAAAAGCAATATAAAATGAGTCATTTTTCTTCATAAGTATTATTTATTATAAAAAATAAAGATAATTAATTGTAAATATAAATGAATTAATTATGTTGATGATATATTAAAAAATATAACACTTAAATTAAATAAACTATGAAAAATATTAGAAGAAACGTTTCTAAATCATTATTATTTATCTGTTTGAGCTTAACTCTTGCGACAATTGTATTTGCTAGTGCAAGGATTGATGTTCCTAGTCGTCCGGGGAAGCCCATGTTCATGGATGTATGGATTGATGGATGTAAATTTGAGTTTGAAGCACCCATGCATGATGGAGGATCACGGGTGATAAATTATCTTATTGAGTGTAGAGACGGTGCGTGGGGAATGGGGCGGTGGAGGCTCCTTGGGACATCTAGGGTGCTCCAGTATACTGTTCAAAATATGGTTGAGGGGACTAAGGCAGATTTTCGTGTTAAAGCTGTAAATGAGGCTGGAGAAAGTGCACCGTCGGAAGTTTCCGATGTTGTAATATTTAAAGATAAATGGTAGTAGCAATAAAACACTGCGAATTAAAACAATCCCGAATAATCATAACATTGAATTGTTCGGGATTTTTCTTGTAAAAGGTAAACTTCATTGAAAAGCTTATCTTTGCCATTGTCTTTTTCAAAAAGGTATGATTTAACGAGGCACACGATGATAAAAAGATAAGTATGTGTCGATAAAAGTACTGATAAATTTATTTTCACGATTAAGTTATTTATCGTAAATAGAATTAATAAGAAATATTTTGTGGAGAGCCTATTTGTAGAGAGAAAAATAGATGAGACCGCCCGGAAATTTCACATTCCGGGCGGTTCCTTATGCACACAAAATTAAAACAGGGGCGATGGCCCGAATCTTTTTAGATTTTAGCTTCTTGGGTCAAACGTATCAATTCAATTAACATGGCCTGATAATGTTCTTTCGAATTCCGGTTCGGAGCCATGCTTATGGCTTGTTTCAATAACTTTTCGATCTTTAAGGCCGTGGCCCACAAGGACGTATTTGTATCTTCGATGGTTTTCAGTTCGATTTTTCTTTGCCATCTATAGCCTCCTGTTCCGAATTCGTCGGTAATCAGTTTTTGGGCTACGGTTCCGGCTCCCCGGTCTGCTTCTATCGAGCGAAATTCGTCGATGAATCGTTCCGTCAATCCTGTTTTGTCTAATTTGTAGAGATAAATTTCTTCGAGTGAAGGTAAAAATGCCTCGTTAGAGGTAAGCCCCATGCGAAGTGTTTGTTTATTTTTATATGCTAAAGTGCTTGATATGGAAGCAATCATCATTTTTTGTATGATTTTGTCGCCGGAAGTAACAGCCCGACCTTTGATAGCGCTCTCCCATATACCATTATACAAATCGTCGAAATACTCTTGTATTGTGTAAGGGTCTTTCGAAACATGAGCGGACAATAACACGTTATTCCGGGATTTCCACAGCAATTCGGCCGTCATATCCTGAATTTTGGTAGAGATAGCCACTCCCAGACCTATTTTTTCGGTAAGTTCCTTGTTGTCTAACCATCCGCAGTTTTTAATTTGGTTCAATACCCATTTCAATGCAGCGCGTTGTGTTTTTTGAGGGACTGATTGGAAACGTTTACCCGGGGTTCCGTCTTTTACTTCATTGAGGTAGATACCACCCACGTTATACATAACGTTATTTATATAGCGGAAGTATTGGTTGGCAATCGAATTATATAGTTTCGTTCGTTGTGCAACATCCGGATCGTCCGTGATCCATTCGTCCATGTGGGATAAAATGTATTTCAGGTTCTTAATTCCGTAATCTCCCGCTTTCATGGCGTTATCTCCTAAATCTTCTTCTAAGGCTGTCGGATCGAACCGGGCGTAAATTTGTTGTTTGCCGTAGCGATAAATCGGATCATTGGCTTTTTCGTCAACCCAGTTCTCTACTATTTTTGCTTCCTCTTCGGCGTTTTTGGCTTTCGGGAAATAGGAATACAACCATTTTACAGCGTATTCGTCATATACACCTAAATCGGGAGGGGAGAGGGAGACTCCTTTATCCGTGGGTTGTGCCACGTAATTGTACCGTGCGTAATCCATGATGGAAGGCGTAGTCCCGTATTTATGCGTAAAAGAAGCAGAGCGTAATGAATCCACGGGGTAAGCGGAAGAAGAAGCCATGTTGTGCATAAAACCGAGTGTGTGTCCGATTTCATGGGCTACTGCATAGGCGAGCGATTCGTTTATTACGTCATCGGGCATTTTCTTGGAACGTACCCTCGGATCGATTTGTGCCGTCTGCGTGAAACGCCATTCGTTAATCAAGCGGATTAAGTCGTTGTAAATAATTACGGATGCGTTGATGATTTCTCCGGTTGTCGGATCTACCCAAGAGGGGCCCATGGCATTGGGCGTACTGGTCGGAATATAACGAATGCAGGAGTATTTCAGGTTATCCGGATCAAATTCGGGATCGTCTTTCGGAAAATCACGGACTTGCATAACGTTTTTAAAACCTATTTTTTCGAAGGCCTTGTTCCAGCGCAATACCCCTTCTTTGACGGGTTGCCGCCACGATTCCGGAAAGGCATCATCCACGTACCACACGATTGGTTTTACCGGCTCAACCAGTTCTCCGCGTTCGAAAGCCGCAACATCCGAAGGTTCCAAACGCCAGCGATTGGCAAACGAGATGGCTTGCATACCGTCTTCTTTGTCCGAGAGTGATTTTTTCCCCGTTAAAAAGATTCCGACTCGGGCATCCGAAATCCGGGGACGCATTTTATGTTCGGGTAATAACAATAACGTACGCGTGGCGTTCACGGTAAAAGGTTCATTGGAGAGCAAACTGATAAGCCCCAGCAGACTGATCGAGACATTATAAGAATATTGTGTTTTGATCATCGCGTTGTCATCAAAAGCTTTGATTTCACCTAATCTTATTCCTCCTGTCTTGGGTGTTGCCGTTATCGAGACAACAATACTTCCCTTGGAAACGGGGGACATAGTTGGTCCTGCAAATAAGGTGGTCATATTTAGCACGACAGTCGTACTATCGTTATTATACGCTTCGATCTTATAGGCATTGATGATCGGATCCATGAAATTTCGATTCTTCATCACCTCTTCCCGGGATTCACTTGTGTTCAGCTGGGTCGAAACATTTACTCTCCTCATAAATACGGTACTGTCTTCCATGGTGAATTTTATGTGCATGGGAGCTTGCTCTTTGTAGCCGATCTGGCAAAACATATCGTCACTCGTTTCTGAGGCCACGGATGCCAGCAACATATCGCGTCCCATATATTTCACGGGGATTTCCACGTATAATTTACCCTCGATCTTGTGTAAATTGATGAACTTACTTTCGGCTGTTTGCCGCCCCGGCTTTTTCATTAATTTCTCATAGGGTGTCTCTTTCTTTTTCGGTGCTACCTGTTCGGTCTTTTCCTTCTCTTTTTTCTTTTTTCTTTTCCTGGATGCTCCATATCCCTCGTTAACGAAGGGGAAAATCAGTAGTGCCACTACAAATAATACTAACCATTTTTTCATACATTTTTATTTTTAATTATACAATACGGAGGTCTGCCTCAATTCTTATTTTATATTTCAATTCTTATACTTTTTCAGATGATCGTTTATTTATCCAAGTTGTCGATTAGTTCCTCGAATTTTTCCCGGTCCGTTTGGGTAGAAAACATTGTCAGAATCGTATCTTTCATAGCTTTTACACCGGAGGTAAGAGTCTTGTCTTTTTTGGCCCGCACGATCTGTAAAATTTGTGGTAATATCCATAGATTACCTTGTTTCGATGTAGTCATGATCTCTATCGCATGAAGTATCTTCCCGCTATTATTTTGAAGATATGCCTCGAGAAAATCAATTTGCTCTAAAAGTGAGGTTTTATTTTTCATATCGACAATAGATAATTGTTGACGAAGCTTTTTAAGAATCTTCGTCGTCTTTTCCATCTCGATGGACTTACCTTCAGCCAAAGCTTTCAGGTAGGTATCGATAGCCCCGGAAAAACATCGATAGAGAAATAAATCGATATTTATATCACCTACATTTTTTCTTATTGCCTCTAAATTTTCCATTACGAATAAAAAACCTTCATCCCCGTATTGCTGGTTTTCGATCAAAAACCAATAATCGGCCTGCATTCTCTCCTCCTTGCTCAAACGAGCTGCTAATTCGTTTAGGACTGCTACACTTCGATCGCGTTCCGCTATCTCTTTCAAAAGAAAGTAATAGTTTTTCAACTGTTCATTGTTCATCTTGCCGGATGCGTGAAGTTTTGTCTGAAAACATAACGAGTTTTCTTGTATCATGCCCTGTTTTACTTTCGCGATAAAATCATCTGCCGTAAGACTGCTTCCAACCAGTTTATGATATAACGTTCCGTCTGGGGTCAGAATCAGATACGTGGGAAACACCTTGACATCAAACTCTTTTCTCAGTTCGAGTTCTTCTTTTTCCACGTCATATTCCACGCTAACGAATTTCGCGTTAAAATAGTCCCCGACAATGGCCTGTGTCAATATTTGCTCCCTCATTTGCTTACAAGGACCACACCACGAGGTGTAACAGTCGATAAAGAGGTATTTGTTTTCGGTTTTAGCTTTGGCCAGAGCCTCTTTGAAACTCAGTTTTTCAAAGTTGACACCTTGTCCGAAAACAAATCCGGTAGATACAACAAATACCAAAATTAGAGTGATCTTTTTCATCCTACGCTTTATTTAATACGGTATTAAAGTTGATGGTTCTTTTTTAAGGCTTCTTCAAATGCATCTACAAATGTTTTTACCATATCGAATTTCCGGAGTATTTTAGAATCGTTTTTGTATTTCTCTTTCAATTCATTTTCTCTCCCGAGATAGGCATAAACGTACGTGATATACTCGAGCAGGTCGTCATCGACCGATGGGGATCTGAATTTCCCGTTTTCCAGTAAAGAGGTCCACCTGAAGAATCCTTGTTGTTCGGGTGTTTCCATGGGTGGACGATTGATGTTTTTGTCGTAATTTGTTCCGAAGAACACATTCTCATCCGTTATTTTGGCAAAGTCTTCCATCTCTTTGCTGTAATTTACTTGAATCCAACTTTTACTTTTGCCGGCCAGAATCCGGCAGGCCCAGATGTTCAATTCGTCGTCGGTCATGTCCGGAATCTTGTGTAATCCTCCGATGGTAATTCCTTTCAGGCTCTCCGGGTAGATGGCTGTTTCTCCCCAGACGTGCGTGTTGAGATCGTTGAAACCTTTAGACAAAGAGTCGACCAATAATAGGGAAGAGGGTCTGTATTGTCCGCTTTTAGGTAGACGGGGAAGTACTTTTTCCTGGATAGCGTGTATCGCTTTTAACATGGCGGCTGAATCGGAGGATAATTTTATGGATACGAATATGTCCGTGCTGAAAATATGATATCCGGGTTCAAAAAGTACCAAATCTTGTATCGGGTTTCCGAAATGATCCACACGATCGTTTCCCTGATGAATGGTGTCATTGACAAATATGGGCATGTCATCATTCACATAGATGTTGTAGATTAGCTGATTGACTTCTCCCGATTTGTTCTCGATAACAAACCAGTCTAACATATTTTCCGTGGCAAACACCTTCTCTTCCTTGTTACAGGCGGAAAACAGGAAGAGAGGAAAAACGAAATAGAATAAATATTTTAACATATCATTGTGTTTAAATGTTTAACGAATAAATTACTCCCGATCGATTCTCGGGGGATTGTCAACCATTACTCCGTTATTGAAAACCAGTTCTTCCGGGGGTATGGGTAGTACCCAGGCATTGTCTTCACCGTAAGGTTGTAGCGTGTAGATTCTGTCTAACGGGGCTTTTTCTCCGTAATTGGCTGCTGACCTGTATGTTTTGTGCGATATGGATTTTTTCTCCGGATATTTGGGCGAAACGGCGTAGCGACGCAAATCAAACCAGCGGTGTCCCTCGAAGGACAACTCTTTACGACGTTCTTCCCGGATAAAATCGACCATGCTTTTGCCGTTCAATCCGTCGACTGACGGATATTTATGATCGGCATAACGTTTCTCCAATAAGGCTTTAATGGTGTTTGCGGCCTCCGGTTGATCCAACATGGCTTCGGCTTCCGCCTTATTCAGGTAAACTTCGGCTGCCCGAAGAATGAACGAATCAAAAACGGTGGGTTTCGGGAGTGTAATGTTCCAGTTCGCGTATTGATTTTCAGGACTTTTTCGCATGTAGTAATTGGAACTTTCTCCTGATGTTCTGGACCGTTCCAGAAAACATGCTTTCCGTAAATCTGCTATTCCCTGACCTTCGTACTTGGAGTATAAATCGTATAGTTCGTCGGAAACACGATAGCGTACCTGGCCGTAGTTGTTGTCCATGAGTAAGCCGATTGTTGGTGAGCCCTGCGTGAAAAAGACCTCAGGAGAGTCCGATGTGTTGAAATAATCACGTTCGCTTTCTCCCGGAACGCCGTTTCCCGGGTTGAAATCATTTAAATCTCTTAGCTTGCATCCCAATTCCATGATTTTATTACACTCGTCGATTGCTAATTGCCATTCGTCCATGTATAGATAGACGCGACTTAACAAGGTACGAGCGGCAACTTCATTTGCACGGTAGATCGTGGGTTGTTGTATTCCCTCCAAATTACTTATGGCATCTTTCAGATCTGTCACGATTTGTTTATAAACGGTAGACACGGGGTCTCTCTTGAAATATTTTGCTTCGATATATTCTGTTAAATTCAAGGGAACACCCGGATCCCGATCTGCTGTTTCCCGTGAATACGGGTTAGCGTAAAGGTTTACGAGCATAAAATAGTATCCGGCGCGTAAGAATAAGGCTTCGCCTTTGATCCGTCGACGCGTTTCTATCGGATCGGAAGGAAATTCTTTCACGTAAGAAATGATTACATTCAGGTAGCCGATGTGTTCGTACATTCTTTTCCAATCGACATCCTTAAAAATAGCTCCGCTGTGACTCATGAAAGGATTTTTCGCCCATGCATAAAAATTGCGCATGTAATACACGGGACAGGGAAAGTCCAGAAATACTTGTCCTGTTAAGCTCTCTTCGGAATCATCGTCCATGATATGCAGATAGGGATAGTAGCCGTAATCCGAACCATAATAAAATGAATTAAAATTATCCTGTTGCTTCATATAACCGTTACCGATCAATATTTCATCCAGATCGGCACACGAGTTGGCATAGGTTAAGTCTTGCGAATACTCGTGTAGGAAGTCTCCGCAGGAGACACATAAAAAGGCTCCTATAATTAAATTGAATATTGTTTTCATAACATCGATATTACTTAGAATGTAACGTTTAACTGCAGCGAGTAAGTAGGTCTTACCGACATATTAATCAAATCCGATGTTCCGGATTGTGAAGGATCCTGTCCTTTTAGTTTGCGACTGCATATCGTGAATAAATCGGTCCCGCTTATGCTGACATAGGCTGATTTGAGATTTAATCTTTTGCAGAATTGATCTGGGATGACGTAACGCAATGAAGCACTTTGCAGTCTTACATAGTTTCCGGAAACGACCCGGATATTCGAATTATCATACATGTCCCAAATATTTTGGCCGAATTTGTACGGTTCGTTGCTCCACCAGGGATCGAGTGTTTTGGACCATTCGTCGTGAGGTAATATTCCGGGAATATTCGTGTGTGCTTCGTCCCCGGGATGTTGCCAGCGTTTGGTTAGCTCTTTGCGAAGATTCTTTTCCGGTCCCACGATGCTACCGTCTGAAGGATACATTCTAAACATGCGGATTTTAGCACCGAAACTATAGGCCAGGTTGAAAGAGAGACCTAAATTTCTCCAGCCTAAATAATTTGAAACACCTCCCTGTATGAACGGTTCGCGGCATCCGGAACGTTCCATTACGGTGGTATAAACGGACTCTTTATCCATGCTGGCATACACCTCTTTCATGTCTATTTCTTTTCCTCCTTCGGACACGAATTGATCCGTGTTATAGAACATCGGGGCTCCGTTTTGAGGGTTCAATCCTTTGAATTTGTATGAATAGAATGTGTTCAACGGCTGTCCCGAAACTTGTACGGTTCCGTTCAGGTAATCTCTATAGGTAATTTCATCCTGTATCAACTTGTCTTTGGGAGTCACCTTATCGATTAATTGATTGATTACCGATCCTAAGTTGGGATTGAAACGCCAGATAAATCCTTTTCTTTCTCTGTTTGCACCCATCGTATTGATCGGGACGAGATTAAGCGTAACTTCAACTCCTTGATTGGTTAAATGCCCCGCATTTACGGTGTAATTCTCAATCCCGTTTACGGTCGATACTTTTTTATTTAAGAAAGCATCGGACGTATTACGGTAATAATAGCCGATAGATCCTTGTACCTTATTTTGAAACAGGGAGAACTCCAGATCGATGTTGTAGGTGGAGGTTTTTTCCCATTTGAGGTTCGGATTCGGATATTTGTTGATGATAGAATAAAATTCGTTGAACAGCAAGTTCGTTCCTTGTCGTTGTATAATTAAGCGGGGAGAATCCTGTGCGGACATATTTCCCTGATAGCCGAACGACATCTTGAGGGCCAGTACGTCCAGCCAACTCACGTTGCTTAAAACATTTTCATGCATATTCCAGCGACCGGACACGGACCAGATCGGTAATAGACGATCGTTACTGGCATCCCCGAATTTATTGGATGCATCGATTCGCATATTGGCATTCAGGATGTAGGAATTATCATAAGAGTAACTTGCGCTTCCGACTAATCCCACTAGATTGGTCAGATTGTTTGTCAGACGTCCCAACGCACTGGTTGACATTAACCATTTTCTATAACTCGGATATTTATTGGTTTCAATATCTATGGCGTCGAATATCATTCCCCGTCCCGGTAGATATCCGCGTCTTGTAATATTAAAACCCGTATATTTGGAAGAACTCAATTCACCAATCACATTTGCCGTTAGCTGATGATGTTGATCTTCGTCCAGTATTTTGTTGAAATTCAGTGATGCCCGTAAACTGTAGCTGTTGTTTTTCGTGTCGTTGATCTGTAATTCTCCACCGACCGGACAGGTTGAAGAGCTGAGAATTTCTCCGGTTTCCCGGTCTTTTAACCGTAAATTGGAAACGTACCAGCTATCCTCACCAAAATAGATCTGTTCCTTGGTATGTGACACGTTATAGGCAAAGACGACTTCCGCTTTTAAGGCGGGCATGAGCTTATATGAAAGGGAAAGATTCAAGCCGATTTGATCCGTGTTGATATCGTCGGAAGAGTTTTTGCATTCATTGATAATATTGAATAAATGTTCTTCATTGTTGTTGGTCGAGTTCGTTAATCGTTGGTAGTATAATAAACTTCCATCCTTATTGTAGGCAGAAACACTTCGGGAAGTATTGTAAGCATAATCGGTAACGCCCACATCTTTAGGGGTATACTCTTTGTCCTGTAAGTTGGCATTTAAACCGAAATGTAAGGAAAAACGTTTGTAATCCATGTTCAGGTTGATCATACTTGAATACCGTTTATTCTGTTCTCCGCGAATATTACCCAGCTCGTCCATATATCCCAGGGAAGCATAATAACGTATGTTCTCTGTTCCTCCGGATATACTCAACGTGTGATTCTGGGAATAGGTGTCTCGCATCAAGGTGCCCAACCAATCCGTGTTTGCCGTTTCCATTGCCTGAACGGAACTTACAAATTCATCGTGAGTAATGACTTTGTTACAATAATCGTAATAAGCGGATTCGTATCCGACCCAACTTTTCAGATCCGGAATGGCTAATTGTGCGTCTATCAATTCCCGGGAATAGGCAATACGTTCCTGGGAATTCATCACGTTTACCGATCGATCGGTGTACCGGGGCCGAAGGCGGTAGGTTCCGGACACGGAATAAGATATCGACGGCTCGCCGACCTTACCTTTTTTCGTAGTAATTACGATGACCCCATTGGAAGCTTTCGGACCGTAAATGGCTGTTGCCGATGCGTCTTTCAAAACGTCAATTTGATCGATATCGTCCGGATTTAGTCCGGAAATCGCATTTCCCAATAGATTCACGAAATCCAAATCATTGATGGAGGCCGGGTCTACATCGACCGGGTCTGTCAGAATAATGCCGTCCAAGACCCATAACGGAGCCGTAGAACCCAAAATGGTTGTCGTTCCTCTGATTTTTACTTTCGGAGTTGTTCCTACCTGTCCTGAATTTCTCATAAAAATCATTCCCGGAACATGACCTTCCAGCATTTGGTCGACTGTATTGATACCGGCTACGGCAATATCCGATGCTTTTAAAGAGGTAACCGAACTGGTCAAATGCCGTTTATTCACATTATAATAACCGTAAGACACAACTTCGTCCAATGTAGCTGCTTCCTCCTCCATGATCACGTGAATCGGTTTTTCCGCTTGTACCTCTTTTTCGGTAGATTTCATCCCGATAAATGTAAATATCAAAACTATTTTAGACGTGTCTTTGGGAATCAATAATTTGAACTCACCCTTCGTGTCCGTAGCTGTGCCTATGGTCGTTCCTTTTAGTCTCACCGTTACACCCGGTAAAGGAATCGAATCCCTGTCCGTGACCTTACCTTGTATCGAAACTGTTTTTTTCTCCTCTTGTTGACGTTTATGAATAACAACCGTGTTGTCCACGAATTCATAATATAACCCCGTACCTTTCAAACAAATATCCAATACTTGTTTGATCTCCATATTTTCAATATCGGCTGTAACCCGCTTATTGTTTTCTATTTGTTCGTGATTATAGACAAACAGGTAGTTGGATTGTTGCTCGATCAGTTTAAATACTTTTTCCAATAAACAATCTTTTACCTGAAGCGAGATTTTAATGTTTTGAGAATACTGGGCGGCAGATAA
Organism: uncultured Sanguibacteroides sp.; assembly: GCF_900543425.1. GTDB lineage: Bacteria > Bacteroidota > Bacteroidia > Bacteroidales > Marinifilaceae > Gabonibacter. The sequence goes on along the minus strand of NZ_UQRQ01000013.1, from coordinate 66,958 downwards.
TGGTGTGAGATTAACAAGTAACAGGATAGATGTTAATTTCATGATCCCAATCGTTTTTTTTAAAATACGATTCCTTAAAAATCGCAATTGTCGATTTTTCTTCATAAATTTGTTTTGCTAAAAGATTAAACACATTGTTGTTTTTAAAGCTGTTGAAAGGCCTAATTTTCAACAGCTTTTTTTATCACTATTTTGAGATTACTATGGTCCTTCCTTGCATGGAAAATTTTACAGCTCCTGTTTTTTCTAAAAATTTCAATACCTCATTGATATCGCTATGGCGGCGTATTGTCCCGGTAAAATGTAAGTTTTTCAATTCAGGAGTTTCATAGACAACCTCTGCATCATACCATCGGGATAAAACTTCCAATACCTCTTCCAAACGTTGTTTATTGAATATAAACCATCCTTCTTTCCAGGCTACGAATTCTTTTATATCGACTTCGGATAACGAAACTTTTTCGTTTTCTTCCCGAAGTTGCATGGAAGGGTGAAGTATGTATTCTTGTTTTTTTATAACGACCTGTACCTTACCTGTTACTAATGTAGTCACGAATTTTCCGTTATAATTATTGATATTGAAACTTGTTCCCAACACTTTAATCTTCTTATCTGCTATCTCCACGATAAAGGGTTTTTCTGTGTCTTTCATGACCTCAAAATAAGCTTCTCCGTTCAGTTTGACCCGGCGTTCTTTTCCGGAGAATTGTGAAGGAAATTCCAGTTCTGAAAGAGAATTCATCCATACCCGGGTACCATCCGCGAGGATCAGTTTATATTCGCCTCCCCTTGGAACGATGATCTGGTTGTTTTGCGGTTCAGCCTCTATTCTACCGGAATCCTCTCTTGTTACGGTTACGGTACCTTTGTCTTCGGATTTGATAATTGTCCCGTCTGACCGGGTGTTTATTTCGTTTCGACCATCTAAAACATAGTGTTCGCCATTGGCTAATTTCAGAAAAGCTTTATAGCCGCCTTTTGGGGGAATGACTGTTTCTCGAGTAGGCTTTTTGATTTTTTGTGGTTCCGTGATGAACTTATAGGCAATCCCCAAACAGACACCAATAAGCAAAATTGCGGCATATCGCGTTAAACCTATTTTACGTCTCGGCTTTTGATAAATCCTTTTCCGAATATTTTCCCAGCTCTTCTCTTTGCCGTTCTTTTTTCGGAAAGCAAACCTTTCTTGGAATGAATGCTTGTCCTGTATCCGGAGTAATAATTCGTTGTGAGCAGGAGACTCGTCAATCCAACAGCGGAATGTTTTTTCTTCTTCCGGAGTTAATGTTCCATCCAAATAGTGTTTTATTTCCCGGATTCTTTTTTCTATAGTCTCACTTAAATCTTTTTTCATTCTATCGTATCGTTATGGCCTTATTGGGGGTCTTATCTTAAATACAAAGAAGTCGTCCGAGAGGACGACAAGGAATGTGACTTTTTTGAAAAATATTTTTTTAGAGGCGTGCGGATAATTAAAATCCGAAAATGATGGAGATGATAAAAAGATCGTTCAGCCTTGCTTTCAAAGCTTGACGGGCCCGTGCTTTGTGGGTTCTGACCGTATTCACGGAAATGTGCATTATCTCTGCAATCTCGATATTGTTTTTCCCTTCCAGGTGCATTAGTATGACTTTACGTTGCTCCTTCGGTAAGTGATCGATTTCTTTCATCACCAGACGATAGACTTCCTCTTCCACGACCATATCGGCGAAACCTTCTTCGGATGCCAGTAGCTTACATTCGTTTTGATAATTTTCTTCCAACTTTTTAAGGTGAATATAATTGAGGCAGCGGTGGCGCATGGATTGATAGATAAACATTTTTAAATGCAATCCGGATTCGATTGTTTCTTTCGCTTTCCATAGATTGACAAAAACATCCTGTACGATGTCGATGGCGATCTCCTCTTCTTTTAGCATACGCAGACCGAACATGCACAAGGAGTCGTAATACATCTCGTAGTAATAACGAAATGTTGCTTCGCACCCTTCTCTGAAAGAGGCTAATGTATTTTCAGGAATAACAGTCATGTATTTTATTCACTATCTGTAAATGAACTTCACCTTTCCCATCTGTGGACAAAAATACATAATTTTCTATTGATATCAAATTGAAATAGAATAGAAGGTTTTCAATTTTGTATTGAAATATATTGAGATATTATTATGTTAATATAGTTTGTTTTCTTTTTTTCTATAGATGTAATAATGAATCAATATAATTGGGGCGCTTTATTTTCGGTCTCTTTCCTTTTTTATCAAATGTTTTGAATGATTGTTTTCTCTTGGGCTGAAAACAATTCTCGGGGACGGTTCTTTGGGTTTATTTTTAATCCCCGGGAACCGTCCCCGTATTTTTTTTATGGGCTTGTCACCCATTTGCGGAAGAAGTGTGTTTGTGGTATATAAAAGATGCAAAGAAATGAAAAAAGAGAAAGAGATATATGAATTGATCGTGGCTTATCTGCGAAAGGAAATTTCGGAGGAGGAGGGGATGGTGTTGCAAAACTGGGTAGATAAAAATGAAAGTCATAAACGTTTGTTTGTCGAATTATGCGATAAAGAGCGATTGAAAAAGGAGGTAAGGCAATACGCCTCGTTTGATACGGAAGGGCGATGGAAACAGTTTGAAAAGAATTTCGAACGGGAAAGAAGAAAGAATCGAAGAGTCGTTATTTGGAGAGCTTGTGCCGCATCTGTTGCAGTCTTATTAATGGCGGGTATGGGATTACTTTACTCTTCTTTGAAGAAGGAGTGTGTTAGACGGGAGGCCAGGGCGGTGGCAATTGTTCCCGGGGAGACTCAGGCTGTTTTAGTATTGGGTGACGGACGGGAGGTCGCTTTAAAGGGGATGAGAGATACGGCTTTGTTGACGGACAATGGCGAAAAAATTTGGGTGGACGGAAAAGGCGAACTGCAATATGCTTTATCGGAAAAATCGAACATGCCGGAGATTCATACCTTGCGGATTCCCCGGGGCGGGGAGTATAAAATAACCTTAGACGATAGTACGCGGGTATGGTTGAATAGCGAAACCCAATTTACTTATCCGGCTCATTTCGTGGGTAAGGAACGGAGAGTAAAGGTAACGGGGGAGGCTTACTTTGAAGTGACTAAAAATAGGGAGTCTCCTTTTATCGTAGAGACGGATAAAATGGATATACGGGTATTGGGAACCTCTTTTAATGTTACGACCTATCCGGACGAGGAGAAAAACAGTACCACGTTGGTGGAGGGAATGGTCGAGGTCTCTTTGCCGGGAAGTGCTGAAAAGATCATATTAAACCCGGGAGAACAGGTGTTGATCCAAAAGGAAAAAGTGGAGGTTCAGAAGGTAAACACGAAGCTGTACGTATCCTGGATGCGGGATCGTTTCTCGTTCGAAAGTGAAGACATGGAAGCGGTTATCCGCAAATTATCGCGTTGGTATGATGTCTGTTTTTTCTTTGCTAATCCGGAGATGAAGCAGAAACGATTCACGGGTAACATTCCGAAATACGAAGAGATCCATCAGGTGTTGAAAATGATGGAGATGACAACAAATATTCGTTTCACCATAAAAGATAAAACCATTATTGTACAATAAAAAAAATACAGGACGTGCAGCGAACACCTCCTGTATAGCTTGAAAAATTGATGTAGTATAAACAATTTAACCTTACAAAGGTATGAAAAAAAAGTCAAACGTAAGGGGTAGTGATGGGGCTACCCTGGGAAAAATCTGTATGATTATGAAGCTTTGTTTGTTTCTATTGCTGTTCACGATGCTTTCTGCGTCTGCACGCAGTTTGGCACAGGAGGCACGGGTTTCTATGGAAAGGAAATCAATTAATTTATTAACCGTATTAAAAGAGTTGGGTGAAAAAACCGATTATGAATTTTTTTATAACGATGATGAGGTGATGCGCTGGAAAGTTTCCGTCTCGGCGAAGGAGGCGACGGTAACGGAAATTTTAAACCGGATATTAAAGAATACCTCGCTTACTTATAGTATTGTGGATAACATCATCGTTATTTCACCGAAGCCTGAAGAAAAAGCAAAGCGCTGGCGAATATCCGGTACGGTAAAAGATGATAAGGGAGAACCGATGGTTGGGGTAACCGTTTTTTTGAAAGGAACGACGATCGGAACGGCTACGGATCCGGTCGGTAAATTCAAGTTAGAGTTTTTAAAGAAAGACAGTGTGACCGTTGTATTTTCTTTTATCGGTATGAAAACCCAGGAACGTATTGTAAAAGATACTCTCGTTACCGATATTGTGATTACCATGATACCGGAAGTCGATGAATTGAATGAAGTGGTTGTTACCGGTTTCGGTAACCGTTCGAAAAGCAGTTATACGGGGTCCGCTACCAGCGTGACCAGAGAGCAATTAATATCCGTGGGCACTAAAAGTTTGTTACAGAGTTTGGCTGCTTTTGTTCCGGGAATGCAAATTGTGACCAATAATGAAATGGGGTCGGATCCCAATACCCGTCCGGAGATTTTGATTCGTGGTCGGAGCAGTTTTGAAGGTTCTTCCAATGTGCCGACCTTTATCGTGGATGGGGCCGAGGTAAATTTGGATTACGTGTTCGACATGGATATCAATGATGTGGAGAGTGTTACCGTGTTAAAAGATGCGTCAGCTTCCGCTTTGTATGGAGCTAAGGCGGCTAAAGGTGTGATTGTTATTACTACGAAGCCATTGAAAGCTGGAAAAATGCGTGTTTCTTATAGCGGAACATTGCGAACTTCGATGCCGGATTTAAGTGATTATAATTTATTGAATGCTGCCGAAAAATTGGAATATGAAAGACGGGCCGATTTATATATAGGGACGAAAGGGACGGAGCAATGGGAATTGGATGAGGAATATAACGAAAAGTATAAACGAGTTCGCGAGGGAGTAAATACGGATTGGATGACAAAACCTTTGCGTAATTCTTTGTCTCAAAATCACAATCTTAATATTGCCGGTGGAGATGATTATATCCGGTATAGTATGACTGCTCGTTACGGTAGTGAACAAGGTGTAATGAAAGAATCCAAACGGGATAGGTACTCCTTGGGCTTTAAATTATCCTACAATAAGCAGGATAAGGTTTTTATTTCGAACAGTACGACGATTACATCGGTTAATAATCGTGAATCGCCTTACGGCTCATTTAGTCAATACGCGGAGCTGAATCCGTATGATCGTGCCTATAATTTGGATGGGACGTTGAATAAAGTTTTAAGTTTTAATGTAGCTAATCCACTTTATGAGGCAACATTAGGAAGCTATAATAAAGGGGAGCAATTTTACCTGAATACCGTTTTGGATATCAAAGTAGAATTAATGCGAGATCTTCGGGTAGAAGGTACTTTTTCTTTGAATAAATCTAAAAACGATACAGAAATATTCCTTTCTCCTTTGTCGTATACGTTCACGAGTAAAAGAATTCCTGCCGCAGAAGCGGGAAGAATCGATGTTTCAAACACGAAGTCTATGGATTATTCCGGACGTATGATGTTATCTTATAATAAGATGCTTGGTTCCGGAACGTTATTGAGTGCCATATTGGGAGGGACGATACAATCTACGGAAAGTAATTCGAATGGGTATCGAGGAGTGGGGATTTTTTCGGATAAACTGGCTCATCCTGCTTTTGTTACCAGGTACCCGGAGGGAGAGACTCCTAAGGGGGCACAGAGTATTGATCGCTCTATGGGAATTTTTGCAAATGCCAATTTGATATACAACGATCGTTACTTTTTAGATGCTTCCATTCGTTACGAGGGATCATCGAAGTTCGGGTCGGATCAACGTTATGCTCCTTTTTGGAGTGTCGGTGTCGGGTGGAACATTCATAAGGAGAAGTTTATGCATTCGTCTACTACTGATCGATTGAAATTGAGGGGAAGTGTGGGATATACCGGTAATGCCTCGTTCTCTCCTTATCAAGCGATGACGACTTATAAATATGATTCGGAATTGGAGTATGAAAAAGGAATAGGTGCAGTTCCTATGGCTATTGGAAATCCTGATTTAAAGTGGGAACGAGCTTTAACCTGGAATGTGGGATTAGACGTTGTGTTATTTCACAATCGTTGGGATATGACATTGGATTATTACAATAAGATCACAGATAACTTACTGTTGGACGTGGCGAAAGCTCCTTCCGTGGGAACAACGACAGCAAAAGAAAACGTAGGGAAATTGTTAAACACGGGAATAGAGTTTCAAACAAGGGTTGTAGCTATTCGATCCAAGTCTTGGAATTGGTCGTTGTCTCTAAATATACGGAATAATAAAAACCGAATCAAAAAGATCAGTAACAGATTAGAGGAGATGAATAAAAAATTGAATTCGGAGAAGAGTTTGTTGCCTCCGCCCGTGTACGTGGAGGGGCAGTCGCTCAGTGCTGTTAAAGCGGTAAAATCGGGAGGTATCGATCCTGCCACGGGTAAAGAAATTTTTATCACGATGGATGGGAAACCGACCTTTGTTTATAATTATTGGGATAAAAGAGTATATGGAGATTCCGATCCTGTTGTTTCCGGAGTATTTGGCTCTTATTTAACCTTTAAGGGGTTTTCTGTGAATATGTTATTTGAGTATTCTTTGGGTGCTACGATTTATAATCAAACTTTAGTTACCAAAGTGGAAGGATCGGATCCTCAGAAAAATGCTGATAAACGAGTCTTCTATAGTCGTTGGAGTGAGGTCGGAGATTATGTTAAGTATAAGAATATAAAAGATAAGTCGCTTCCGGATATAACGAGTCGGTTTGTGCGTGATGAATATATGTTGAGCATGAAGAGTCTAAGTTTGAGTTATGATTTTTCTCCGGCTTTTTGTGAGAAAATCTACTTGAATCGACTTCGGGTGGAGTTTCTGACAAATGATTTATTCCGTTTATCGACGATTAAACAGGAGAGAGGATTTGCTTATCCTTTTGCCCGTAGTTTTGAATTCTCGGTTAGTGCGGCATTTTAGTAATTAACGGTAAAAAAGATAGTTATGAAGAAAAGAAATATACAATACCATATCGTATGGGGAGTATGTTGTGCTCTGATACTGTTAAGCGGATGCGACAGTTTTTTGGATGTACAACCCAAGGGTACGGTTGAACAGAAGAAACAGTTTGAAGATGTACAGGGATATCGGGATGCCATGTATGGAATTTACGCAACGATGGCCAAAAATGAGTTGTATGGACAGTCTTTGTCCTTTGGATTCGTGGATGAGATCGCTCAGCTTTATTATGACAAATATGGGACCCGCCAGGATGAAGTATATGCCGTTCAGAAATTGAGCTATAAGGATACTAAGGTGGCGGAAAAAATAGATGAAATCTGGACAAAATCTTATGAATGTATTTCGTATGTAAATAACGTAATAACCCACGTGGATAAGGAGAGTCGTCTTGATTTGGATTTATCTCTGATAAGAGGAGAAGCGTATGCTTTGAGGGCGTTTTTGCATTTCGATATACTTCGTTTGTTTGGTGATAATATTCGTAGAAGTCCTGATGCGGGAGGTATTCCGTATGCTACGGTATTTGGTCTGGAGTCAAAACCCGTGTATACACTGAAAGGTTGTTATGAACATATTCTGTCGGATTTAGATGCTGCATCCCGTTATTTAAAAGATGAGGTAAAAGATGTTCATGATATTTCGAGTCCAGAGCCTTATCTTAGAACTCGTTTTATGCATTGTAATCTATATGCTGTTTGGGCGATAAAGGCTCGGGTATTTCATTTTAAAGGAGATTTGGATAGTGCTGCTTTTTACGCGGAGAAAGTAATTTCGGCGTCATCATTTGAACTGGTCGATTCAAAGAAATTCGCTTCGGTAAAGCGTTACGGAAAGGATAACAAGGAATTGATTTGGGGATTATACACGAAGCAAATGGCTTCCGTGTATAAGGATTTGTTTTTGTCTCCATTAGGGCAAGGTTCCGCTTTATGGGTTCGGAGCGGTGTAAGAAATTTGTATGAGGTCAGTTCGTTTTCTGCCGATAGCAAAGATTTGCGGTTTACTGAATTTTTCTTTGAGGATCCCAGTTCATGGTATGAATATAATTTCGTGAGATTATTGGGTATGGAAGAAAAGGAGTATAATTTGACGGGAGTATGTTTAATTCGACTTCCGGAGATGTATTATATTCTGGCTGAAAGTTGGTATAAGAAGGATAAGGAAAAAGCTTTGCGTTATTTGAATGATGTTCGTAATAGTCGAGGTCTAAAGGACATAGATGGGACCAAAGTGGTTACGTACGATCAGTTTTTTAATGAATTAATGCAGGAACGGCGTAAAGAATTTTTCGGAGAGGGGCAGATTTTCTTTTTTTATAAATGCAATAATTTGAGTTTTATGGATTATTCGAACGAGAATGAAATCCTCCCGTCGAAAGATGTCTTCGTATTACCTTGGCCGAAGGCAGAGCAGGAATATGGTGTTACAAATCAATAAATCGTATAAATAATGAAAACTATATATCTATATTTAAGTTTTTGTATACTACTCTTTATCGGATGTGACGATAATGGGGATGATGGGTATTATCATGATAGGAATAAAGTTTATTTCCTTGAAGATAGCGTATTGGTGAGATTAGGTGAAATGCCTGTGGAGGTTAAGAAATATGTATATCGAGTACCTGTGAAAGTGTTAGGGAAACCTGTACAAGAAAACACGAAATTCAGGGTGAAGGTGGATCAGAAAGCGACTACGGCTCCTTTAAATTCATACACGGCTATACCTCAGGAGATAGAAGTGTTGAAAGATTCCGTAAACGCTTATATCCCGGTAGAATTGATACGTGATAATATAGAAGGAGAGATCGATACGACTTTTCGGATCGTGTTATATCTGGAATCCAGTGAGAATTTTGAATTAGGGCCTCAGGAGAGTTTGGAAACTCGAATTTTGTTTACTAATTATTTAATGAAGCCCGATTGGTGGGTTTATTTGGAGTCGCTTTACTGGGGACCTTACCAGAAGGAAAAGTATCAAAAAATGATCGAAATATGGGGTGGTCCCATTAGCTTTGACGATTATGCATTGAAAATGACACAGGTGATTTATTGTGGTTATGAAATGTATCTTTATTTCCAAAAACATCCGGAATACAATATGGTATTTCCAGACGGAGCACCGTGGCCTTACGAATAATTGATGATAAATAAACGAGGAAACTATGAAACGATTAATATTATTTGTAGCAATACTGTTTTCGATGATCTCTTGTTTGGATGATCAATCGAATGTTGGAGAGAATGCTATTTCGTACTTGTCTTTTAAGTCAGAAATAGAGGAAACCTATCAATCGGAGAAATTCTTAACGTTTGAGTTGGATGCTCCGGAAGTGGTACAAACAACACGGGATAAAGAGTTGTTTTACGAGTGGCAGATAAATTATAAGGTAGTTTCGACTGCCAAGCATTTGGAATACGAGTGCTTGGAAAGTGGACTCTTCCCTTGCCGGCTGAAAATATATAATGAAGATGGTGCGATTTTTAAAGAATTTAAGCTGAATGTGCCTTTCCCGTATGAAGAAGGACTTTTGTTATTAAGTAAGTACGATGAGAAATCTTTGCTTTCTTTCAGAAGCACCGATAAACCGGGAGAGAAGTTTAAAATAGGAGTGTATGCTTTAAATAACCCGAGATTGCCGTTAGGAAGTGAACCGAAAGATATTGTATATGTTGAGGATAATTATTCTCCCAACTATATTTATATCGCCACGGAGAATCCTGTGAAGTTGATAAAAGTGGATTATCGGACGATGGAAGTGGTGAATGATATTGTCTATCCCGAGGAGCATATCGATAGAATGTATGGTAACGGTTATTCATTGGTGTTTTTTGAGCAAGGACGTATGTTGACAATGGACTGTAAGTTGGAACTTTTTTCGAACTATTTTCAGCAAAACTTGCGACTGGAATATCCGGATGTAAAATTGATGGAGCATTATTTGCCTGTTAAAAAAGTAGGTTCGTACCGCTCGGACTTCCTGGTAGTGAGTAAATCCGATAACGTGTTATTCACGGGTGAAAGTAATATGCCGACAAAACATGTTATTAAAGATTTGACAGGGGGATATATATATGGAATCGTCGAGTGTAATCCCAATTCTGAGGTTATAAGCATCTTGAAGGATAAAGATGGGATCAATCGGGTGATACATATTAAGGTATTTGAGAATGCAATGAAGTCGTCCTACCAGGCTCCGGCGGATATAACTTCCGAAAGCGTATTTTTGACAAGTAAGAAAGAGACTGTTTTGTATTATTCAGTCGGTAATCAAATTTTTAGATACAATTATTTGTCTGAAGGAAATTTCCCGGAGGATTCGGATTATACGGTAGGAGAGACGGGGGATGTGATTAAAAGTATGGTGTTCGATGCGGATGAAGAGAAACTTTACGTGGCATTGGATGCCGCATCTGGAGATTATAAAGGGTGTGTTTATTGCTACGACGTGAATACCAAGGCGCTCCTTTGGCATGGAAGGGGAGTTGCAGGAGAAATCGTCCGGATGATTTACAAAAAATAGATTTAAGATAGGAGGAAGGTCTTGTCGACAGGTATTCCTCCTGTTTGTTTTGAACAATAAAAAACCTCGCCGATCCGGCGAGGTTTTTTATTTATAGTTGATTTACGGTTTCAACGTGTTTCATTCCCGTTTGGATGGCCTCGATGTTCATCGGGATCATCTTGTGATGACGGGGTGGGAGTGATTTTTGTAACCCTTTTTCAACGTTATCCAGTTTCACGATAGGTTTCACTTTTAGGAAACCACCGAGAACGATCATGTTGAAAATTTTCGGATTACCGGCTTCAACGGCAAGAGCGGTACCTTCGATCTTGTAGATGTTGATATCTTTTCTTGTCGGTTCGTGGGTAATTCCGTTCGGGTCATAAATCAGGGTTCCGCCGGGTTTTACGGTCGACTCGAACTTATCCATGGATTGTTGGTTAAGAACGATAGCGGTGTCGTATTTGGTTAAGATCGGAGAGCTGATGCGTTCGTCGCTTAGGATTACGGTCACGTTGGCAGTACCTCCACGCATTTCAGGACCGTAAGAAGGCATCCAGGCAACTTCCTGATCTTGCATAATTCCGGAGTAAGCTAAAATCTTTCCCATAGAAAGAACTCCCTGTCCTCCGAATCCTGCTATAATAATTTCTTCTGTCATAATTTTAAAATTTACGATTTGTGATTTATGATTTGCGATCCAGACTGCTAATCTACAATCGTCAATCTAAAATCTACAATGATTAAATGTCTTTCATGTCTCCTAACGGATATTTGGGGAACATGTTCTCCACCATCCATTTGTTAGCCTGAATCGGATCCATTTTCCAACCGGAGTTACAAGTACTTACTACTTCCACGAAAGAGGTTCCTTTATCCTTCTTCGTGTTTTCGAAAGCTTTCCGGATGGCAGCTTTTGCTTTTCTAACAGCAGCAGGAGTATGAACAGCCTGACGAGTTACATAGCAGGTTCCGTCCAATTGAGCGATCAGTTCGGTAATCTTCAGGGGGAAACCGTTTAATTTGGCATCACGTCCGTAAGGAGTGGTAGCGGTTACCTGACCCAACAACGTTGTCGGGGCCATTTGTCCTCCCGTCATACCGTAAATGGCGTTGTTGATGAAGATAACAACGATGTTTTCTCCCCGGTTACAGGCGTGCATGATTTCACCGCAACCGATGGAAGCCAAGTCTCCGTCTCCTTGATACGTGAACACGTATTTCTCGGGGTGAACACGACTGATTCCGGTTGCAACGGCCGGAGCGCGTCCGTGGGCGGCCTCAGCCCAATCGATATCCAAATAATTGTACGCGAGTACCGAACAACCTACCGGAGATACACCGATAGTCTTGTCCTGAATACCCATTTCCTCAATTACCTCCGCAACGAGTTTATGAACAACCCCGTGTAAACAACCCGGGCAGTAGTGCATAATGTTATCGGTAAGTACGGGAGTCTTCTTGTAAACAAGATTCTCTTCCTTAATTATATCTTTTAATTCTATTGACATAGCTTATGCTCCTATAATTTGTTTTTCAAGTGCTTCAACGATCTCTTCAGGTGTCGGGATCACTCCACCGAAACGGCCGAAGTGTTCAACCGGAATTAATCCGTTCACAGCCAAACGAACGTCTTCCACCATTTGGCCGGCGCTCATTTCAACCGTAAGGATTCCTTTCACTTGTTTTGCCAGTCTGGCAATCTCTTTTGTCGGGAAAGGATACAAGGTGATCGGGCGAAGGATACCTACTTTAATACCCTTGGCTCTGGCCAATTGAACGGCCTTTTGACAAATACGAGAACTGGAACCGTAGGCCACGAACAGATATTCTGCATCTTCTGTGCTTATCTCTTCGAAACGTACTTCGTTTTCTTCCATCTCTTTGTATTTAGCCTGAAGTTTGTGGTTGAATACCTCTTGTTTGTAAGAATCCAACTCCAAAGAAGTGATGATGTTGTGCTTACGGTTCGGTTTTTTACCGGTCAGAGCCCATCCTTCAGACATTTTGGAAATTTCTTCCTCGGTCCAACGGGGTTTGTATTCGCTTAACTCTACTTTTTCCATCATCTGGCCGATAACACCGTCAGCAAGGATCATAGCCGGGTTACGATATTTGAATGCCAAGTCAAAACCAAGACCCACGAAATCGTTCATTTCCTGTACGGATGCCGGAGCCAGTACGATGAGACGATAGTCTCCGTGTCCACCACCCTTGGTTGCCTGGAAATAGTCACTTTGTGCCGGTTGGATGGTTCCCAATCCTGGGCCTCCGCGTACAACATCCACAAGAAGGCAAGGAAGTTCGGCTCCTGCCAGATAAGTCACACCTTCTTGCATTAACGATACTCCGGGGCTGGATGACGAGGTCATCGCTTTTTTACCGCATGCTGCGGCTCCGTATACCATGTTAATAGAGGCCAATTCACTTTCGGCCTGCAATACGACCATTCCTGTCTCCTCCCACGGTTTTCTTAACATGAGAGTCTCCATGACTTCGGATTGCGGGGTAATAGGGTATCCATAATAAGCGTCACATCCGCAACGAATGGCTGCTTCAGCTATTACCTCATTACCTTTCATTAATTTTACTTCTGCCATTTTCGGTAGTTTTTATTCTTTATTGTACATTCATTTTGTAAACGGTGATTACTGCATCAGGGCATACCATACCACAACTGGCACAACCAATACATGCTTCCGGGTTTACCATCTCGGAGTAATGGTATCCTTTACCATTCACTTCTTTGGCAAGTCCAAGTGTCTTCGTGGGGCACGCCTCCACGCACAAGCCACATCCCTTGCATTTTTCTGTATCTACGACTACAGCGCCTCTAAATTTTGCCATAACTGAATAGATTATGATTTATAAATTATTTTGGTGTTTATCTTTGATTTTGTAACAAAATTTCGGGTATAAAATTAAAAACTAAAATCGAATAGTAAAAATAGTTTGCCATAAATTTAACTTTGTTTTGATTTTATTTAATGAATGCCTTTTATACCTGATTTTCGGAACTTCCTACTTTACCGCGTGATCGGCTTGAAAAGATTTCAAACGTTCTTCCAATGTCGACATTCTATCCATTGCTGTTTGGGAAACACACGCCCTTAGTCCTTGTTTTTTGGAACCCGTGTCTCGCAAAGGAATGGCCGATATACCATAGTATAGTATCTCTTTCGTCAATTCAGCTCCGGTCATTCCCGGGTAGATGATAGTGAAATAGAATCCATCGGCGATAGGTTGATCGATATCTTTATCGTAAACGATTTCAAATCCGTATTGGGTGAAGAGTGTCTTCATGGCATGTGCCCGTTCGGCGTATTCGCGAACCCCGTCCAGAATGTTTATTTTGCCCTCGTTGGCGGCTTTTAGTATAGCACTCATGGCGTATTGACAGGAGTGAGTCGTCCCGGAAGAGAGGGTGTAAATGATCCGGTTGACAAGGGTATAGCCTAAAGTGCCCAGACCGCCGAAACGGTGTTGTAAGTTTTCGAACTTACGATTGTATAGGGCATCGGATATGCACATGATTCCCAAACGTTGTCCGGCATAGCTGAATAGCTTGGAACCTGAGATCATGACGATGTAGTTCGGGGTGTATTTGGCAACGGTCGCTTGAAACGGCGGAACTCCCGGATTGGAAAGGTCTTTGCGGAAGTCCATGGCAAAATAGGCTAAATCTTCTAAAACGATTACTCCGTATTTATTGGCCAACTCTCCGATGATTTGTAACTCTTTTTCCGTAAAACAAATCCAGGCAGGATTGTTCGGGTTACTATACAGGATGGCTGCGATATTACCTTTTGAAAGATGTTCCTCTAATTTTTCCCGTAGCTTATCGCCCCTGTAATTATAGACATCAAACGATTCGAACGGTTTGCCGATTACTTGCATCTGGGTTTTCTGAACAGGAAATCCCGGGTCGATAAACAGTACGGTATCTTTGCCTTTTTGGCATTCGGTTACAGCCATAAATGCTGCATAGCAGGCTTGCATGGAACCGACCGTAGGAATAATACCTTCCGGCTTAATCTCTATGTCCATGAAGTTTTTCACGAATTTGGAACCCTCTTCTTTGAATTCCTTATGTCCTTCGAGCATAGGATAGAACTGGGCTACACCTTGCCGGAGAGCGTCAATTTCGGCTTCTATGCCAATTGATGAGGGGGGGAGACCCGGTACTCCCATCTCCATGCGAATAAATTTTTCTCCGCTTTCGGCTTCGACCATATTTACCACTTTTACGATATCCCGAATGGTTGCGTCTTCCATGTCTCGGATTCCACAGACCTCCAGTTTCTGGTCGACAATTTTCGTGTCTATTAGATTGTTCTGCATATGAAATTTAATATTTATCTGGATTTTATTTTCATCTTTTCGCGTAGGTGCAAGTTTAATAAAAATTTATCAGGATAACTCTCGAAATCGTTTTAAATTTGAAGTGAGAATGGCTAAAATAATTTAATTTCAAATCAAAGCCTCTGTTAAGGTTCGAATACGACGAATGGAGAGAAGTGTGGGGAAAGCTCTTCTTTCTTTTGTAGGCCGTAGAAATTTGTTTACTTTTGTCTAAACGTTAAAATTGGATTTCGTGAATATAGAGTGGTTTATTGCACGCAGGTTATTAAAGGGTGACACGGAGAAATCCGTGTCCGTTCCCATCGTTAGGATCGCAATCGGCGGGATAGCGTTAGGGTTGTGCGTGATGCTACTTTCTATATTTATCATTATCGGTTTTAAGCATGAAATCACGTGGAAGTTATCCGGTTTTACGTCACATTTGAACATCATTCCTTATGAGACGTCGAACGGGGCTATTTTACAGGCTGATTCCTTAATGGCGAGATTGAAGCGAATGGATGGGGTGAACGAGGTGTATGGTTATATCGAGAAGCCTGCGATACTGAAGAGTAAATCGGAAATTCACGGAGTGGTATTGAAAGGAGTGGATTCTACTTATAACCGAAATTTTTTTCAACGAAATTTGAAAGAAGGCAAAATGCCGGATTTTTCAACGCCTAAAGCTTCTGAAGAGATACTGATTTCGGCTTTTGTCGCAGATTATTTGAATGTGAACACGGGAGATAAGATCATTGCTCATTTTGTGCAGGAACCTCCTCGTGTCAGGGCTTTTAGGGTGTCGGGAATTTATGATACCGGATTCAAGGAATACGATGATGTGGCGGTATTGGCGGACCGCAGGCATCTGGCAAGATTGAACGGTTGGGAACCGGGGCAACTGGGGGGAATTGCCGTGGAGTTGTCCGATGTGGAAAAGGTGAACGAGTATTGGGATCGGGTGGATGATTTGCTTTATGATATGAATGAAAACTGTGAGGTAAAAACATTAGGGGATATTGCACCGCAAATATTCGATTGGCTGAATCTGTTGAACATGAACGTTTGGATTATCCTGATCCTGATCGTGACCGTGGCGGGATTTAACATGGTGTCCGGTTTGTTGATTTTAATTTTGGATAAGACGGTGTTAATCGGTATGTTGAAGGCTCTCGGTTGTAAAAATATATCATTGAGACGTCTGTTTTTGTATATTTCTGCCGGATTGATCGTGAAGGGTATGATTTGGGGGAATTTGCTGGCTTTTTTACTGGCAGGGATACAATACTATTTTAAAGTGGTGAAATTGGATCCGGTCACTTACTACATGAGTACCGTGCCGATCTATTTTAACGGATGGTATATACTGTTCTTGAATGTGGGTGTAATTGCGGTAACATTACTTATGTTGATTGTTCCGACCATGTTGATATCTAAAATTAATCCGATAAAGTCAATCCGGTTCGAATGAAAATAAAAGGTTGGGATACATATTTGAAAAAATGGAAAGAGTTTATTTATGCTCATAAGCACGGCATAATGGGGACTCTTATTTTCCATTTGCTATTGGCCATCGGATTGTTGAGTATGGGGATATCGAAGATGAACGTGCATAAAGAGGTCGAAATTGTGCTGGAAATGCCGGAGCCGGAAGTTATTCAGCAGATGATAGAAGAGAAGAAAGAGTTAATTCGTCAACGGGCTAATGATGAAGTAGAGGAGATGTTGCGTTCGATTGCCGTAAACGAGGAGGTGAAAAATGAAAAACGACCCGATCGCGAGCCGATAGAAAACGTACAGGAATATATCAAAGAGATACAGGAGGAGCTGAAAGGAAGCTATGGTAATCGTTACGAAACTAAAAAAGATAAACATTATAAAACGGATAGTCTGCAACATGCGAAAGACGAACAGCAACGGAAGCTGGATTCCTTGCAATCGATCGTTTACGTGGGGAAAAGTAGTGTTTCGTATAAGTTGGAAGGGCGGTATAAAGTTTTTTTACCCATACCCATTTTTAAATGCGAATACGGGGGAAAGGTGGTCGTGGCTATTGTTGTGAACCAAAAGGGACATGTGGTGAAGGCGGAAGTCATAGATAAGGAGTCTAAACAAGACGATTGCCTGAGGGACGTAGCCGTGGATGCCGCTTTGCGTTCCCGGTTTAATCAAGATGACAAGGCTTCGGAGTATCAGACAGGAACAATTACGTATAATTTTGTAAAACAATAATTTAGATAGAACCAAAAGGAAACCAGAGGGAGAGCAATATAGGTGTAATTTAATAAATAAAATATGACTCTCGTTTCCTATTTTTTAGCCTTTATAGATCTGTTTTATCCCCGGATGTGCGAAGTTTGTAAAGAGGTGTTGGTCACAGGGGAAAAACATATTTGTTCTGCATGTTTATATGACTTTCCGTATAGTTATGGCTTGCATGATGACCTGTTTTTGCAATTCGACCGGGTATGTCGAATGAAAGCAGTCCACTCCTTGTTTTATTATAGCCGATATAGCGATTACCGAAATTTGATCTATGCTATAAAGTATCGATCCAAAAAAGATATCGGACATTTTCTGGGGGCTATGTTGGGAGAACGAATGGCTGGAAGAGATGAATTCGATGGTATTATTCCTTTGCCTCTCCATCCGAAGCGAGAACGAAAACGAGGTTTTAATCAGGCCCGGGAAATTGCGGTCGGTATTGCGGAGGTGTTGCAAGTACCCGTGATGGATCATGTTGTTTCCCGGGTTATCAATAATCCTTCCCAAACGGGCTTGACGGCCGAACAACGAGCTGAAAACGTGAAGCGTATCTTTCGGTTGGAAGAGACTCTTTCGTTGCAAGGGAAACACATACTGGTCATTGATGATGTTATTACGACGGGATCAACCTTAACCTCTTTTCTCGAAGTTTTAAATGAAATTCCTGATTTGACGGTAAGTGTGGCTTGTCTTGCGGTGGCGAAGGATTGATCGTATCAATTTCTTATATTGTATTGGCCTTGTCTTACTGTCCGTGTCAATATTTTTAACGTGATTTATGGAGGAAAAGTGTTAAGATAGTCTGTGTTTTCTGACAAGAGGTAATAAAGTCGTAAAAAAAACGATTAATTTTAAGGTTTATAGAGATGGAGGAAAGGTAGTCCGAACTTTTTTATAAATTTGTAGAATTAATTTTAGGAGGATTATGAGTAAGATTTTTTGGAATGCTTTTTGTTTTGCGGCTATTGTCGTGTCTTTAATCATATATGCTTGTGCTAACAGGGGTTATCCGGAGGGGGGAATAAAGGATGAAATCCCTCCTAAGGTGATTAAAGAAGAACCTGTCTCTTTCTCTACCGATTTTAAGGCAAAACGGGTAAGCATTTACTTTGATGAATTTGTACAGTTAAAGGAGATTAACAACAAATTTGTAATGTCTCCTCCTGCCAAAAAAAATCCTAAGGTCAGTTTACGCGGGAAGTATATTGTCGTGGATTTGAATGCCGATACTTTGAAACCGAATACTACTTATACGTTGGACTTTGCCGATGCTATCGTGGATAATAACGAGGGAAATCCGTTAGGATATTATCGCTATGTTTTTTCCACGGGTAACACCATTGATTCTTTGGAGTTAAGCGGAAAGGTAATCGATGCTCAGACTCAGTTACCTTTGCTCAATGCCATGGTGTTGTTTTATGAAAATCATGCCGATTCCGCGGCTATACTGGAATTACCCAGCTATCTGGCTCGTACGGATAGTGCCGGAATGTTTCGGGTGACGAACATTAAGGATACCGTGTATCGGGTGTTGGCTATTGAGGATGCGAATCGGGATAATAAGTTTACGCCGGAGAATGACCGGGTCGCTTTTGTGGATACATTAGTCAGGCCTGTGATGAGCCGGGTGATGAGATGGGATACGATACGGCCCGATACGACCCAAATAGAAGTAAGGCGTTCGAGGAAAGGCGAGTTAAGTGTTAAACAATTGACCAAAGATACGATCGTGCAACGGGAGTATATATTGTATGGTCCTTCTAATTTGTTCATGAGTATGTTCGAGGAGGAGCCTACCCAATTGTATTTGGACAACGAACTTCGGGATGAACGGGAACGGCTGGATTTTTTATTTAGTATTCCTGGAGATAATCAATTAAAGGCAAGGTTATTAGGATTGCATTTGTTGGACGGCGTGGATAAGGATTGGTATATTACGGAACGTTCGGCCGGTAACGATACTTTAAAATTGTGGATAAAGGATTCCTCCATATATAAAATCGATTCTTTGCTTGTCGAGTTGACCTATATGAGAACGGATTCTCTGCGTCGTTTGGTCTGGACAAAAGATACGGTAAAATTAAACTATAAAGATAAAGTATTACCGAAGAAAAAGAAGAAAAAAGACGATGAGGAGGAGGATAAACCGGAGTTGAAGTTTTTGGAATTTACTTCGAATATTGCTCCTACCTTTGATTTGAATCGAAATATCGTGTTGGATTTCGATAAGCCGATTCGGCCCTCTGAAATGGAGAAAATAAAACTGTTTGAAAAAGTGGATTCGAATTGGGTCGCTATTCCTTTTGAGATAAGCCAGGATAGTTTAAAAATCCGTCGGTTTTACTTGGATAATAAATGGAAACCCGAGACGGAATACCAGCTGACGATTGATTCCATGGCGATGCATAACTTATATGGTTTATATAACAAAAAGTTTGAGAAGACGTTTAAGACAAAAGCAGAAGAGGATTATGGAAAGATATTTTTGAATGTTACGGGAGTCGAGATGCCTGTGGTCGTGCAACTTTATCAGGGAAGCGATAAAGATTTGAAAATATTGCAGGAGAAGCAGGTTTTTAAAGACGGTAGAGTAACGTTCGATTATTTGAATGAAGGAACTTATATGATCCGGGCTATCATGGATAGGAATGGAAATGGGAAATGGGATACCGGAAATTACCTGAAGCGAATTCAGCCTGAGGAGATAAAATATTTCCCGTTGGATTTTAAGATAAAACGGAATTTTGACGTGGAGCAGGAGTTTGATGTGAAGAAAACCTACGTGAGGGAGGACCCGAGCAAGAAGAAAAATGAAGAAGAAAATAATAAAAAGAGAGGTAGGAGCAGATAAATGAAGAAAATATTATTAATCGGTGTACTATTTTTTAGTTTGCCTCTTTTTGCACAGGAGAAGGTTAAGCCATTGGAAAAATTGACTTATACCGGGTATTACAACTGGGGGTTCGTATGGATTAAGGCAGGGTCTGTGGAATTTACGCTGGCGTCGTCCGATAAATATCCCAACGCCCAGCGGTTGTTTGCCGTGGGAAGTTCCAATCCTTCCTGGGATTGGGTTTTCAGGTTACGGGATACGCTGATCTCTTATCATGACAGCCTTACGTTCATGCCTTATGAATTCTCAAGAAAGGCTCATGAAGGAAATTACCATAAAACGTTCGATTATGTTTGGGACTATGGTAATAATGTCATCTATTCGGAGGTAGAACGGATCGGAAAGTATGTCCGTAAAGATACCATCCCTTTGTTGGAGGGGACCTATGATATGCTTTCCGTGGCTTGGCTGGCCCGGAACCTGGATTTTGAAAAATATAAAAAAAACGATATGATCCCGATTCGTATTTTGATTGATGAAAAAATTTACGAACTTTATGTTCGTTATTTGGGAAAGGATAAAGTAAAATTAGGGAAAGGGAAGCGTCAGTGCCATGTGTTTTCTCCTTTGTTGGTGGAAGGAGAAGTGTTCAAAGGGGGAGAGAATATGAAAATTTGGGTGAGCGATGATGAGTACCGGGTACCGGTTATGGTAGAGGCGAAGATTCTGGTCGGATCGGTGAAAGGAATTCTGGATGAGGCGAATAGTATTTATTGGTAACTGGAATTTTTTGTTTGGGAAGAATCGGAAATTTAAAATTTGAAATATGAAGAAATTGATAATTATTCTGGTGTCTGTCGTGTTTTTTGTAGGTTGTAAAAATGCGATCAAGAATATGTCTCCCGCGGTCTCCGGAAAGGTAAACGAGATCTTGGTGATAGCTGAAAAAAACGTTTGGGATGGGCAGGTCGGAGATTCTATTCGTGCGTGGTTCCAACAGGATCAGGAAGGATTACCGCAAGTAGAACCGCTTTTTGATATGCTGAATTTGCCGGAATTGCATTTTGATAAAAATATAAAGGGACATCGTAATATATTGAAAGTGGAAATTTCTCCTTCTGTCGATTCTGCTTCAATTCAGTATGTGAATAGTCCGTGGGCCAAGAGTCAGGTGTACTTCAAAATTAAAGCTCCTAATAATCAGGAGTTCCTGAAAATTTTTGAAGCGAACAAAAAAAGAATGTTGGGGGTATATACAAAAGCAGAAAAGGATCGGTTGGTTTCCATTTATAAGCGGACGGCAGATTCCCGTATTTTCAATCTTTTTAAAAAGAAATATGATATATTGCTGTATTGCCCTACCGGATACTATATTAATAAAGATACAACCGGATTTGTCTGGATATCCAGCGAGACAACTCGGGATAGTAAGGGAATTTGCTTCTTTACCGAGGAGTATAAGGATCAGAATCAATTTAATGACCGGGTGATTATCGAAACCGTGAATGAAAAGTTGAAACAATTTATACCCGGCCCTTTGAAAAATTCCTATATGGCTATTGATACGGATATACGTTATACGGCCGTACAATACGATTATCATGGGAGTTATGCGATTATGATCCGGGGGTTGTGGACCGTGATAAATGATTTTATGGCAGGACCTTTCGTGTTGAATGTCGTTTTGGATCAGGAACATAATCGCATTATTTATATGATGGGATATGTATATTATCCTAATGAGAATAAGCGGAATATGGTTAAACAGGTTGAGGCGATTCTAAGCACGATGGAGATTAATTACGAAGAACCGAAAAAAGAGGAATAAACATATGAAGTTCGTGATTATGTTATTGATAATAGCATCCGTACCAACGGATGCTATTTGCGTAAATATTCGAAATGGGATAGAACGATATGAAATCTATCATGACGCATTGGAAGGAAAACGGGTGGGTATCGTGGCCAATCATACCTCTATGGTAAAAGAGCAGCATAGTGTAGATTTTTTGCGGGATAAAGGGGTAAATTTGGTGCGGGTATTTTCACCGGAACACGGTTTTCGGGGGGAGGCAGAAGCAGGACGATTGACGGGGGATTATACGGATGCAGAAAGTCGTTTGGAGGTCATATCGTTATATGGTAAAAAGAAAAAACCTACCGCAGAAGATCTGAAAGGAATAGATTTGATGATATTTGACATTCAGGACGTGGGGGTTCGTTTTTATACTTATATTTCTACCCTTCACTACGTTATGGAGGCATGTGCCGAGAATGGGATCCCTTTGGTAGTGATGGATAGACCGAATCCAAATGCTTTTTACGTGGATGGCCCGGTATTGCAAAAGTCGTATGTCTCCTTCGTGGGTATGCACCCGGTTCCTGTGGTTTACGGAATGACAATAGGGGAGTATGCGCTTATGATTAACGGAGAGGGATGGTTAAACGGAAAACGGCGTTGTCGGCTGACGGTTATTCCTTGCGAAAACTGGAAACGGGAGGAGGCTGTCTCTTTACCGCAAAAGCCTTCTCCGAATTTGCCGGATTCTGTTTCTGTTATCTTATACCCCTCTGTCTGTTTTTTCGAGGGTACGGTTGTGAATGAAGGCAGGGGAACCATGACACCTTTTCAGGTTTTTGGACATCCGGATTTAAAAAATATGTCATATTCTTATACTCCTCGTTCTATTAAAGGGATGAGCGAATCGCCTAAATGTGAAGGACAATTGTGTTATGGCATGGATCTGAGGAAGGAGTACCATTCTGTTCGGGAGCGGAAAAAGATAAATTTGGCCTGGTTGTTGTTGGCCTACCGGAATTACGAAGGAAAAGAGTCTTTTTTTACGCCGTTTTTTGATCAATTGGCAGGGAACGATTTGCTTCGAAAAGCAATATTGTCGGGCGAGAGCGAAGAAGAGATTCGGAATTCCTGGCAGTCTGGTTTACAGGCATTTCGTGAGATACGGATAAAATATTTGCTTTATAGGTAGTTGAAATGGCTATAAGATTCATTATAAATTAGGTTAGTGGAAGATCATGAAAGGAAGAAAGAAAAAAAGTATCGTATGGCGTTTGGTAAAGTGGACGATTATTACCTTGTTTTCTTTGTTGATATTAGCGGGTATCGGAGTGGGAATACTCATTCATTTTATTTTTACGCCTCAAAAG
The DNA here is from genome assembly GCF_900543425.1 of uncultured Sanguibacteroides sp. Lineage (GTDB taxonomy): Bacteria > Bacteroidota > Bacteroidia > Bacteroidales > Marinifilaceae > Gabonibacter. The sequence goes on along the minus strand of NZ_UQRQ01000013.1, from coordinate 43,843 downwards.
TTGACTCCTGTTGTTGAAAGGATCGCTAATGATGTGCTAAACGCAAAGGTGCATTTCGATTCGATAGAACTTACTTTCTTCTCTACTTTTCCCAATTTCGGCTTGGATGTCCGGAACGGGGAGGTGGTAACGAAGGTTTTTCAAGATAGTGTTTCAACTTATGTCTCTACCGATTCGTTGATGAGTTTTCAGCGTTGTCTGATGACAGTGGATCCTATGGCTTATTTGTCTCGTAAGGATGTTGTGATAAAAGAGTTGCTAATCGAGAAACCCCGGATATACGCTTACGTGAATGAAGAGGGGGTTCCCGGTTGGGATGTGATGAAAACAGAGAAAAATGATTCTTTGCCGGAAGTGGCTTCCGATACCTCTTCCGTGGAGATGATAGGTTCTATTGATATAAAGAATGTGCGGATTAAGGAAGGGATGTTGGTGTTCGACGATCGGGCGAATCAGATATACGTGAGGATGGAAAATCTCGGGGTGGGGATAGACGGAGCCTTTGCTCGCAGGAAGTCTCGTTTGGATGTCGACATCCAAATGGAGAATCTTTTATTCTGGCAACAGGGAGAACTGTTGGTTAAAAACGTTACTTTGGGTTTTAAGAGCGGAATGAGTATCGATAGGGATTCTTTGTTGTATACGTTGGATCGTGCTGTTGTAAATGTCAACGGATTAAAGTTCGGTTTAGGGGGTGAATGCCGGGGAGATTCTGTTACCCGTACGTTGGATGTGGATATGAAATTCGGTATGCAGGTTCCTTCTCTGAAAACGGTACTGGATTTAGTACCCCCTACGATCTTAAAACGGGATAAAAAAGCGGAGGTAGAAGGGAGTGTATTATGCAGCGGAACGGTGAAGGGAATATACGGGAAAGATCGGATTCCGATTATTACGAGTCGTATAAAAATTAATAACGGAGCGATTCGTTACGCGGGAATGCCCTATGCTTTGGAAAAATTGGAACTCGATGTGGAAGGACAGGTGGATCTGCAGCGTCAGCAACCGTCGTATGTAAAATTAAGTCGGCTCTATTTGAAAGGTGCTTCTACTGAAGTGGATTTGAACGCTGAAATCCGGGATTTGCTTACGGCTCCCCGATTATTATCGAACATTAATGCCGTGGTGGATTTTACTTCTTTGACTCAAATATTTCCGTTAGAGGAAGGTGTCTCCATGAAAGGGGAATTGAATTCGGTTTTAAAAGCGAATATACTATTGTCGGATATAAAAGCGGCAAATTACGGGAAAATGGATATTCGGGGCGGATGTCGCTTAAAGGATGTGGTGTTGAAGAGTGAAAGGGATAGTTTTCTGTTCCGTTCGAAATCCATCGGATTGGGTTTCGGTACGAATATGAAAGATGATACGATATTGCAGGGGAAGAATTTACTTAACGGTATTTTCGGATTTGATAGCGTGGACATCAATATAAAAGAGCGGTTGGTTTTTCATATGGATACCTCTTACGTGCATGTAAAAACTTCTCCCCTGAGAGATACGGCGGCGGTGGCTTCCATGTCCGCGAACATACATTTCGGTCGGATCAGACTTACGGTGGATGATACGCTCTCCCTGATGATGGGTAATAGTGAGGCAAAACTCTCGTTAGGCCCTTCTCCGTCGGATAAAAAGGTTCCCCAGGCGAAAGCGAGGGTGGAGATGGATAGTTTACGGATTCGGGCGTTAGGCAATCGGTTGAGAATGGAGAGTGCCGGTTTTGATTTGACGAGTGTCATGGATAAAAATAATAAACGGGTTTGGAGGACTTCCGGTATAATCGGTTTCCGGAATTTAGGTATGTATACGCCCATGTTTCCGTTGCGGATGAGGATGCCCGGTACTAAAATCACCTTGGCTCCCGGTCGCATCGAATTGAATGGAGCTATTTTGAGGGTGGGACATTCGGATGTTTTGTTGACGGGAGCCGTCTATAATCTTGCCGATGCTTTTATGCATAAAGGAGAGTTAAAGGCAGAGTTGGCCGTAAGGTCGAAAATGATCAACTGTAATCAATTGATGAAAGCGATGGAGGTCGGGGAGGCAAATCGATCTAAAATTTGGGGGATAAATGAAGAAGAGATGAGTGAAAAGGAGTTGGAGGAGGCAGATCTCTCTGCCGATTCCACTTATGTGGCCGATAGTACCATGTCTGTTTTTGTTGTTCCTCCCGGTATCGATTTTAAATTTGAAACTCGAATCGATAAGGTTTTGTATGGTAAGTTGGAGTTAGACAGTATACATGGAGAGATGATTATGCGGAATCAATGCATTGAATTGTCCGACCTGAGTTTGCGTTCTATGGCGGCCGATATGAAAACTACGATGTTGTATAAAGCCTCTACTCCGGAGCGGGCTTATGCCGGTTTTGATTTACGAATGGACGATATTCATGTAGCTTCGTTGATCAATTTTATGCCTTCTCTGGATACTTTATTTCCGATGTTACGTTCTTTCGAGGGTATGGTTGATTTTCATATTGCAGCGGAAGCAGATTTGGATTCCTCGATGATGATCGATTTGCCTACTTTGCGTGCGGCAGCTTATCTGGACGGGAAGGATTTGGTGTTGTTGGATGGTGAAACCTTTGCCGAAATATCCAAGATGTTAATGTTTAAGAATAAGAAACGCAATATGATCGATAGTGTTTCGGTTGACTTCTTGATTAAGAACGGAGTCATAGAGATATTTCCCTTTATGATAGAGATGGACCGTTATAAGGTGGCTGTCGGAGGGGAACACCATATCGACATGACTTTTAAATACCATATTTCTCTATTGAAATCCCCCATACCTTTTAGGGCGGGAATCGATATCTCCGGTTCTCTGGAAAAGATGAAGTTCCGGATCACGAAAGCGAAATACAAAGATATTTTTATCCCTTCCCGAAGGGCGAAAGTGGATAGTACACAACTTAACCTGCAAAAGCAGATTCGACAATTGCTGCAATCCGTCAAACAGGTGGCTAACGAATAAGGCATGGGATCAACGAGTAACGGGTTTTACACATTTCGGGTTTCCGTTAAGGAATCAGTTCTATCTTGACAAAGGCTCTGTCGTCGAAAGAGTTGTTCCCTTTTTTTAATCCTTTCGTGGATTTGAATAGGTGATAACAGAGCGGATCGTTTTTCAAGATATATTCCAGGTATGCCTCCGATTCGGATAAGGTAGGAAAGAGTTTGGGATAACCGTCTGTGACCAGGACTAAGTATGGGGAGGCGGAATTGGCCAGAGAGAGGGTTTTTACCTGCGAAGGAGCAACAGGAGACCCGTCCAGAACGCCATAGGAATATATGCTATCGGGGAAATGATTTTGAAACAGGGTTTGCTCTTTTAGGTATTCGAGAGTTTCCTCGCATCCTATGTTCGTGGCCAGAAGGTCTTCTACGCTCATGCCCTGTTTGATACAACTTTCGGTAATTATAAACCATCGTAGTAAAATTTACCGAATTCACTAATAATAGTAAGCTCGTTTTTTTCACTATCGTAACAACGTCCTACGATCTGCGCATCGATATTGAAACTTCGGGAGATAGCCATGATCTCATCCGCAATCTCTTCATTTACATAAATCTCCATCCGGTGGCCCATGTTGAACACCTTGTACATCTCTTCCCATGGCGTGCCGGATTGTTCCTGTATTAATTTGAACAACGGCGGAACGGGGAAAAGATTGTCTTTTACGATATGCATTTTTTCGACAAAATTCATTACCTTGGTTTGGGCTCCGCCGGAACAATGCACCATGCCGTGTATCTCTTTCCGGTATTTATCCAATACCTGCTTTATGACCGGAATATAGGTACGCGTCGGAGATAATACCAGCTTTCCGGCGTCTATTCCCAATTCCGCTATTTTATCCGTTAATTTGCATTTCCCCGAATATACCAGCTCCTGCGGAACGGCATTGTCATAACTTTCCGGGTATTTGGTCGCTAAGTATTTGGCGAAAACATCGTGCCGGGCGGAGGTAAGTCCGTTGGAACCCATACCGCCGTTGTATTCGCTTTCATAAGTGGCTTGTCCGTAAGAGGAGAGGCCTATAATAACATCTCCGGCTTTTATGCGGTCATTCGAAATAACATCTTTTCGTTTCATCCGACAAGTAACCGTAGAGTCCACGATAATCGTTCGTACGAGATCTCCTACATCGGCGGTTTCTCCTCCTGTTGAATAAATATTTACTCCTAATTTTCGGTATTCTTCGATTAGTTCCTCCGTTCCGTTAATGATAGCGGCAATGACTTCACCGGGGATCAGATTTTTATTTCTTCCGATGGTAGAGGATAACAAGATATTGTCTACGGCTCCGACACAAAGAAGATCATCGATATTCATGATTAGAGCATCCTGTGCAATACCTTTCCACACCGAAAGATCTCCAGTCTCCTTCCAATACAGGTAAGCCAAAGAGGATTTTGTTCCGGCTCCGTCCGCGTGCATGATGTTACAATAACTTTTTAAGCCACCTAAGTAGTCGGGGATAATTTTACAAAACGCCTTTGGAAATATACCTTTATCCAAATTTTTAATGGCATTATGAACATCTTCTTTAGAAGCTGAAACCCCCCTTTTATTGTATCTTTCGTCTTTTCTCATAACGGACAAAATCGATGATTTAATGATGTTAATGATATTATAATCAGAATATTGATTTCCTGATTACGCGTGTACGCACTCTTTATTATCTTTTGCAAAGTTAGGGATAATTTTCAATAATAATTGAAACTGAGCTTAGAATTTACTTGTGAGATACTTCCGGGAATTACTCTTAGTTTAAGGCCCTTCGTTCCAGTAATTCCATAAAATGGTCTTTGTAGGAATCCGATATAGGAATATAGAGTTTACCGAAAACAATACGATTGCGTTCTATTGTTTTGATCTTGTTTATATTGATAATATAAGAACGATGTACCCGGATAAAGGTATCGGAAGGGAGATATTCTTCGATCGTCTTCATGCTCATCAGGGTCAGAATGCCTTTTTCCGAATCTTCGGTTTGTATTTTGATGTAGTCTTTCACCCCTTCGATGTACAGTATATGCTGCAGTTCGATTTGTATGAGTTTATAATCGCTTTTTACAAATATACTTTCGGGATTTTTGCGGAAAGTGGAACCTTGTACCATTTCATACCAATGCAATGCTTTTGTGGCAGCTTTTAAGAACTCGGCATAATTAAAAGGTTTTAACAGGTAATCCAAAGCGTCGACCTTAAAACCTTCCAGAGCATATTGTTCGAAAGCGGTCGTGAAAATTACTTTTGTTTTATTTCCGATAATCCGGGAGAGTTCCAAACCGTTCAAATCGGGCATTTGTATGTCCAGAAAGGCTACTTCTATCGATTCTTTTTCCAACAGAGAGATAACATCCAATGCATTATCGTATCGTCCGACAAGGTTCAGAAAAGGAGTTCTCCGAACGTAGCTCTCCAGCAGGTCCAAAGCCAAAGGTTCGTCGTCCACAATAATGCAATTTAACGTCATATCAGTTGAATTTTAAAGGTTAATAATGAGTTGGGCCATGAAATGATCGTCTATTTTTTCGATTTTTAAAATGTATTTTCCCGGATAGAGCAATTGTAAACGTCGTTGTAAATTTTGAATCCCGATCCCGGAACCACTCCTGTCGTTGTCATTTTTGGGGAAATAACTGTTTTCTACGATGCAATTTACCCATTGGGATTCTTGTAATTCCATACGGATACGGATAAAAGAGTCTTGAGTGTTACTTATCCCGTGTTTGAATGCATTTTCAATCAATGTAATAAATAGTAACGGGGCAATCATAACTCCTTTTCCCTCTTCCGGTATGTTCACTTCCAGATGAGTGTGTTTGGGGAGACGTAGGCTCATCAATTCAATGTAACTCTTCATAAAGATGAATTCCCGATCTAAGGATACCAGATTTTGATTATTGTCATACAACACGTGACGTAGCAATCGGCTCAGATCGTGAACGGCGTATTGGGCCCGTTCCGGGGCGATGGCTATCAAGGAGTAGATGTTGTTAAGCGTATTGAACAGAAAATGAGGATTTAATTGGCTCTTCAGGTTCTTCAATTCTGCTTCTGCCTTTGCTTTTTCCAACTCTTTTTTTTCTCCCTCTGTCTTATACCAGTTACTGGTCATTTTGACTGCCATACTTAGGGCAACCGTGAGTCCCATTAACAGCATATCCCGGCCTAAAAAGAAAAACCGGGGCGGTTTGGGAAGTGCTTTTCGTAAGGCGATCAGCTCTTCCGGTTCGGGGAGACTGATGTAGGTACGATGAAATTCTTGCCAAAAATGTAAAAATAGTCCGAGCAATACGATGACTATCAGATTAATCACGATAAAACGGAAAATCTTTTTTTGAAAAAGAATATCATCGATAAAGCAGAAATAGTTGGCATAGAAGACGATCATGCAGGATAACGGGGCGAGAAAATATCCTAAATACCATCTTAGCGTGATGATGAATTGATGATCGTTTCTGGTAAAGAATAGGGGAAAAGCAAAGAAAATTCCCCAGCCGATCACGTGAATGGCTACGCGTAAATGTTTCCGGTTACCGATTTTCTGCATATTATCTTTATTGGACATAAGCAAAGCTACTGATTTACGATGTATGATTTACATTTACGGTTAAAAACTTTCGTTTTATCCTTATTATTCGTATCGGATGGCATCTATGGGATCCAGGTTAGAAGCTTTCTCTGCTGGATACCATCCGAAAAATATCCCGGTGGCCGTACAAACCAAAAAGGATAAGACAACCGAATAGATTTGAATATAAACGGGCCATCCGATAACGTATTTAATGACCATGGAGGATCCGATACCGAGAATGACGCCGATAATACCTCCGGTGACGCTAATGATCACTGCCTCTATAAGGAATTGGAAAAGAATATGTCGTCCTTTGGCTCCTATGGACATCCGGAGACCGATCTCCCGCGTGCGTTCGGTAACGGAGACGTACATGATATTCATGATCCCGATACCTCCTACCAACAGGGATATTCCCGCTATACAAGCCAAAAGTACGGTCATCAAATCGGTTGTTGTGCTGAGCATGGAACTGAGTTCCTCTTGGGAACGGACGTGAAAATCGTCCTCTTCTCCGGTCGGAATTTTGTGATTTTGACGGAGAACCGCAGAGATCTCTTCTATGGCTTCTTCCGAGTCCTCTTCCGTAATGGCGGAGGCATAAATGCCGTGTATGTAAGTAATGGCCAACAATCGTTTTTGAATGGTAGTATAGGGAGCTATAATCATGTCGTCCTGGTCTTGTCCCATGGAATTATAACCCTTAGGTGTTAAGACTCCGATGATCCTGAAAGGTGTTTTATTGAAACGAATGGTTTTACCTAACGGGTCTTCTCCTTTCGTGAAAAGATTGTCTACAACCGTTTTCCCCACGATACATACTTTTGCCGAGGTTTTTATATCATGGTCGGTAAACATCTCTCCTTCTCCGATGGTGAATTTCCGGATATCGAGATAGTCTTGGTTTACACCGTATATCGTTGTCGGAGCGTTGTTGGCACCGTAGATAACCTGTCCGCTGGTATTGACCGTTGGAGTACATTTGCTGATGAGATCGACTTCTCTTACAACACTTTGATAATCTTCCAGTTTTAAGGTCTGCATATCGCTGGCACTTTGGCGGACTCCTCCGAACTTTCCGTTACCCGGATGGATCATGATCATGTTGGAGCCCATTTCGGATATCTGGGCACGAATACTGCGTTTGGAACCTTGTCCGATGGCCAGCATGGAGATTACCGAGGCGACTCCTATGATGATTCCCAACATGGTTAGAAATCCTCTGAATTTGTTGTTATTCAGGGCACGAAGGGCAATTTGTATCAGGTTACCGTAATTCATGGTGAGCTGTTATTAAATTAATCGTTTTCTTTGGGAAGAGCTTCTAATGCCTTTTTAGCGGAAGCAACGTGTTGGTTTGTCTTGTCTTCGATAATATGGCCGTCTCGCAATACGATATTTCTGCTGCTGAATTGAGCTATCTCCGGGTTGTGTGTGACAAAGATAATCGTTCTCCCTTCCGAGTGAAGTCGTTGAAACAGGGTTAATATCTCATAGGAAGTTCTGCTGTCCAGATTTCCGGTAGCCTCGTCAGCCAGCAAAATAACCGGATCATTTACAATGGCACGGGCGATGGCAACACGTTGCTGCTGACCTCCGGACATTTGATTGGAGCGGTGGTTAAGACGATCCGACAAACCTACGTCTTCCAAGGCTTTAATCGCTTTCTCCTTGCGTGCCTTGGAAGACACGGCCGGATTGTACAGTAACGGAAGTTCCACATTTTCCAATGCTGTGGTTTTGGGTAATAAGTTATAGGATTGGAAGACAAATCCGATTTTACGGTTTCGTAACGTGGCCCGTTCGTTTTTACCCATTTCACGAACAGGTATGCCATCTAAAAAATAGTTCCCTGAGGTGGGAGTATCGAGGCATCCCAGGATATTGAGTAGAGTGGATTTCCCCGAACCACTCGTTCCCATTATCGTGACGAACTCCCCTTCCCGGATGGAAAACGAAATTCCCCGTAAGGCATGTACCGTTTCCGATCCTACTTTAAAATCCCTCCTCAGGTCTTCTATTTTTATTATTGTGTTCATGAGATCATATTTACTTGTTTTTATTTCTTTTTGCTGCCTGGGCGTTGTGGCATGAACGGATTGGAAGAGTTGTCGCCGGGTACTTCTGTAACAGCTTTTCCTCGATTTATTCCGACAACCAGTCTATCTCCCTCCTGTACTCCCTCTTTGATTTCCATATTAATCCCATCGGAAACTCCGGTCTTTACGACTTTGGGAATGATGCCCTCGGCTGTTTGTATCCAGACTGTTTTTTCTCCTTTGGCCGCTATCGGTGTTTCCATTACCGGATTGGTCGATTCCGGCGTAAAGCGGAATGCTTTTAACGGAGCAAGCATAATGTCATTTTTTTCCATCGTATAGACCGTGATATTGGCTGTCAGACCCGGTTTTAATTTTAAATCCGGATTCGGAGCATCGATGACGACCTCGTAAGTAACGACATTGTTCGTCGTGGTGGATTGTAGCCGAACTTGGGTAACATCCCCTTCGAATATATCGTCAGGGAAAGCATCTACGGTAAAGGTTACGCGTTGTCCCTCTTCGACCTGACCGATATCGGCTTCGTCGACGTCTGCTATTACTTGCATTTTGCGTAAGTCATTAGCAATGGTAAACATCGTCGGTGTTTCGAAACTTGCAGCAACAGTTTGTCCTTCTTCTACTTCTCTGGAGAGAACGACACCATCGATCGGAGAATAGATTGTCGCGTAACTTAGATTGGACTTTGCTTTTACAAGATCGGCTATAGCCTTCTCGTAAGATAGTTTTGCTTTTTCATACTCGTATTGGGCTGTTTCGAATTCCGTGTCGCTGATTAATTTTTTTTCATATAAACCGGATAACCGGGCGTAATTCTTTTTTTGATATTCGTATTCACTTTTACTGGACTCCATGTTTGCTGAATCGGAAGCCATGGCAGCTTCTAACAAGGTACGATCGAGTTCTGCAATCAATTGTCCTTTTTTTACGACGGAATTATAATCCACGTAAAGACGGGAGATGGTTCCGGAAACCTGCGTACCAACATCTACTTTTGTAATGGGTTCAATGGTTCCTGTTGCTGTCACCGTCGTGTTGAGAGAACCTTTTTTTATCGTGGTCGTTTCGTAGGAGATCGCTTTCTTCTCTCCCGAGCGGAGAATAAAGAATATGCCCGCAATGATAGCCAAAATAATGATGATGATCGCTATTTTTTTCATTTTATTTTGTTTTACGTGTTATAATTCAATCGGTTGATTCTGATAAAAATTCAATAGTTTGATGGATAATATCGCATCGTATTTGGCCTGTATTTGCTCTTGTATCGCTGATAAGTAATTGTTTTTTTCCGTTAATAATTCAACGGTGTTTTTCATTCCTGCATCGAATTGTGCTTGTACCAGACGATAGCTTTCAGAAGCTGATTTTACGCTATTGCTTGCCGCCATGTACCGGCTTTGTGCCGAGATGGCATTCTGGTATAAAGTTTCAACGGTTTTCAGTAGTGTTTTACGGGTATTTATCTCATCCAGCTGGGCCGTCTCTGTTTGAAGTTTTGCTTTCTCTACTGCTGATTTTACCTGTCGGTTTTGCGCAATCGGAATACTGATATTGATTCCGATGTTTTCGTTTAACCGATTGTTTAACTGCTTTCTGAAAGAGTAATCCGAGTCGGAATCGTGGTTGGTTCCCACGGATGCGTTAAACGTGATGCTGGGCAGGCGATCTGCCGCTGCGATCTTTTCATCCAACAGAGCCGCATCTACATTTAATTTGCTGCTTTTCATTTCCGGCATTACTTTCAGGGCTGTTTCGTATACCTCATTCAGAGAGGGAACAAGCGTGAGTATTTTGGCATCGGATAGTTCTGGAAAATAAATCTCAAAAGACTCGTCCAATTCTAATTCCAATAATTGTTTCAATTGTAATTTCGCTAAGGCCAGCGTGTTTTCTGCTAACGTGACCTGATATTGATCGTTACTGTATTGGGCTCTGATCTGGGCTCGGTCGCTGACGGCGATAGAACCGGCATTGTATAATTCTTCTGCCCGGTCTAATTGGGCTTTGGAAGTCTCAAGGTTTTGTTTGTTGGTTTTGAGAGCCTCGTTGGCATATAGGATCTGCAAATAACCTTCGGTTACGGAGATTTCAATGTCGTTTTCGGCTATGGAAATTTCATATTCCAGAACCTCTGCTGAAATCTTTTGTTTTTTCACGGAGCGAGTCAGTTTACTTCCGTTATAAAGAGTCATGCCGGCACTTAACGAATAACTCCCGGTATAAGCACTTTGGGAGTTGAATTTATTATTGGTGTCTTGTGTTTTTTGATGGGACCAACCTTGCGTACTGGAAAAAACCAATGACGGAAATAATTGGGCTTTGGACTCTAATAAGCTGGCAATTCCTGTTTGATTGTTGATGCGGGACGATTGCACCTGAATATTATTTTTTCTGGCATAGTCGATACACTCCCGGAGGGTCCAGAGGGCCGGCTTTTCTTGGGTAAAGCCGGCCATGGATGAAATGACTATGAAAAAAGTGATAAATAATCGTATGTAATTCATGTTATTCATACCTTAATTGTTTGTTTCTGAGACAAATTTAGGTCTGTATGGAAAGGAAGACAACTGAATTAGATAGATAGGAGTGTTTTATCGACCGTCAGTCGTTATTTATCGACGAAATAAAAAAGCCTTACAGTTTCTACTGTAAGGCTTGGGGCTCCTCAGGTAGGACTTGAACCTACGACCTACGGATTAACAGTCCGCCGCTCTAACCAACTGAGCTACTAAGGAATTTTTTCAAAAGCGATGCAAATATAGAGGTTAGTTCGAATTCTTCCAAACAAATATCGATGTTTTTCAAAAAAAAGATGTTCTATTGAATTTAAGGAAGAGTAAATAAATTATTTGGTGATGTCGTGGGATTTTTTATACATTTGTTTGCAAATAGTGTAAAATAAGTCAGGGAATGAGTGCTAATGTGGATTTACTGCAGGGTCTACGACAGGGAAAAGAAACTGCATTGAAGCAATTATATCTTTTATTTTTCCATGCTTTGTGTGCTTTTGGATCACATTTTGTTCGGGATGATGCAGTCGTGGCAGATATCGTACAGGAGGTATTTATAAAGGTATGGGAGCGTCGTAAGGATTTCGGGGCAATCTATTCTTTACGCTCTTTTATGTATTTGGCCGTACGTAATGCCTGCCTGAATTACAACCGGGATAATGCCCGGATAAAACAGATTTCAATATCCGATACATTAGCAATCAGTTGTTTGGAAGAAGAAGATTGTTGGATTGTCGAAGAGGAAGTTCATCGGATGATAGAGTTCGAAATAGAACAGCTGCCCGGGGCTATTAAAAAAGTTTTTTATTTGACTTTAATGGATAAATCTATCCAAGAGATAGCGGAAGTGTTGAATATTTCCGAAAATACGGTTCGTAATCAACGAGCCAGGGCCAGAGAGATATTAAGATCCCGTTTAAAAGATAAGATGGTGTTATTGTTTTTGTAAGAATGTACTTGATTTCTAAATAAAAGAAATCTCTCTTTCTTTTTTCTAAAATTTTTTTATTTTAAATAGTATGTCGGACACTTTTTGGTGTTATAAGGAAAAACACGAAAAATGTCAGAAGAAAATATCAAAATAGCGGATGTTATTTTTGCTTATATCCGGGGAACAATTACTGGTGTAGAACGCGAGAGGTTACAAGAATGGCTGGAAGCTTCGACGAAGCATAAACAAATATTCGAATCGATCATTCTCTCTTCTTCATTTCGAGATAAACAGGAGATATATCGTCGTTTTGATGTTTATTATGATTATGATCGTATAGGTAAAAAGATTGCACGGAAAAAGAGATTTCTCATCAAAAGATATATATCTGTTGCGGCTATGATTTTATTCCTTGTTTCCAGTGGAGTGTTTTACTGGTTACATGATTTTTCGGGAAAAAATATTTCTGTACCGTCCCGGATGCTATTTCCCGGAAAACCGGTTGCAAGTCTGATCCTTTCGGATGGGAGTACCCGAAATTTGGGAAAAGATTCTTTTCGATTAACAGAAGGAAATCAACAATTGACGAATAAGAGGAATACCTTAGTTTATGAGCGGAATAGTTTTGTTTCTACGGATACGGTAGAAAAATACCACGAGATAAGGGTACCTCGCGGAGGAGAGTATCAGCTTGTTATGTCTGACGGAACACATGCTTGGCTGAATGCCGAGAGTTCGATTCGTTATCCGGTTGTCTTTAAGAAGGGAGAACGTAACATATGGGTCTCCGGAGAGGTGTTTTTGGAGGTTGCCAAAGATTCTGTCCATCCTTTTGTCGTACATCATCCGGAATTGGATATAAGGGTATTGGGTACAAAATTTAATATTCGGGGATACAAGGATGAGGGAGAGGTGGTGACGACCTTGGTTGAAGGACAGATTGCCATAGGCTTCAAACAGGGAGAAAAGATCATTTTGTCTCCTTTCGAACAATTAACATATCATGTTAAAGAGAAAAAGGGACGGGTCGATATCGTGGATACCGAATTGTATACCTCTTGGAAAGATGGTGTTTATTTATTTAAAACCCAGCGATTGGAAGATATTATGAAATTGATCTCCAAATGGTATGATGTAAATGTCGTTTATCGGGATGAAAAAGTCAAGGATATTGTCTTTTCCGGGCGTTTAAAACGTTATGAGAATGCAGAAAGCTTATTGTGTGTGTTTGAAAAATTAGGTGAAATAAAATTCGTAATACAAGATAATACTGTAGTGGTGTGTTCTGATTGAAAACAGGAAAGAGGGGTAACTCTTTCCTGTTATCTGGTAAAGCCGAACGGGTGCAACCGCTCGGACAATGTTTAATGTAATTGTACAAATGTATGAAAAAAAATCGACAATGTAATCTCCACTTTTTGGGGATTGGAAAGATCTTATTAACCATGAGGTTACTAACACTATTCCTTTTTTGTACGGTGATGCATCTTTCTGCAGCCGTCTATTCACAACATGTTGTTTTTAGTTTTGAGTTGAAAAATGCCACGTTTGAGGATCTGATGAATGAGATTCGTCGAAGTAGCGATTATTATTTCCTTTATAAGGATAGTGAAGTGGCAAAAATACGAAAGCTGAATAAGAATTTTAAATCGGTAAGTATCGATGAGGTTTTAAAAGAATGCTTATCAGGGACAGACCTGACTTACTCGATTGAAAATAACCTGATTATTATTCGGAAGTCCGATAACCTAAATGTTCAGGATTCGGTTCGTAAAGTGAGGGAGTTACTTATCCGGGGAAAGGTTAAAGATATAGATGGAAAGCCTTTGCCGGGGGTTACCGTCAGGATAAAAAGTACCCATTGGGGAACTTCAACCGATAAAGATGGAAAATACAAAATTACCATCCCTGAATTGGAACACGTTATCTTACAATTTTCTTTTATCGGAATGGAAACTCGGGAAATAGAGTACGCGGGGAAAGATACGATTGATGTGGTGTTAAAAGAATCTATGGCTTCCTTGGAAGAAGTGACCATTGTCAGTACGGGGTATCAGAATATTGATAAACGCAAATTGACGAGTGCCGTGACTTCTATTGAGGCTAAAGATATTCTGCTTCCCGGTTTGAATACGATAGATCAGATGCTGGAAGGACATGTTCCCGGAATGATTTTCATGCAAAATTCAGGGCAGGTCGGTGCAACACCGCGTTTGAGAATCAGAGGAACCTCTACCATATTGGGAAACCAAGAGCCTCTGTGGGTTGTTGATGGTATTGTTCAACAGGATCCCGTGAATATAGATCCTTCTCAACTGAATGATTTGGATTTTGTAAACCTGTTGGGAAATGCGATTTCCGGGTTGAACCCGGAAGATATAGAACGGATTGACGTGTTAAAAGATGCTTCTGCAACGGCTATTTACGGTGTAAGAGCCGCGAACGGGGTAATTGTGATTACGACTAAAAAAGGAAAACCGGGTCCTCCGACGATTACCTACTCTTTGTCGGGAACTTTTATGCGTCGTCCGCGTTATTCGGACCAAAGTGTAAATATGATGAATTCGAGGGAACGTATTGCTTTTTCGAGGGAAATGTATGAAAAGAGATTGGAATATCCGCAGGTTGATTCCTGGGTAGGATATGAAGGAGCTTTGAAGGATTGGAACGAGGATAAGATTGAATTCGATGAATTTCAACGTCGGGTGAGCGAATTGGAGACAATGAATACCGATTGGTTCGATATATTATTACAGGATTCTTATTCTCATAAGCATACATTGAGTATGTCAGGAGGTTCCTCGACCTTGAGGTATTACGCTTCTGTCGGTTTTAACGACAGTAGAGGAACGATCAAAGGAGAGCAAAATAAAAATTATTCCGCAACGCTAAATCTGAATGCAAGCCTAAATCGTTTCACTGTTCGGTTCGGGATGAACGGTAATGTGGCGGATAAGAAGTATACTCCCTCCGAAACGGGAGTGATGGATTATGCTTATAAAACCAGCCGGGCGGTTCCGATTTATGACAACGAGGGCAAATTGTGGTATTATTCTCGTTTGGGAGACGTTTCTTCAATAGAAGGGCTGCCTTTTAATATTATTAATGAAAGAAACAATAGTTCTCAGGATATTAATTCTCATACGATTAATTTTCTTGCCGGAATAGATTATCGTATAATCGATCCCCTGAAGATAGGATTAACTCTTTCGTATGGTACAAGTAGTACGGAACAAGATACCTATTTTAGCGAGAATACCTATTATGCTGCTTGTTTGAGGGGAACAAGAGATGAAGATAATGAATTGCCTGTTGGCGGTGAGCTTCAAGAGAAGGATACCGATAATGAGACTTATTTAGTGCGTGCTCAAATTGATTACCATCAATATATGGATAAAGAAGAATACCACGGTTTAACCGTTGCTTTAGGAGGAGAGGTTTCTTCAAGCCGTTACACGGGAAGAGAACAGATTTTCCGTGGTTATTTGCGTGACCGGGGCTTCCAGATGGCAGAAATAGATTTGGATACTTACCCTCGTTATAAAATTTGGTCTCAGACACCTAAAGCCAGGGGTATAAGGAGCGATCAGAAAACAAATATTGTTTCTGGATACGCTTCCTTGGCCTACGATTACAAAGATTTATATATGTTCACGGCAAATGTACGGGTGGATGCTTCCAATAAATTCGGAACCAAAAGTAACGATAAGTTGGCTCCTATTTGGTCTTTCTCCGGAAGATGGAATGTAAAAGAGGATATATTGAGCTCCGTTAATTGGATTAACTCCTTGTCTCTTCGTGGATCATTTGGATACCAGGGTAATATGTTGGATACGGAAAGTTCCGAGTTGATTATCCAGAAAGGGGGAATGATTCCTACCGTGAATGAATTCGGTTCCACGATTTATCGTTACCCTAATCCGGATTTGCGTTGGGAGAAAACCTCTTCTTTTAATGTGACGTTAGACTTTGCGTTGTTGAATAACAAGATTCAGGGTAATGTTTCTTACTTCTACAAGAGGACAAAAGATGCTTTTTTACAAAAAACGATTTCCCGTATTAATGGTCGGGATAATTATGTAGTTAACCAAGGAACATTGGAGAATAAAGGTATTGAGCTTTCATTCAATTTTGTCCCCGTGAATACGATGGGAATGGGAAATTCAAAAGGTTTCCGCTGGAATATCGATCCTCAGTTGGGACAGGTGTTGAATCAATTGATTAATAACCGTAAAGTGAAGGATAATGCTTTATTGGATATAGTAACCTATCGTGATTATCTGAATGGAACGGCTCAGATCGTGGGACGCCCGTTGAATACGTTCTATTCTTATCGTTTTGCGGGATTGGACTCTAAAGACGGTCGTCCGACTTTCCATAATGTGAACCAAACGGAAGAAATCAACGGAGAAATAGTGAACATCGAGAAGAAGTATGATGACATGGAAAAAGAAGATGTATTTACAACTGTAATGGAACATTCCGGAACGCGGGTACCCGTGATACAGGGTGGAATTGTAAATACCTTTACTTACCGGAATTTTACATTGTCCTGTAATATGACTTACAGCTTGGGCTCTAAAGTCCGTTTGTTAAAATTGTACTCTAATATTGCTTATGGATACGGGACGTTGGCGCCTCAGCCCACGGAGAATGTTCGTAAAGAATATAATCGTCGCTGGAGACGTCCGGGGGATGAATTAACCACTAATATTCCGGGTATATTATCCGATCAGGAGTTTAAGGCTACTTTGCAAAACTCTGCCTGGTACTCGAATAAACCCTATAATTTTGCTAAGAATATCTGGCAGATGTATGATGATTCGGATATACGGGTCGTTAGTGGCAACTACCTGAAAATGCAATCTTTGTCGCTACGTTATAACGTACCCGCCAAGTTCTGTGAGAAACTTTATTTGAAATCGGCTTATATCGGTTTTTATTGTACGAATCTTTTTACGGTTTGTAATAAAAATTTGAAGGGACAAGATCCGGCAACCCAATCGGGAACCGCTCCATCCATTAATATGTCTCTTTGTCCGACGTATTCTTTGAATCTGAATGTTTCATTTTAAGAGATGTGATTATGAAGAAAATAGTGTATTTAACGATAATTTCAACTTGGATATTTTTAGTTTCTTGCGGAGATTTTCTTTCAGAATATCCAAAGGATTTAATCTATGTTAATAGTATATCGGATTTAGATGAGTTGCTTGTCGGTGAGGCATATATGCAAACCAGACAGTCCGTCGATGAGTTCGGAGATATGGCTATCCCGGGATGGATTCACGTGATGGACGACGATGTGGAAATGCAGATGCAATATGGTGAGAGACCTCAATTTACCTCTTTCTATTGCTGGTTGGAAAGACCTTTTCAGAATGAATATGGAGCACCGGAGGATGATAGGGTATGGAGTCGGTTGTATGAACATATTGCGGCTTTAAATGTGATACTGAACAAGGTGAAAGAGTTCGAAGGAGACACCGAAGGGTATAGTCGGGTGAAAGGACAGGCTCATTTCTTAAGGGCCGGTTATTATTTTCTACTGACCAATTTATATGCCCAGCCTTACGTGAAAGAGACGGCAGAGAATGTTCCTGGAGTACCCTTGAAGTTAAGTGATGAGGTGGAAGATAAATTATTTACGAGGGCTTCACTTGAGGAGGTGTATCAACTACTTATTACTGATTTGAAGGAGGCGATCAAACATTTGAAACAGGTGAATATGACTTCTGTTTATAAGGCAAGCGAAGCTGCCGCACATGCCTTATTGAGTCGTGTATACCTCTACATGGGAGATTGGGAAAATGCTATTGCGGAGAGCGATACCGTAATGAATGCCGGGTACGGTTTGCTGGATTATAATCAAATAGGGAACGGCGAGAGCACCTTGTTCGCCGATTCACCCGAAACCATCTTTTCACAGGGAGAATACCGCCTTGATCATATTATGAGAGATGATGCCGCTTACAAATGTTCCGCTGATTTGTTGAATGCCTTTTATGATAAAGAGCATGATTTACGGTATATAAACAATGTCATGGGTACTTATTCCGGTGCTTTTTTGATTCGCAAGCTAAAACAATGGAAAGACGGTGGAATTTCCGATTGTTTCCTGATTCGATTGGCGGAGGTGTATTTGAATAAGGTAGAGGCACTGGCGATGTCCGGAAAGGAGACAGAAGCTGCTGATTTGTTACAATCCTATTTGGAGAAAAGATTTGTGCCGGGAAGTGAGCCTACCTTTGACAGACAAGGAAAAGGATTAGTCGATTTTATTCGAAATGAACGTCGATTGGAATTATGTATGGAAGGGCATCGCTGGTTTGATTTAAGACGTTATGCCGTGACTTCGAAATATGCATTGAAAACTCAGATCAGACACCAGCATTATATTTATTCGTCTTCCAACTATCAGATTTTAAACGACGGGTACTATGATTTAGCGGCCTTTCCGGAAGATGGTGGTTGGGTGTTGCCTATACCCTCTTATGAGTTGATTTATAACGGTCTCGGTCTTGTAAATAATGATCGTCCCGTGCGGACATTGATAAAAAAATAAAAATGATTCCCATGAAAAATATATTTTATTTAATACTCGGAATGGTAAGTCTTCTGTTTGCTGGATGTGACAAAGAAGACAAAAATTTGAAACCTTCTTATGAGGATGTTAATTGGTACGCTATACAGGATGACCCGACAAATGATCTGAAGCATTTGATATTTGAAGTATATGACAAGACAGGAATTCCTATTTTCTATAATGATACTATCGGATCGCAAGACCGAGGATTGGACGGCTACGGAGAACCCGTGATCTATTATGAGATATTGGATTTGAATTACACTATCGAGAGTCATCGGGATTACGTGAGTTATACCTTATCGAATAAAGAGGAAGAGCTGACGGATGGCGTAAATTTCTTGAAAGATAGAGTATTTCCTTATTTGTATAAAGGGATACGACCTCAATGTTATTTATTGGTAGATGAGTTGATTTTATCCAGTTTCAATGAACATGAAGAGGGTGTATACCGGGGAATGACGGCTACGGTTATCGGTCGGTTGTCGGAACTAAAGGATATGACGGAAGATGAATTGAATCGCTTCGCTGCGGAGGTAAGAGCGACAGCTATGACTCCTTATATTCAGGCTAATTATAACAAAGAATTGCAACCTTTTTATAGTGTGTCTGAAATTGTAAGCAACGGGGTGACGATTAGTCTGTATGGTCAGACAATCACGAGATACGGAGGGAGCGTGCCTTATAAAGCTTATAAGGATTATGGTTTCTTAAACCCCGATCCGGATTTTCTTTTCTCTTCTTTTGTCTACACGGCTCCGGGGCGGGAACGGGATATGGTGGAGTATATCACAGAAGTGTTGGTTGGGAAAGATGAGGCATTTAAAGAGCAATATGAATCTTCAGCCTTGATTCTTCAAAAATATGAGGTAATGAAGCAAGTGGTAGCTCAAGTTTTAGCCGATACCAGAAAATAATAAAAAGATGTTTAATATGTAATGAGAAAAATGTATGAAAAAGTGGATTGTATTGTTTGTAGCACTATTGTTTGTTGTACCCGTGGTAGAGCCTGCCTACGCGTGGAAAAAAAAGAAAAAGAAGGTAAAAACAGAACAGAAGGCCCCGGAAAAGCCTTTAACGAAATACGAAAGATTGTTTAAAAATAAACAACATGAGGTCGCATCGGGAGGATTTATTACGGTACATAAAGTAGAGAATAAAATTTATTTTGAGCTTCCTACTAAATATTTGGGACGGGATATGCTGATCGCTTCGACGGTTTCCGAGACCAGTTCTCCGAATGTATGTACGGTAGGATATAAGCCGCGGCAGCCTTTGCATGTGAAATTTGATATGCTTGATAGTCTGGTTTATCTGCGAAAGATAAATGCTCTTGTGACTTGTGATGAGGAGGATGAAGCCATGAAACGGGCCATGGAACAAAATTATATGGCTCCTTATTATAAAAAATATAAGGTAGAAGCATATAATTCGGATAGTACGGCTGTCGTTTTTGAAATCACCAATTTATTTATGGGCGATGAAAAACGTTTGTCTCCGATGAGCGAGGTTGCCGGTATGTTTCAGGTCAATGCTAATTTAAAATCGGATCTCTCTTCACTCGGGAAAGTGAAGTCGTTCGAGGATAATGTGACGATAGAGACAAACCTGACCTACTCCTATACCTTGAGTTTTATGTTTTTCACTTTGCAAGGAGGAGACGTTTCCACGAAAGTCACTCGAACGGTGTTATTACTACCGGAGGAGAAAATGAAGCCGAGGATATCCGATTCCCGGATTGGAGTATTTTTGACCGGGAAGCAGTTGTTATCCACGAAAGAGGATAAAATACAGCTTTATACTTTGGTGAATCGTTGGCGTCTCGAGCCCCGTGATCAGGCGGCATTCGAGCGTGGAGAATTGGTGGAGCCCGTTAAACCGATCGTATTCTATCTGGATGATGTTTTTCCTGAATTATGGAAAGATCCTATTCGTGAAGGTGTTTTGAGGTGGAACAAAGCATTTGAGAAGATCGGTTTTAAGAATACCATCCAAATACGGGATTTCCCGAAAGATGATCCGAATTTTGATCCGGATAACCTGAAATATTCCTGTATCCGTTATGTACCCGATCGTGTCGGTAACGCGATGGGACCTTCCTGGGTAGATCCGGTTACGGGTGAGATTATCAATGCTACTGTGATCGTTTGGGGGGATATTGTTAAATTGATTAATAATTGGCGTTTCGTTCAGACTTCCCAGGTAGATCCCTCGGTCCGAAACAAGAAAATGCCGGATGATATCGTGAAAGAATCCATCGCTTACGTGGTGGCGCACGAGGTGGGACATACGTTGGGGTTAATGCATAACATGGCTGCATCCCATGCGTATCCGGTAGATTCTTTACGTTCTGCCAGTTTTACACAAAAATATGGAACGACTCCTTCTATCATGGATTATGCCCGTTTTAATTATGTTGCACAACCGGGAGACAAGGGTGTGAAGTTGACTCCTCCCGACCTCGGAGCCTATGATGAATTTGCGATAAAATGGTTGTATTCATCGATCCCCGGAAATAAATCCGTAAAAGAGGAAGCCGTTATTCTGGAAAAGTGGGTAGACGAAAAGGCTGGAGATCCGAGGTATCGTTACGGCGTTCAACAGATATATAGCCGTTACGATCCGAGTGCATTAGAGGAAGATTTGGGGGATGACCCGGTAAAAGCGGGAGAATATGGGATAAAGAATTTGAAATATATTCTCGGGCATTTGGATCAGTGGATCGGAAACGATCCTGATGCTTCTCATCGTTTTGATCTGTATAGTGCTATTGCTGCACAATATTATCGTTACATTTTAAATGCCGTTTATAATGTGGGCGGAATCTATCTGACACAAGTCAAAGAGGGGACTGCCGGACAGGTTTATCAATCTGTTCCGAAAAAGGTACAAAAAGCTTCGATGGCTTGGATTCTTAAAAACCTCAAAGAGTGCGGATGGATTGATAACCGGGAGATTACCGCTAAGTTCGGTTTGATGGTGAATCCTTCTGCTAAAATGCGTAATTTGATTGTAAGAGCTCTTTTGGCGGCCAGAGACAACGTGACCTTGTCAGCTCATTTATCGGATGATCCTTATTCTATGGGAGAGTATTACAACGATCTTTATAACGGAGTTTTTGAAAATACGATTAAAGGGCGTAACTTGACCGAAGGAGATCGGGTATTGCAACGAACCCTTGTCGAGAACGTGAAACTGATCGTAATGAAGATGTATAATAATATGGGATTGACGAATGATAATATGTCGTTGAATAAATACTCTTTTGCTCCTTCCGTCGATGAGATTTGTGCTTATGGCTTGGACCAGAGTGGATGGGTAACCCTTTATAAGGATAAATTAAGGGAGATCGAAGAGGTTCACGGCAGAGGGGTGGTTGCTTATCGTTTGGGACTGGATCAGTTCGGTTACGGTTATAACCTGCAACGGAGATTGAAAATAGATGATATTGATGAATCGATGGGATATTATGCAACAATGATAAAGAATATCAGACAGTTGATTCAATCCAGAATGCCACAAGCTAATGCAGTCGATAGGGCTCATTATGAAGCTGTATTGTTGAAATTAAACATGTTGAAAAAATAGTTTGTTTTAAATAAGTCGGTTAAAGCGGAACACTCTATAAGTGTTCCGCTTTTTTTGAATTAATTTATTCGAAAAAGCGGAAATAAAAATAATTTGTACAATCGATTTATAACGTCTATATTTATAACTTCAAAATTTGTAAGTATGTAGATGCTATGTATAAATGTATTTTGCTGTTATTGTTTGGTTTTCAGGTTGTTCATGCACAAGTGAAGCCGGATCCTGAGTGGGTAGATCAAAAATTTTCCATGTTTATTCACTGGGGATTATATTCGGAATTAGGAGGAGTATGGAAAGATCAGCCGGTGCTTACCGGGTATAGTGAACAAATTCAATCTTTTGCTTCTATTCCGTCGGAGGAATACGAAGCTGTTGCCGCTCGTTTTAATCCTGAGAAATGGGATGCGGAGGCCGTTGTACGATTAGCCCGATTGGCCGGAATGAAGTCTGTCGTTTTTACTTCCAAGCATCATGACGGTTTTTGCATGTACCATTCAAATTATACGGACTACAATGTGGTTGATGCTACCCCTTTCAAACGGGATGTAATGAAAGAACTATCGGAAGCTTGCCGGAAATACGGGATAAGTTTCGGTGTATATTTTTCATTGATAGACTGGCACTTTCCCGGAACGAAAATATCTTCGCATAATGCAGACCCGATTTCACCGGAGCACCATGCTTTTAATATGAAGCAAGTGGAGGAGATTTTGACCAATTACGGTCCTGTTTCGGAGCTTTGGTTTGATATGGGTTCCTTAACGCCGGAACAGAGTAAGGAGTTATATGACCTGGTCTATCGTCTGCAACCGGAATGTATGGTTAGCGGACGTTTGGGAAATAATCAAGGTGATTTTTGCGTAATGGGAGATAACCAGTATCCGGATTATAAAATTGGGGTTCCATGGCAAACTCCCGCTTCCTTTTTTCCGGAAACCTGGGGATATCGTTCCTGGCAAGAGAGAGAAGATTTAGACCAAAAGGTAAATGAAAAGTTACTTGGATTGGTAAAGGTGGTTAGCCGGGGGGGAAATTATTTGTTAAATATCGGTCCCCGGGGGGATGGTTCTATCGTAGAATACGAGCGGGATGCTTTGTTGAAGATGGGAAGATGGCTGAATCGATACGGTCGAGCCATTTATAATACGCGGGCAAACCCTTTTGAACAGGTCATGGAGTGGGGGGATATTACAACGAAAGGAAATAGGCTCTATTTGTTTATCGAACAATTGCCGGACGATCGTTTGATTCATTTGTCCGGAATTCAGGGGGAGGTAATAAGAGCTGTTCTTGTCGGGCGGGAGGATCCGTTGCGACTGGATCAACAGGATAATGACATCACGCTTTATATCCCCGAGACGGTGTATCCTGACCGGAATATGATCGTTGCCGAGATTACATTTGCGGAACCTTTTCAGGTTCTTCCTGCCCGTATTGTTCCTTCGGATCATATAGTCGCCTCTAATGCCGTTTCCGTGTATGCTTATTCCAGTATGGACTATTATTCCAGTTTCAGATGTGTCGTCGGAAGATCATGGGGGTTTCTGTTTGACAAATTATACGCCGAACCTGTTGTCGTTTATACGGATAATGATCGGTATAAAACGATAAAGTTGACGATAGACAATAAAGAGCAAGAGATACTCTTGCAGGGAGGAGAAACGGAACCCTTACGGGTTCAATCGGGTTCGGTACGTTGGGAGTCTGTATATCAAACTAAAGTTTCTGATGATCGTTTCGGAAGTTTTTGTATGGGAGAGAATCGTCGTATTGATCCTACCCGGGAAGAAAATGGGGTGATTTGGAAAAGAATTCCTCGTTTTGGTTTCGGAACTCATTATGTTATTGCAATGACTCCGAAGCAATCTCTTTATTTGCTGTGTTCGATAGAGAGCGATACTGCTCAGTCTATTTTAGTCGAATTGTCTAATCCGGAAGGATTGCAGGTCGTATTAAACGGCAAAACGCTTCGTAAACAGATTTCGGTCGGGGATAAGTTTAAAGAGCGAGAGTTGGTGATGTTACCTTTGAACAAGGGAGATAATCAATTAGTCGTGAAATATTATAATCGTAGCGGAGAGACTATGGAGTATGGAATCAATCCGGATGTGCCTCAAATAATTTATCAGCTTCGATTAAAACCGGTTCCCTTATTACCAAGAAAGGTGCACACCTGTAAACTTGAACTGCTAAAACCGGAAAGCCGGAACTGTGATATGGGCTTACAAGATATACGAATCAGAATGGATTAAATTACAATAATAAAGAGATGAAAAAGAGATTACGGAAAAAATTACATAAAGGAGAGTTTCAGGAGTTAGGATTTGCGTTTGAGATAAAATTTAGAGAGAATGGAGAAAATGTAGAAACTTTTCTGAAGGAGTTTATCGAATTGTTGCGAAGTCATCACCTGGAGATGGGTGGCGGTTGGAATGCGGAAGCGTGTGGCGGATTTATTACCCGGGAAAAAGGCAGTATTACTTTGGAGTTGCAAAATATCATAAAGGCTTGGTTGGAGACTAAAAGTCCTGATATTGAAAGTTTCACGATAGGTGAATTGCAGGATGCCTGGTATGAATGGGCATAAATGTACGAGTAGAGGATAAGTTTGTATTAATTTGAGAAAGATATTTCTTGTTTCCGTTTTATATAAGAGGTAAAATGTTACTTTTGCTGGCCTTTGTGCAAATAAAATTCGACAGAAAAAAGAAGTTATTTTAAAGAATTGATATAAAGTATGAAAACAAAATGTTATTTATCTTTTATTGCTTTGGCATTAATGATTACAAGTTGCAATAGTAAAAAAGAGACCGTGCAAAAAGGAGGCATCGTTATTGCCAATCTTGATACGGCGGCAATGCCTAATGCTGATTTTTATCAATATGCATGTGGCGGTTGGATGAAAAGTCATCCTTTGACCGATGAATATGCCAGGTTCGGTTCATTCGATCTTTTGGCAGAAAATAACAGACAACAGATAAAAGGTTTGATTGAAGGGTTGGCTGTACAGAAATCAGATCCCGGAAGTATTGCTCAAAAGATAGGCGATTTATATAATATGGCTATGGATAGTACCAAGAGGAATGCCGACGGAATGAAACCAATTGAAGCCGAATTAGGAAAAATTGCGGCTATTAAAGATAGAAAAGAGTTGTCGGGAGTCATCGGTGAAATGCGTCGGAATGGTTTTGATCCCTTCTTCGGACTCTACGTGAGTTCCGACGATATGAACAGTACCATGAATTTAATAATCCTGTATCAAAGCGGTATCAGTTTAGGAGAACGCGAGTATTATTTGGATAACGACGACCACTCGAAAGAGATTCGGGAAAAATACCGGCAACACGTGGCCAAGATGTTTCAATTGGCCGGTTTTTCAGAGGCAGAATCAAATAAGGCGGCTTCCGACGTGATGACCGTGGAAATGCGTTTGGCCGAGAGCGCCAAGAGTGCGGTCGAATTACGCGATCCGCATGCCAACTATAACAAGATGTTATTGGTTGATTTGAAAAAAGAAGTTCCCGGTATTCAATGGGATCTTTATTTCTCGACCTTAGGATTGAAGGAAGTGAAAGAGTTGAACGTAGCCCAGATGGCAGCAGTTAAAGAGAGTGCCGATCTGATGAATAAGATGGATATAAATGTATTGAAGTCTTATTTGGAATGGAAGGTAATCGATGCGGCGGCTTCTTATTTAAGCGATGCTTTCGTGGCTCAGAACTTTGAATTTTACGGGAAAACGCTTTCCGGCAAAAAAGAGATGCAACCTCGTTGGAAGAGTGCGGTAAGTGCAATCAATGGTGTGTTGGGAGAAGCCGTGGGACAAATGTACGTGGAAAAATATTTCCCGGCAGAGGCAAAAGAACGTATGTTGAAGTTAATATCCAACTTGCAGAGTGCTTTAGGAGAGCGAATTCAAAATTTGTCATGGATGAGTGATGAGACGAAAACGAAGGCTTTGGAAAAATTATCCACTATATACGTGAAAGTCGGCTATCCTGACAAGTGGAGGGATTACTCCGGTTTGGAAATTAAAAACGATACCTATTGGGATAATATTGTACGTTCCAATAATTTTGATTACGATTACATGCTTGCAAAAGCAGGAAAACCCGTCGATAAGGACGAATGGCAGATGACACCTCAAACTGTGAATGCCTATTATAACCCGACGACCAATGAAATTTGCTTCCCTGCCGGAATTCTTCAATATCCTTTCTTTGATATGAATGCAGACGATGCTTGTAATTATGGAGCTATAGGTGTGGTTATCGGTCATGAAATGACGCATGGATTTGACGACCAGGGCCGCCAGTTCGATAAGGATGGAAATTTGAAAGATTGGTGGACGGAAGAGGATGCAAAGAATTTTGAAGAGCGTGCTCAGGTTTTAGTGGATTATTTCGATAATATTCAAGTATTACCCGATTTGAAAGGGAACGGAAAATTGACATTAGGAGAAAATATTGCTGATCACGGAGGATTGCAGGTAGCTTATGCGGCTTTACAAAAAGCGATGAAAACCAATCCACTTGATGCGGATGCTTATGGTTTTACTCCGGCACAGCGATTCTTTCTGTCTTACGCTAATGTTTGGGCGGGTAATATTCGCGACGAACAAATTCGTTTACAGACGAAGTCTGATCCCCATTCTTTGGGACGTTGGAGAGTAAATGGAGCGCTTCCTCATATTTCGGCTTGGTATGAAGCCTTTAATGTGAAAGAGGGAGATCCTTTGTTCCTTCCGGTAGAAAAACGAGCTTCTATTTGGTAAAAAGAAGCGTATTGCTATAAAAGGGCTGTTCAATATCGGAATAGCCCTTTTTTATTGTAAATGATATATTCTCCAATCTCTGAATTTCTTCATCACTCAATCCTGGAATCCTTTAATTTCCTGATTTGCAATTTGTAGTCTGAAATTTGTAAAAATAACCCACTATACCCGTCCCTGTGAGTTATCTGATCTTTTAAGATACAATTGAATTGCCAATTGTTTTTTATGGTGGGTTATTGGTTTAATCGAAATAATCTGTAACTTTCGGGGAAATAGAATAAAAATGAACCTATGGATATTGTTAAGCGAGATCAGTTTATAGCCCTTTGGCATCGTTTTTTTAATGAAGCGGAGTTGCCGATTACTTTTTATTATTCGAAAGATGATTGCCGGATACCCGTAGTACGGGAGGCAAAAGGACACACTTGTATTATTGCTCAATTGTTGAAAGTTCGCCGGGGAGAATCGCTCTGTTTTTCAGAATCTTCTATCGGGTGTGGCGGAGGAAAACGTTATTTGGGGTACACGGAAGTTATAAAGGAGCGTTTTAATTATTTTTTGTCTCATGGAGAAGAGGGGGAATATTGTGAACGTTATAAGCGTACTCCCGGGCAAGTCGAGACGATCATGAAAGGATTACCCTCACTTCCCCGGGAAGGAGATTTTCTGGTGTTTAAACGATGGGATCGTCTTGAAGAAGAAGATCGTCCGGAGGTCGTTATTTTTATGGGTAAACCGGATGTGATTTCGGGACTTTTCACTTGGGTGAACTTTGATAGTACGGCGTCGGATGCCGTCATTGCTCCTTTCGGGGCCGGGTGTACCTCCATTGTATATCATCCGTATCGAGAACAGATAGAGGGACGTAAACGGGCCGTAATCGGAATGTTTGATCCTTCGGCTCGAAAATGTATCGATGCCGATTTGTTGTCGTTAGCCATTCCGATGAACAAGTTTATGGAAATGATCGATCAGATGGAAGAGAGCTTTCTGATTACGGATACATGGACAAAAATACAGCGACGTATTTAAAATGGTATGACAGGAATAGGCGGAAGAAGGGTGAAAAAAGCCCGGATTGTCAGATGGTCCATTTTGGTTTTGCTTATTGTCGGAATAGGATTAGTGCGTGAAAACTCTTCGTGGGGAGAGTGGTATGCTCTTCATTTGTATCCTGTCCTTTCGACTTTTTTCTCTTTCTTTTCCTCGTGCGTCCCGTTTTCTTTAGGGGATCTTTTTATACTTCTGATTATTTTGGGAGGTATCGCTTATGTGGTATATGGCTTATGGAAACGCAGGTTTGTAAAACATACGCTTGTGCGCTTGCTTGAAGGTATAGGGTGGATATACGTGTGGTTTTATATGGCTTGGGGGATAAATTATTTTCGAGAGGATTTCTATACCCGGTCGGATATGGAACGGGTGCATTACACTCCTGAAAATTTTCAACAGTTTTTGGAAAACTATTTGACGGGTTTGAATACGGCCTATGAATCAGTAGGAGATTCGGTGACGCTTTTTAACCCCATGATAGAATTACAAGAGGTAGCGACAGAGATAAAGAATGGTTATCGTGAGATAGATACTTGCTTTGGCTTGCTTTCTCCCCGGGAAAGTATGGTTCCTAAATCGATGTTGTTTAGCCGGATGATGTCAAAAATGGCGATCCTGGGATACGCGGGACCTTTTTTCTCCGAATTCAATCTGAATGCCGAATTACCTTTTATACAATATCCCTCCTGTTACGCTCATGAGTTGGCTCATCGATTGGGTATCGCGAGTGAAGCGGAAGCAAATTTGTATGCTTATCTGGTCTGTATACGTTCATCTTCTCCTCTGGTACGTTTTAGCGGGTATTTCTCTTTATTGGGTTATGTTATGCAGAATGCCCGAAATTTATTGTCGGAATCCGATTTTAAAAAAGTGGTAAAGCAATTGAATCCCGGTATTGTTGCTTTGCATAAAGAGGTGAATACTTATTGGCGTTCTCGGTATAGTACTTGGATAGGAAATGCACAAGAATATCTATATAATCTTTTTTTAAAAGGAAACCAAGTACGAAGCGGGGTAAAGAACTATTCGGAAGTGATAGGTTTGTTGATCTCTTACGAACAATATCAAATTCGGGAAATCGGATATCCGGATCTGCAGAGGTTGGAAAAGGAGTATTTGAAAGCAGTTGAAGATGCCCGGAAAGTTGATTCTACCAAACTGTGGAATGGTTTGATCCCTATTATAAGAGAGCTGGGGAATTCCCAGATCCGATGGCTGGATTTGGATACGAATCAGATGTTGCTGGTCGTTTCCATGATGGGAAAAAAAGAATTGAGGTATTGGCCCGAGGGAGATGAATTTAAAACTTCATCCCATATCAGTTGGGTGGTATTGCCTTTTGAGTTGAGGCAGAAAATGGATGTTCAACCGTTAAAAGATTCTTTGGAAGTTCGGATGCGAATGCTTCAGTTGTTAGGATTACCGCCGACCTGTTCGTACGATATGCTGGTTTTCTTTTGGGTAAAGAAAGAGGGACTTCGCCGACCTTCCCGGGATCCTGAAATCGATGATACCGTTGCTTCTCTGAATTATACGATACATGCCGATAAAGATTACAGGGAATGGTTCGAGCAAAATATACTTCGTTCCTATACGGGTAACCCTCCTTATCCCTGGACGCAGATGGGATATACGTATGATTGGAACGATTCTGCCGATCGCTATGGTGTAAGTGAATTTATCGTATGGCCGGAGACATTAGTGAAGGTCGAACAGATTTTGAGTTGTTGGCAATATTATAAACAATTGAGAGGGAAAACGATTGATAGTTTGCGTGTTAGTGATATTGCAGAAAAAAATCATTAATTACTTCTTGTAAGTTTGTTATTCTTCGGAATAATCTATATTTTTGCAGAGTAAATGTTTCTTCGGGGCAGGGTGTAACTCCCTACCGGCGGTAAAAGTCCGCGACTCTCCTTCGGGAGACTGATTTGGTGTAATTCCAAAACCGACGGTAAAAGTCCGGATGATAGAAGGAATGTGGATTAGGATTATAATAAATTATAATAATAATAATGTATGCCCCGAATATCATATATTCGGGGTTTTTGTATGATGGGAAAAGAGGATTTGATTTATATGAGGCGAGCAATCGAGCTTGCAGATCGAGGATGCGGGTTTGTGAATCCGAACCCATTGGTGGGTGCTGTCATCGTAAAAGACGGAAAAGTGATAGGAGAAGGTTGGCACGAGCGTTATGGACAATGGCATGCCGAACGTAATGCGTTACTTACTGCTAAAGAAGATACGGCAGGAGCTACGATGTATGTAACACTTGAACCTTGTTGTCATTACGGAAAAACTCCTCCTTGTACGGAAGCGATCATAGAGCATAAGATCGCCAAAGTGGTCGTAGGGATTGCCGATCCCAATCCTCTGGTTGCGGGAAAAGGAATGACTCTTCTTCGAGAAGCTGGTATAGAGGTGATTTGTGGTGTGGAAGAAGAGCGTATCCGGGAGCAGAATAAAATATTTTTGAAATATATTGAAACAGGAATGCCTTGGGTCGCTTTAAAAACAGCGTCAACTTTGGACGGGAAGATTGCTGCCTATACGGGAGATTCAAAGTGGATTACTGGGGAAGAATCTCGGGCGAAAGTGCAAGAGATACGGGCTCGCCTGATGGCCGTTATGGTAGGTATCGGTACGGTTTTGGCGGATGATCCCCTGTTGAATTGCCGAATCGTTGATCGGGAGGTACGGCAACCGATCCGGATTATTGTGGATAGTAATGCCCGTCTCCCGTTGAATAGCCGGATTGTGCAGACGGCAACGGTTTATCGGACTATCGTTGCTCATACTCGTTTTGCAGCGGAAGAGCAATTACAGCAGTTAAGGGAGCACGGAGTAGAGACCTTGTTATGTAATGAAGAAGAGGGATTGGTACGGGTAGAAGATTTATGTAGAAAACTGGGAAAATCAGGAATTGATTCTGTCTTGTTGGAAGGAGGCGGTTCTTTGAATTTTTCTTTTTTGAATAAGGGACTTGTCGACGAGATTTATGCTTTTATTGCTCCGAAAATAATAGGAGGAATGAATGCCAAAACAGCGGTTGAAGGAGAGGGATTTTCCCGAATGGCTGATGCGATAGATTTGAAGATAACCGATGTTTTGAACGCGGGGCAGGATATACTTTTGAAATTGAGAATAGACAGGAAGACGAGATAATGGTTGTGAAAAGGAAGCAGGGATACTTCTTCCGAGGTTAAGATATAAAATTTGAAACTACTATGTTTACTGGAATTATAGAAGAAATCGGCACCATAAAAGGGATAAAACGGGGAAGTCGTAGTGTCGTACTCGAGGTGGAGGCCCGAAAAATATTGGAAGATGTAAATATTGGGGATAGTATCGCTACAAATGGTGTTTGCCTGACGGTGACTGCAATAAAGGGAGACTGTTTTTTGGCGGATGTTATGCCGGAGACCCTCATGCGGAGTAATCTGGGAAGTTTACGGGCAGGAGACCGGGTGAACCTGGAACGGGCATTGTGTTTGAACGGTCGTTTGGGAGGACATATCGTTTCCGGTCATATTGACGGAACCGGGAAGATTGTTAACCGGGAAAAGGATGAAAATGCGATCTGGATAACGGTTGAGACTTCTGCAGCATTATTGCGATATATTGTAGACAAGGGTTCGATAACGATAGACGGAATCAGTTTGACGGTTGCCGGTGTATCCGAAGATCGTTTTCAGGTTTCGATTATTCCTCATACGCAGGATGAGACTACTTTGGTCAAAAAGGCAGTAGGTGAAGTAGTTAATCTCGAAAATGATATTGTGGCGAAATATATTGAGAAACTGTTGAAACCGACTCCTTCTTCTGGTGAAAAGAAATCGGGATTGACATTGGATTTTTTATTGGCAAATGGTTTTTAACGGTGTAATTTATTACAATAAAAGATATGGAAGAATTTGAATTTAGTACGATTGAAGAGGCCGTGGCAGATCTGAGGGCCGGAAAGATGATTATCGCTGTTGATGATCCTGACAGGGAAAACGAAGGGGATTTAATATGTGCGGCCGAACATGCTACATTAGAGAATGTAAATTTTATGGCTTCGTACGCCAAAGGGCTGATATGTATGCCGATGAGTCGCGAGCTAACGACCAAGTTAGGTTTGGAGCAAATGGTAACAACCAACACGGATAATCATTGTACGGCCTTTACCGTTTCAATAGATCATGTTTCTACAACGACGGGAATTTCTGCTTTGGAACGTTCAGTGACAGCAATGAAATGCGTGGAGGAGGGAGCGAAACCGACAGATTTTCGTCGTCCCGGCCATATGTTTCCTTTGGAGGCAAAACCCGGAGGAGTATTGGAACGTATGGGACATACGGAGGCGACGGTTGATCTTATGCGTATTGCCGGATTGAAAGAGTGCGGATTATGTTGTGAGATCATGCGGGAAGACGGCACGATGATGCGGACTCTCGAGTTGAAGGAGTTTGCCCGGAAGCACGGCATGAAGATGATCTCGGTATCGGATTTGATTACTTACCGTCGTCGGACTGAAATTTTGGTAGAACGGGTAACAGAAGCTGAAATGCCTACAAAATATGGCTACTTTAAGGCATATGGTTATGTGAATAAAATCAATGGAGAACATCATGTTGCCTTGGTTAAGGGAGACGTGACGGATGGAGAACCCGTGTTGTGCCGGGTACATTCGGAATGCTTGACGGGAGACGTATTCGGTTCTTTACGTTGTGATTGTGGAGATCAATTGGCCGAGGCGATGAGAAGGATAGCCGAGAATGGACGCGGAGTCCTTTTGTATATGCGGCAAGAGGGTAGAGGGATTGGTTTGATCAATAAATTAAGAGCCTACCATTTACAGGATGAGGGAATGGATACGGTAGAGGCGAATCTGGCACTTGGCTTTAAGGCTGATTTGCGAGAATATGGCACAGGGGCAGAGATCTTGGCCGATCTGGGGGTAAAAAAAATGATATTAATGACCAATAACCCGCAGAAAATTAGCGGACTGAAGGGATATGGCATTGAGATCGTCGGACGCGAGTCTATCGAGATGACCTGTAACGAGAAGAATGAGTTTTATATGTACACGAAATACAAGAAAATGGGACATATACTTCATGTCCGCGGGCGTGAAGAGGTAGAGAAACTGATGCAGGAAAAGGGAAACGAATCGAGTAAATAAATAATAAAAATAGAGACCATGAACTTATTGGAAGGAAAATTATTAGCAGAAGGACAACGTATCGGTATCGTCGCCGGACGTTTTAATGAGTTTATCACCAGTAAATTGCTTGGAGGGGCGGTTGATGCTTTTAACCGTCATGGTGGTGATGAGAAAAATATCGATTTGGCTTGGGTACCCGGAGCGTTTGAAATTCCTCTGGTAGCTAAAAAAATGGCAGAAACCCATAAATACGATGCTGTTGTATGTATTGGTGCCGTTATCCGCGGGGCTACGCCGCATTTCGATATGGTTGCCAATGAAGCGACCAAAGGTATTGCTAACGTGGGACTTCAAACAGGTGTGCCTATTATTTTCGGCGTCTTAACGACTGATTCAATCGAACAAGCTGTTGAACGTGCCGGAACTAAAGCAGGAAATAAAGGTTTTGAAGCTATGACAACAGCTATTGAAATGATAAACTTATTGAAGCAACTGTAGTCAATCGTGAATTTTAAAGAAATGGGGTTTGAAAAGAGAGATCGTTTTAAACCCTATTTCTGTTTATAGGGAAAGGCAATCACTGTTTTAAAGATTCGAGAGCTGTCAACAGTTTGTCGTAAGAAGGCTCTTGTGTGATCTCCCGAACGTATTCCACGTATTTTATTTTCCTGTCTCGACCGATGATAACAATACCCCGGGTAAGTAAACGTAATTCATCAATAAGAAAACCGTATTTTAGTCCGAAGTCGATATCTTTATAATCGGATAACATGACGATGTTGCGGATCTCTTCTATTTTACAGAAACGTTCCATCGCAAACGGGAGATCACAGGATATAGCTAATATGATCACGTCCTTATCTAAGTTTTTGGCTATTTGCTCCAGTCGGTGTAATTGAACAGCACAGGCAGGAATGTCAACGGATAGGAAAGAGGTAGCAACGATGGTTTTATTCTTGAAATCTTCCAGGCTGATGGTTTCCATTTGGCGGCTCATCCCATAGAACATGAGTGCTTCTTCTCCTTTTCGGGTTGTTTTGCCGATTAAAGTAATCGGTTTTCCTTTCATTGTAACTGTTACTTTTTCCATATCTTTTTTTATAAACATACGATAAGATAGGTTAGTGGGTTGACGTTTTTTAATTTTTTCTACAAAAAAAAAAGTTGTTCCTGATAACAGAAACAACTTTTTAGCATAGAAAACCTCTTTTAAAAGAGGATATTGTGATCTTTTATTTTTTGCTTTGCCTTATGCGTTGCTCCTGCTGCCGTTGCATTTCTTCTAATTTTTGTTGGAACTTGGATTTTTTTACAGGCTTTGTTTTTGCCATCTCAATTTGTTTTAAAAGTTTCTCGTCGTTAACAAATTTACGGATAACCCACGTTTGAACAATGGTGATCAAGGTTGCAATGAAATAATAGTAACTCAAACCGGAAGAGTAGCTATTAAAAATGAAAAGGAACATGATGGGCATAATGTACATCATTACCTGCATACCTTTCATCTGATCGTTTTGAGGCTGATTTTTTTGATTCATGACCATGTAGATGATGTTCGTAACGGTCATTAACAAACAAAACAGACTGACATGATTCCCATAGAAAGGTATGTTAAAGGGTAATGTAGCGATAGAATCGTAAGAAGCTAAGTCCGTTGCCCATAAAAAGCTTTTTTGTCTCAATTCGATCGCACCGGGGAAGAAGTAAAAAAGAGCAATCAATATAGGCATTTGCAACAACATGGGCAAACATCCTCCCATGGGATTTACACCGGCACGTTTATATAATTTCATCATGGCCTGTTGCCGTTCCATAGCCTTGTCTGCCGGGATTTTTTTATTGATCTCGTCAATTTGAGGTTTTAGTACTCTCATTTTGGCCTGTGACATATAGGATTTATAGGTCAAGGGGAAAAGAACCAATTTGATAATAAGAGTCAATAAAAAGATAATTAATCCGTAATTGAGGGTTACGTGTGTTTCTAAGAAATTGAAAATAGGAATAACCACGTAACGGTTGAACCAGGCGATCCATTTCCATCCCAAGTCTACTAATTCGGGTAAGTCTATATCTTTTCCATACTCCCGTAAAATGGGATAAGAGTTGGGCCCGAAAAAGAAACGCATATCGTATGTTTCAATGGCCTTTCCGGAATAAGGAAGGGGTATCTCAGCGTAAGCTGTCTTAAGATATCCCGGAGTATTATTGATGTCGGAAGATAACATTACGTTAGCAAATGCATCGTCCGCGATAAGTACCGATGAAAAGAATTGCTGCTTATAGGCAACCCATTTGATTTTGGTCGGTAATTCCGTTTGTTCCTTACCGGAGGGAGAAAGATGCTCCACGTCGTCGTCGGAGAAGTTGTAATATACTCCCGTGTACCTGTTCTCGAAATCTTTACTTTTTTCTAATTGAGGCATATCAACACCCCAGTATAAGGTTAGAAATGACGTATTTTGTGCGATAACCTCATTTAAATTATGCGTGTTGATATTAAAATCCACCATATAAGTGTCCGGAGCTAACTTGTAAACAAACTCGAGATATTTGTTTTCGTCAATGTAAGCCCTCATGCTTAGTACTTGCTCTTGTTGGTCGGCAACCAGCTTCTTATGATCCGTATTGGGAACAAAGATCAGTTCTTCCGTATTGATCTGCTGGTTTTTAATGTAGAAATTTAGGCCTAACGAGCTGGTTTGGGCCTGCCATAAGACCAGAGGTAAAGAATCATGTGTACGATACCCTTTCAAGTCGACATAAGTGATTCGTCCTCCTTTGCTATCAATATGGAGTTTGATTTTATTATTTTCCAGCGTAAATTCTTCCGGAGTCAGGGAATCTTGTTTGAATAAAGAAAATGGGGCTTCTATTTTTGAGCTGCTGTCTTGCTGAGAAAGAGCGAAATCTTCTTTTTGCTGTTTTTCAATGGCAGCTAATCTTTGAGCTTCAACCCTTGCAATGGAATCCCGGACATGCATTTCCCGTAATTCCTCTTTTGACGGGCTCATAAAATAGGAATACCCAACTAATATTAAGGCGATGATAATTAAACCTGAGATTGAATTTTTATCCATAGGGTGATTTTAATTTTAATTTCGATTTCAAATTGATATTTCCAGGTTATTTATATTAAGATAAACAAGCTTTGATGAAGGCCACAAATAGTGGATGAGGATTCGTTACCGTACTTTTGTATTCCGGATGGAATTGAGTCCCTACAAACCATTTTAGGGACGGAATCTCAACGATCTCCGTTAGTCCTGTTTCCGGGTTTATACCCGTGGTGATCATGCCGGCTTTTTCAAATTGTTCGGTAAATTGTCCGTTAAATTCATACCGATGTCTATGTCTCTCTTCTATCTCTTTCACTCCGTATGCTTCAAATGCTTTTGAGTTTTCTTTCAATACGCATTTGTAAGCTCCTAAACGCATGGTTCCTCCTTTGTTCGTAATCTCTTTCTGAGATTCCATCAGGTCAATTACGGGATATTTGGTTTTGGGCGACATTTCTACAGAGTCGGCTCCATCCAGATGGAGAACATTACGGGCATATTCTATAACGGCCATTTGCATTCCCAAACATATTCCTAAGAACGGGATGTTATTCGTCCGGGCATATTCTATAGCTATTAATTTCCCTTCGATCCCCCTGTTGCCGAAACCGGGAGCAACCAGAATTCCGTCTACTCCCTTCATTGTCTCTTCTATATTTTCTTGGGTCAGATTTTCACTATGTACCCATTTCACGTTGACCTTACAATCGTTGACAGCTCCCGCGTGTATAAAAGATTCCACGATGGACTTGTAAGCGTCATGCAGTTCAACGTATTTTCCCACCAGAGCGACAGTAATCTGGCGATTATAGTTTTTGAATTTGTACAAAAAACGTTCCCAGGATTCCAAGTCCGGCTCGTGTTTCAATGGTAAGCCCAATTGAGATAATACGATTTCATCTAATTTCTCGTCTCTCATCTTAATGGGTACTTCATATATCGTGTCTACGTCTATGGACTGAATGACGGCTTTCGGGTCTACATTACAAAAAAGTGCTACTTTTCTCCTGAGATCACTGCTTAACTCGTGTTCCGTGCGTAATACCAGAATGTCGGGTTGTACTCCGATTTCCAACAATGATTTTACAGAGTGCTGGGTGGGTTTGGTCTTTAATTCACCGGATGCTGTCAGGTAAGGAACTAATGTCAGGTGAATAAAAACAGATTTTTCTCCTAACTCCCAACGAAGTTGGCGAACAGCCTCAATAAACGGGAGAGATTCGATGTCTCCTACTGTTCCTCCGATTTCGGTAATAACCACGTCATAATCTCCTTCTGCACCAAGCAGTTTGATGTTACGCTTAATCTCATCCGTAATATGAGGAATAATCTGAACTGTTTTTCCTAAATAATCTCCCCGGCGTTCTTTGTTAATAACATTTTGATATATTCTTCCAGTGGTTATGTTATTGGCTTGTGAGGTCGGACAGTTGGTGAAACGCTCATAATGTCCCAGATCGAGATCGGTTTCGGCCCCGTCGTTTGTTACGTAACATTCCCCGTGTTCATACGGATTAAGAGTACCCGGATCGATATTAATGTACGGATCGAGTTTTTGATTCGCCACCTTATAACCTCTCGCTTGCAAAAGTTTTGCTAAAGAGGAAGCAATAATACCTTTTCCTAAAGAGGAGGCTACTCCTCCCGTAACGAAAACATATTTTGTTGACACGATATATAGTTTTATAGTTATTTTTATTCTCTATTCCAAATGCCGAAAATCATTGTTACACAGGTCTAAACAAAAATATTCCGGTAAATTAAAACTTAGACGCAAAAGTAAGAAAAAATATAATGCATTACATAAAAAAAGGCGCTTTTTACAGCGCCTCTGTATCATTGTGGGCATGTCAGATCATGCTATCAATCACTTTCAGCTTTTCGTACATTAGGGATAATTTATGACGGGCAGCTTCTATTTTATTCGAAAATTCTTTGATTAAAGAATCTGAATTACTTGATTTTGAGAAGAAACCGATGTTGTTTTCCCAAACATGCAGATCTGCTTCGAGCTGTTTGATTTTATTGACCAATTTTTCTCTTTCCTGAATAATTTTAGTGTCTTTGTCCTCACTATTATCGAACGTGTTGACCTTCGATTTGAATTTCTCCAGGTTTTTATCGAATTCATTGATGTCAAGTTGATCAAAATACGAGTTCAGCAAATTTCTGAATTCAGCCTGTATGACATCCTTCTCCTTTATGGGTACGAAACCGATTTCTACCCATCTGGCTTGGAAATTTTTTAAGGCTTCGATGTTTTCTTCATTGTTCTCACTTAGTACAAAGTTACGAACTTCTTCAATTAACGCTTTTTTCATTTCCAGATTCTTTTGTTGGTCGGAATCTAAATTTTTTAAATGGGCGTTTTTATTGTTGAAGAAAAAGTCACAAGCGGTTCTGAAACGGTTCCATACCTTGTTTGAATACTTCTTGGGTGCGGGGCCTATTTTTTTCCATTCCCGTTGATAAGCAATAATTTTATCGGTTGTAGTCCTCCATTCCGTGCTATTCTGAATGGCTTCGACTTTTTCGCAAAGAGCGATTTTTAATTCCAGATTCTTTTGTTGAACTTCTTGGGTTTGTTGATAAAATTTGCGTTTTCTTTCGAAAAAGGCGTCACAGGCCGTTCTGAAGCGTTTATAGATTTTATTTCTCTCTTTTTGAGGAATAGTCCCCGAATGCCTCCACTCTTCTTGCAACTCGAGAATTGCTTTCGTCGCATCATTCCAAGAGGATAAACTATTGTATTCTCCTATTGAAATATTTTCAGCCTTAATACATATCTCCTCTTTGATCTTCAGGTTGCTCTCCTGCTCCTTTTTTAAGGATTCGAAGAAGTTGTGATAGGCATCGTTTATCTTATTGGTGGCCTCCTTGAATCGATCCCAGATAATCTCTTTCTGATCATTGGGAACAGGACCTATTTCTTTCCATTGTTGATGGAGCTGTTGTAATTGTTTGAATGCGTTTCCGATATTATTCTCCTCAAGTAACTTCTCCGCTTGCTCGCATAAATTGATTTTACTGTCCAAGTTCTTTTTGAGGTCTAAGTCCCGGAGTTCTTTATTGATCTTTATGTAGTTGTAGAAGTTTTCCACGTGCAGATGATAAGTCTCCAGCAAATCGTTTACATTGGATTGCGGGACCATCCCCGTGTTTCTCCATTTTTCCTGTAAAGATCTGAATTCTTGAAATGTTTTATTCAATGATTCCTCTTTCTGGACTAATTCTTTTAATTCTTCAATGATTTGAAGTTTAATTTTTAGATTTTCCTCTTTTTCTTCTTCCGTTTTTTTGTAGTAAGCCGTTTTCTTTTCACGATATTGCCGGTATACACCATAAAAACGTTCTTTAGAGTCATTAGGGTAACTGAATTCTTCAACGGGATGTCCGGCTTGAACAAATTCATTCCGAGCTTTTTCTTGCTCTTTTTCGTATTGCGTTTCGAATATTTGGGGAAGAGTTTCTAAAACTTTCAGCTGGTATACTGGAAAGTCCGTGATCAATTCCTTGGCGTGAGAAATGATCTCTTCGGTGTTAAAACTGGAAAAATCCCATACAGGAGGTTCCTTTACGGTAATTTTTTCTATCGGTGCGGGTTGCCCCTGAACTGAAACCTCATTTTCCGTTTCGTTATTCGAAGTTTCCGGGGATACGTTATCATTAACGTTTAGTTCCTCGGATTGTTGTAAGTTATCTTGCTCCATATCTATTCGTGTTTTTAACGCATTCAACCCACGAAAATAATTATTAATTCTGAGAATCACAATTAATAATTGAAAATTGAAAGTGAGAAGTTAAAAAATAGGTGAGATTTGAATTCTGGATAAGGCTTCCCGAAATAAGGAAGCGTTATAAATTCTTTTTGGAATTCATGTCGAAAGGATTTATCTTTGGCAAGTAATAAAATACTGTCATGTTTTCATATATTCTGTATGGTGTCCTTTGGATTGTAAGTTTTTTACCTTTTCCTGTTTTGTATCTGATTGCGGATATGAACTACGGATTGCTTTATTATGTTTTCCATTACAGGCGTTCCGTGGTCAGGAGAAATCTTTGTCGTTCTTTTCCGGAGAAAACAGAGAAAGAAATCAGGCAGATAGAACGGAAATTTTATAGGCATTTATCGGATCTATCCATCGAGTTGTATAAATTGTGGCATATGTCGGAAAAAACGATCCGAAAACGATGTGTATTTCGTCATACCTCTATTCCTCAGAAATATTTTCAAGAAGGCCGTAGTGTTATAGGTGTTTTGGGGCATTATGGAAATTGGGAATGGATGTCCTCTTATAGTTTATGGAGTGATGGCGTCGATTTTTTGCCCTTGTATAAACCGATTCACGATCGGGTAATGAACAAAATGACCCTTCGGATCCGTTCTCGTTTCGGATCCAAGCCGATCCCCAAAGAAGAGGTCTTGAGGGTGATTAATCGTTATCGTTCGGAAGGTCGTCTGTTTTTGGCAGGTTTTATAGGAGATCAGACGCCTAATCGACGTAATTTGAATTTTTGGATGAACTTTTTAAATCAGGATACACCCATCTTGTTGGGAACGGAAAAGATTGCTCGAAAGTATGATATTCCGGTTGTCTCCGTGCATATGAGGAAGATTAAACGGGGATATTACGAGGTGGATTTTGTCGATTTATGCAGTCATCCGGCTAATTTAGCTCCCGGAGAATTGACCGAGATGCATACTCGTTTGTTGGAATCTTTTATTCGGGAAACACCGGAGTATTGGCTTTGGTCGCACAGGAGGTGGAAACATACGAGGCCCGGAGATATGGACGAAGACAAAACGGATTCGGGACAAATCCGTTAATAGCAGATAAAGAGCAATAAATTTAAATGATACCGGATGTGTAAGGTCGCTGTTATTATATTGAACTGGAATGGGGAAAAATTGTTACGGGAATTTCTTCCTTCCGTTGTTCGTAATACCAATATGGTGTTAGGAGAGGTTATTGTTGCGGATAACTGTTCGACCGATGCTTCCGTGGAGTTGTTGAAACAGGAGTTTCCTCGGGTGAAGCGAATTTTGTTAGATCGTAATTATGGTTTCGCGGGAGGATATAACCGGGTTATTGAAAAAGTGGAGTCTGAATACGTCGTTTTATTGAATAGTGACGTGGCGGTTGCTGAAGGATGGTTGGAGCCTTTAATCGATGTTTTGGATAAAGAACCGAACGTTGTCGGTGTCCAACCTAAGATTCGGTCTTATTGTCAAAAAGATCGATTCGAATACGCCGGGGCTTGCGGCGGTTTTATCGATTGGTTGGGATTTCCGTTCTGTCGGGGCAGAATACTGGATCATGTCGAATCTGATACCGGACAATACGATCAGGTCATGGAAGTTTTTTGGGCTACCGGAGCCGCTTTGTGTATCAGGCGGCAAGCTTATCTGGATGCAGGAGGACTGGACGAAAGGTTTTTCGCTCATATGGAAGAGATCGATCTTTGCTGGCGTTTAAAAAACCAAGGATATCAATTGAAGGTAATTCCGGACTCACTGGTTTTTCATTTGGGCGGAGGATCATTACCTATGAATCATCCCCGGAAATTATTCCTGAATTACCGCAATAATTTATTGATGTTATATAAAAATCTGGGAAGCAGGCATAGACTGAATGTTTTTGCCGTTCGCCTCCTGTTGGATTTATTCGCTGCTTTCCTTTTTTTACTAAAAGGGGAATTCGCCAATGCCCGGTCGGTGTATCAGGCCTATATCGCTTACTATAAATTAAAGCCGAAATATGTTCCGGCAAGAAAAAACATAGCTTGGAAAGGCGTATACAAGAGGAGTATCGTGTTGGATTACTTCCTGTTCGGGAAGAAAAAATTTTCGGATTTGAAGTTAAAATAATGGAGTGATGTAATAAACCTTTGAAGGCAGATGTTGTCTCAGATAAAGAATCATATAGATAAAATAGTGTTGATTAATGAAGGATGAAGAGATAATAGAGATGTTCCATTCCGGACATGGAGAAGATCAAGCATTTCGGATGTTGATAAAAGAATACGGAGAAAGACTGTATTGGCATATTCGAAAGATCGTGATCAGCCATGAGGATAGCAATGACATTTTGCAAAATGTTTTTGTGAAGATATGGAAGGGGATTAAAGAATTTCGTTATGAAGCTAAATTATTTACATGGATGTATAAGGTGGCTACCAATGAGGCGCTTAATTTTTTGAATGAAAAACGAAGGAAACCTTATGGGAATTCCGAGGAGATAACAGTCATGCTGGAAAATCGGTTGGAAAGTGATCCTTATTTTAACGGAGATGATATACAACGGGAATTACAAAAAGCTGTTTTAAGGTTATCGGAACGTCAGCGCCTGATCTTTAATATGAAATATTATGATGATATGAAGTATGAAGATATGGCGGAGGTTTTAAATGTTGCCGTTGGAACATTGAAAGCGACTTATCATATGGCGGTAAAGAAAATAGAAGAGAGTCTGAAAATTTCAGATACATTACAGGAATTTGAATAATGAAATGGCTTAAAATGAACTATCATGGATGATTTGAATGATAAATATAAGAAAAAGAATCCTTTTGCAGTTCCGGAAGGATACTTTGATGCGTTGGAATCTCAAATTATGGATCGGGTGGAGCAGGAGAAACATCCCGAGAAAATGAATTTCGTGCGGATCGTAAAGCCCTACCTGGGGATGGCGGTAATATTCTTGTTTGCTATATTCGTTGTTCAATGGGTTTTACCTCATTTCGTGGACGAAAATAAGATGTTGTTAAAGGAGGGAGACAACATTGTAAAAACCGATGAAAATAGTTTGCGTGAAATCGAGTTGGATGAAGATTTTAATCCTACACAGGAGGAGATTATAGAGTATTTGGCCCAAGAGGTGGATATGGGCAAGTATTTTTTTGACGGTATCAGATTGAGTAATTAAAGAGGAGGTCGTATGAAAAAGATAGGATTGATTATAGGAATATTGGGAATTACTTTCTCTCTTTTTGCACAAGGAAAATTGAGCGAGGAGAAAAGAAAAGAATTTGAGGCTCAGAAGGTAGCTTTTTTCACACAAGAGATGAGCCTGACTCCGGAAGAGGCTGTCAAGTTTTGGCCTTTGTACAACGAGATGCAAAAGAAAATCCGCGAAGCAGGGAATGTTATCCGTGATTTGGCAACCAAGTTTTCCGGAAACGTAACGGAAAAAGAGGCGCAAGCCAATATCGAAACGATTTTGAAAGCGGAAGAGCAAATGCAAAGCCTAAAAAAAGACTATTATCAGAAAATCATAAAAGAGCTCTCTGCCCGTAAATTATGGTTGATGATGGAAGCGGAGCGTAAGTTCCATCGTCAGTTGTGGAAAAAGTTGGGAAAATGTCCGGGAGAGAAACCGGAAAAACCGGTTTTGAAGTGAATTATTTAGCGATTAAATCGAAAAATGTATAAAAAAGTCCCGTAAAAACTTGCGGGAACGATAAAAAGCGCTACTTTTGTCTCCGCAAATGGAGAGATGGGTGAGTGGCTGAAACCAACAGTTTGCTAAACTGTCGTACGGGAT
>NZ_UQRQ01000012.1 GCF_900543425.1 uncultured Sanguibacteroides sp. | reverse complement strand
GATCGGAATAGTGTCCGTTTAGTGTTACCTAATAACCAGGTTGTCGCTTTATCCAAGAAGGCGGAGATTATTCCGATTTCGCATCTGGATTCTATAGGCGTATCCCGCTCCTCGGGGATGCCGACGCTGGATTACTCGCGGTTGAAAAATAGTGTGTTGTCAGATTCCATTCAATACCACACGTTGATCGTTCCAACGGGAAAGATGCAATCGCTTGTTTTGTCGGATGGGACACGGGTAACAGTTAATGCCAAGTCTACTTTGAAATACCCGGTTGTATTCTCGGATTCGCTCCGGGAAGTGTACCTGGAGGGGGAGGCTTTATTTGAGGTTACAAAAGATCAAGGTAAACCTTTTATCGTTTCTGGAAAAGATTTTGAGGTGGATGTTTTAGGTACGGTTTTTAACGTGATGAGTTATGACGAGGAACCGATGTCCCGGATCACTTTGATAGAAGGGAACGTGAGAACAACTGCGGGAAAGGTGTCTGTTTTATTGAAACCCGGGGAACAAGCTTCTATATTGCCGGAGCAGATTCACGTGGAAAAAGTGAACACGGATGCTGTTGTTGCCTGGGTGGATAGGAAGATTACTTTTGACTCCGAACGATTGGATTTAATAATGAGGAAAATATGTCGCTGGTATAATGTGCAAGTTCTTTATGAAGCTCCTGTTATGAGAGAACGGTGTTTCACGGGTGCTTTATTGTGTGATCATCCGTTGGAAGCTTTTCTGGAGTGGATGAGTACGACGACAGATATGCAATTTGTATTGAGTGATGGATTAATTACAATTAAAAACATTAAAAATCAAACGGATATGGAAGCAACGACATTATCAGCAGTAAAAGTTTATGTAGGCACTTACGGCAAGTATAACAACGGTTCATTATCCGGCGCATGGCTCGACCTGTCGGATTATTCGGACAAGGAAGAATTTTACGAAGCGTGCCGGGAACTGCACAAGGGCGAGGAAGACCCGGAATTTATGTTTCGAGATTACGAGAATATCCCGGAAAACTTGATTTCCGAAAGCTGGTTATGCGATAAGTTCTTTGAACTTCGGGATGCCATCGAAAAGCTAAGCGATACCCAGCAAGAAGCGTTTTTCGT
The DNA here is from genome assembly GCF_900543425.1 of uncultured Sanguibacteroides sp. Lineage (GTDB taxonomy): Bacteria > Bacteroidota > Bacteroidia > Bacteroidales > Marinifilaceae > Gabonibacter. The sequence continues at coordinate 101,137 of NZ_UQRQ01000012.1, read as the reverse complement.
ATGGTGCGACCACCACAACAGCGACCTAAGCGAAGAAGATGCAGACGACCTTATTTCTTCCTTTGAGAATGAATATCAGGGAGAATATAAAGACGAGGAAGATTACGCCTATGAAATCGTAGAGGAATGTTACGAACTGCCGGAGTTCGCAAAGACCTACTTTGATTATTCGGCTTTTGCCCGTGACCTGTTTATGACTAATTACTGGATGGATAATGGTTTTGTTTTCCGTTGCGCCTGATTACTAACCGGGTGGAGCAATCCACCCACAACACACCAAGACAATGAAAGTATATAATAAGATAACAACTTTTTTACGGTGGTTCATACTTGCTTTTATCATCTATCAGGTAGTCACCAGCACCGCCGGAATGTGGATAGCCCTAATTATAAGCTTTTTTATTATCCGGTTCGTTCTCCGGCTGTTTATCTCTGCCGTTTACCTGCTTTGTATGGCGCTTATTTTCATTGTGCTGCTTTCACTTCTGATTATCTGATAACTCATTATAAATTATAGTAGTATGGAAACTTTAAACAAAAACGGGGGTAAGTATTACCCAAACACCGGGAGAAGAAAAATATGTAAAATGCTGCTTAGGCGCATTTAGGGGTCAAATCTATTATCAATATGATTACCGCCATATGGATGGAGAACTATTCTCCACGCTTGCCCAAACACTTGACGAGTGCCGCAAATGACGGGATGAATGGCTGAAAAAACAAAGGTAAAAAGAAAATCCAGCAGGACTACTTTCTTTCATGAGCCTTTGCGGGAAAGAACGTAGCAAAGAAACCTGATTTCATTTCTCCAAATAAGCTTAAAATCATATATTTGCATAATAAATAAATAATAGATATATGGTTGATTTTACTTATGAAATACCTGATGAAAGAGCTTATTTTAAAGCAGTAGTAGATATTGCCAAAAATGACCCGGCACACAAGAGAATAAATCTATATAATATAATAAAAGATGGTTATTGTGAAATATCTGCTGGGAGTAGCTATTCACAAAAAAGATGGAATGCAATGGCTACTACAGTGAACTTCTATATACCTCAATCGCAGTTCTCGGCTAATAGCTCAAACTTGCCGACCTTAAAAACTGCTTTAAAAAGTATATGTTCTGCCGTTATGCCCCCCAATGCAGGATATGATATTTTGGATGTTAATATTTCTCCCGTGTTGGAAAATGATAATGACAACCTTTTAAACGATGTTATAGAAACTGTAAATCAGACAAAATTGGAAATTCTTTCTGATGAAATAAAGGAAAAAGGGAAAGAGATGTCGGAGCTATATATTACTTTATATTGTATCGAAAACTCTCTCCGTGATTTCATAGATAAAACTTTATCAGGTCAGTTGGGGAAGGATTATTTTAACAAAATCACAGTCCCAAATGATTTGCAAAAAGGAATTACTACGAGACAGAGTGAAGAAAAGCAAAATAAATGGTTACCATTGCGGGGAGACAAAGAACTTTATTATTTAGACTTTATAGATTTATCTAAACTTATTCTAAACAATTGGGAATATTTTAAAAAATATTTTCCATCACAAGGATGGATTTCAACTAAATTGGAGGAATTATATAAGGTAAGATGCTTAATTGCTCATAATAGTTATGCAGGTAATGATGAAAAAGACCTTGTAGGATTATATTATAAACAAATTGTTAGACAAATAGCAAATGCTACTTGATGAAGAAAGCCATCAAATTTGATGGCTTTCTTCATTCTACTCTAAGTTGTTTTTCTATAGCTGCTTATCTCACTGACCGCCGGAACTGCGTCCGTTTTCCATGTGGTATTTACAAAAAATGAAATACCGTTTATATCCTATTCTATTTTAACCATGTTTTTTTTTACTTTAATTGTTTTCTTCTTCCTTGCTGTTATCATTATTAAATGAAAACGTAAGCTACTGTAACTGTCCGAAGCTGTCCTGAAAATACACATCTATCGTTTGTTGGTCGGTGGATGCAGAGGTATAGTAAAGCCGGAATGTTTCATCCGGAAACGGGTACAGGTCATTCGGCAGTAAAACCGTCCCATCGGACATTTTCAGCGTTCCCGCCCCGTCCGGCTGGAAATAGCGGAGAAATACTTTGTTTCCTCAAACCGTCCGTCCCGGTGAAGCTGGTAGCGTATTTCCGCCGTTTCATCCACCTTTAATTTTTCGGTACAGGCATCGTTTCGATACTGAACAGGTAAGACTGCTGTATATCCACGTTGTCACTACACGCACCCACCAACAACAAGGTAGCCACCATGTAGCACCCTGTTAGCATCTTATAAATTACATTTCTCATATACATTATAATATAATAGGTTAGTTTATCACATTATAAATTTCAGCCCCACACCAAATTGTGTGTGGAACTTTCCGATTGAAGAACCGAACAGGTATCTTTCCCGTGCGTTAATCAGGAATACCACCCGGTCAGTAATGTAACTTTCCAGTTCCAGCGTCAACGCACTGCCATAGACAAAACCGTCCTTATCCGTCAGCATCGAGCCATCGGGCAACAGCTTGTCACCCCAGTTGCTTGTTTCGTACCCGACAAGGGCAGACAATCCCAGCGAAAGGAAAAAGGTTTTCTTCCTGTCTGAAAGGAAGTTCACGTGGTAACCGCCCTCATCTGTAAAGTGGCTCACGAGTATTTACAAATCCTTATAGAGGTAATGCTTTTCGAGATATTCCCCGCCGATAACCCACCTGTTCCCGTTTTTGGTGTAGGTACTCATGGCAGCCCCGAAGTAATAAACGCAATCTCTTTTACTGTTCCAGTGAACACCGTCCGCTATGCCGCCCGTGACCTGCAAGCCTTTCATGCCCGGCAAATATCGTTGTGCGTGTGCCCGGTTAAAAGTCAGGCACAGCACAATGAGGGATATAATACAACATTTAAAGACTTTATTCAAAGATGGCAGAAGAGTTATCCACCACTCAAAAGATATCAACATGAAAGGTACAGGTTCTACTTTACATACTTTAAATATGAAAGGGAAATCAGGGGCATGATTTACACCACGAACTGGATCGAAAGACTGAACAGGGATTATAAAAGGGTTATTAACATGAGAGGGGCCATGCCAAATCCACGGGCCGTCATGCTGTTAATGGGAACGGTGGCACAAAATGCGGATATTTATAAATATCCTATTTATAATTTCTTAGAATCGAGTTTATTTTATTAAAAAAAATAGATTTGCAAAGATGATAGAAAAAAGGAGTACATACACACTTTTAGGGACACTATCACGAAGTTCCGAGTCATCCCTCTATTTTGCTTTATCAGTTAATTAAAGTTAAATGTCGATCATTCCGTTTGATTACTCGAATAAACCACATACTTTTACAGTGTACTATTTTACTAATGCACACATAAACCAATTAAAGTATAAACACAATGATGATCGAAGTAAAGAACTTATCTTTCAGTTATGGAAAGAGAAAACAAAAAATCTTTAACGACTCCTCGCTGACATTAGACAAAGGTTCAGTTTACGGTCTTTTAGGAAAGAACGGTACAGGTAAATCTACTTTGCTTTATTTAATGACAGGCTTACTTCGTCCCCAAGCAGGACAGATATTTTACAAGGGCGTGAATGTTGCAAGTCGCTATCCGATAACTTTACAGGATATGTTCCTTGTATCTGAAGAGTTTACACTACCATCGGTTAGCCTGAAACAATATTTGAAGCTGAATAGTCCGTTTTATCCGAATTTCAGCCGTGAATTGCTGAGGACCTGCCTTCGTAATTTCGATATGAATGAGGATATTCATTTTGGCGAACTCTCCATGGGACAGAAAAAGAAAGCATTTATGTGTTTCGCATTAGCAACCAATACGTCTCTGTTGTTAATGGATGAACCCAGTAATGGATTGGATATTCCTTCAAAAAGTCAATTCCGCAAAGTACTTGCTTCCGGCATGACAGATGAAAAATCGGTAATCATCTCAACCCACCAGGTGAGAGATATTGATAGCTTGCTGGATCATGTAATTATTATCGACGGTACCCGTGTACTACTGAATACATCGGTAAAAACCATCTGCGATAAAGTATATTTCGCAGAACAAGGAATAAACGAACCAACAGATAATGCACTGTATATTCAATCATCAGTCCAAGGAAACAGCGTAATCTTCCCGAATACGAATAACGAGGAATCGAATCTGAACCTGGAAGTATTATTTAACGCTATGCTGACAGAAAAGGAAAAAATGCAATCAATATTTAACAAGTAACATACGAATACATTATGAATACGAATAACTTTTTTAGCCTATCGCGCATGGTCATGGTAATGAAACGCGAAATTCTGGAAAATTGGAAAACGAACCTATATCGTTTGATCGGCCTTTATGCGGCATTCGCACTAACGTTGATATTCGGTATGATAAGGGTAAATAACGAATCGCGTTGGCTGGATAATCCCGATTGGGCGATAGGACATTTTTGTCAAGGCATAATGATCGTCTTTATGATAATTACCGGGATCGCATCTTTTATTTATGCGGCCAATATCATGGAAAACATGAAAACGAAGGAGGAACGTATATCATTTCTTATGCTCCCGGCTACTATGATTGAAAAGTTTGTAGTAAAATTCTTATACGTTACGGTAGGTCTGTTTATAGCTATCCTGATAACGGTATCGTTAGCAGAGATTACCCGTCTTCTCCTGCTCCCTTTATTTAACGTTCCTGTTACTTTGCATCAGACAATATTACCGAAAATGTTCTCTATGTTTATGGATATGATTCGTATAAGTGGTAAAGATAGTCTCGTTGTCTACACTGGATACGAAGTTCTCAATTATGGATTGGTTACAGCATGTATCTGGACTTCGGTGATTTGGCATCACTCTTTGTTCATATTAGGCGGTAATTATTGGTATAAAAAACCTTTCTTAAAAACATTGGGAACACTTTGGGCCGTAATGTTTATATTAAGCTCTATTACATCAACTGTCATAAAATGGACGAGTACCGGAAATACATTTGTTTTGTGGGACTCGGCGAGGACCAATTGGACAACAATAAATAGTGTATTGGCTGTAAGCATAGCTCTCTTCGCTTCATTTACCATTTTCAACTGGTGGTTGAGTTACAAACTCTTTACCCGCTCGCAAATTATTAAACCGAAATTCCGTTTACTATGAAATTTAAAGAGAGTAAATCCATTTACTTGCAGATAGCCGACCGGATATGTGATGAAATCCTGCAAGAACAATATAGAGAAGAAGAGCGTATTCCATCAGTCAGGGAATACGCCGCCACCGTGGAGGTAAATGCAAATACAGTTGTCCGTACTTACGATTACCTTCAAGGACAAGAAATTGTCTACAATAAACGCGGCATCGGTTATTTTGTATCGGCAGGAGCTAAAGACCGGATTATGACTCTGCGCAAGGCTACATTCCTGTACGAAGACCTGCCGGAATTTTTCAAACAAATGAAGACATTGGATGTTTCAATAAAGGAAATAGAGAGGAGGTATGAGGAATACCTGACTCAGAATTAACATGATAACCGAAGCAAAACTACTCTTATAGAATTTTTTCGCTACCGGAGGGGAAATAAATCTTACCGGTAACAACCTATGTCTCACTTATATATTGATATACAACTCGTGAAATATCAGCTATGATTTGAGAAGTCTCTTGTATGGTTTCCGCGGAGTCTTTTATAAAAACGGCAATCGTGTATCTCTCTCCGTTTGGCAGATATACAAAACCCACATCATTGATTCCAATAATTTGACCTTTAGCATTAAGGTCTCCTGTTCCCGTTTTATGGCCAATAATTGCTTTTGTTCCCTCCAAAGGAAAGGGTAATCGGTCTTTTCCGGTCTCGCAGGTAATCATCGCCCGTTTAATAAAGTCCTGATACTCTATATCGAACAATGCCCGAGTAAGCAGCAATTCTATGACTTTGGCCGCTTCAAGCGGAGTACTCCAATTTAGATAGCAGGTATTCACGTCTTTATGCATTTCATCTTCAGTTACTTCAATGGAAAAATCCCGGATACCCAAACTTCGTATATATTTGTCGGTTGCTTTTGTCCCAACGGTTTGAGCGAAAAGAATATCACATGCATTATTATCGCTTAAATGTAATGTGTATTTCAACAAATCTTTAATCGAAAGAGAGATTTCTCCTTGGGGATATTTATCACGAAGCGGACTATATGTATCAGGTTTCAGATCGGATTGCCGAATATAAACAAACGTATCGAAAGACAACTTCTCTTTTTGACAATAATCAGCAACAGCCAAGGCTTGGTACAGTTTAAATACACTCATCATAGGATACTGATAATCATTGTTTACCGTAACCGTATCCCTGCCGTTAAGAATAACGGCTATACCGACCTGTGCTCTCTTTCCGGCGATCACTTCCTGCAATTGTTTTTGTAACTTTTCATGTTCTGCCTTTACCATTACCGGCAAAACAAGTAAACTTAAAGTAAACCACAAATCTTTTAACCTCATAAAATCATTTTATGTTATTCAGTAATGCCCAAAACTACACCCAATTTTTATTATATACAAGATTCGATTTCCCAATCTACAAGCGAAAAATGGCTCGATTAATACTCAAATAATAATTATTTATTTTTTACAAAATACTATAATTAACATCAATATACATGTTACAAAATAGTTTTTTTTAAGAATTTCCCTATCTTGGAGCAAACTCATTTATTAAATTTAATTTATTTACAACAAATAGCTATTAATGATTCCGAAATAGTTCGGATCATAACCTTTAAAATCTTGAAGCTATGGAAGCAGATATTGTCAAATACCCTGCCATATTTTAGTAGCCGTTTATCAGGCGATACTATTGACATATCAAATTCTTAGGGATTCCAATGGAGTACCGGGAAAAACGAATGAAATTGAATTTAAAGGTATTGCTGACGAGACTGAATTTGTCCGTATAGCATGCCCTAAGCATGGCATTCACGAGATGCAAGCGATGCCTGGACAGCAATTTATAATAAAATGCTCTTGGATACAGGAATATTAAAACAATACAAAATAAATAGTCTACCAATCTACTAATTTACAATAACCATGACAGGAATAAGATTCTATTATTTTATTATTTTAATCGTGATGACAATATCTTGCCAACAGCAACAACGCATTGAAGTTAATTTTAAATACGATGATGAGTCTAAGATGCTTCTTATTCCTGTCATTATTGATTCATCTACTCATATGTTCAATTTTGACACAGGGGCAGCTGGATCTATTATTGCAGATTCCAATGCTTTCGGATTAAAAATCAACAAAAAAGATAGTGCTATAATCGTGTGGAGCATTTTGGACAAAAAGATTCCCGCATACTATACGTTTCCACAAGCTCATTTTATTTTGCCACTCAAAAGAAAAGTTAAATTTTTAATTGAGCCCAACATGGGTAGGTCCGTAATTGGAACAAATATCATAAAACAGTTTTACTGGTGGTTTGATCTGGGAAAAAAGAGACTAAAAATTTCAAATAGGCGTTTTGAAATTGACGATTTAGAGAAGTGGTTAAAAATACCTTACAAGTATGTCAAAGGAGCAATGACTATTGATGTTGTAATCAATGATAGTATTCAAATGGGCGAATACACTTTTGATACGGGTGCTGGACGTAATAGCGCCGATCATGTGCCCGTAATTCTTATGAACGAACTTAAAACCAGCGAGCAAGGGAAAGCGATAGAATCCAAAATAAACAAAACGAATATAACTTGGACACAAATAATAAACGATGGGTTTGATAATAATCGCGGAGGCGTATTTGTCTGTTACGATACGATAAACATACTGGGACATCATTTTTACCATTGTGCCATTTCAATTCAGAGGAATGATCATATGAATGCTAAAGACGGGTTAAAGCTTGTCACCTTAGGTTTTATCCGCCAATTCAGCCAGATGTACCTCGATACCCGTAACAACACGATATATTTAAAGCCATGAAAAAAGTATATTAGTCAAACAACGGGATATTACAGACTGCGGAGCCGCCTGTTTGGCGTCCGTTGCCGCATACTACGATTTATATCTATCCGTTGCCAGAATACGACAAATCGCCCACACGGATCGCCAGGGCATTAACTTCCTTGGGATGGTCGAATCCGCCCAGCAATTGGGATTTGCCGCCAAAGGGATTAAGGCCATAGAAGAGGTTAAAGGTAAAAAAGAGTAGTTTATATAAGATCCCACTTCCGGTAATTGCATACGCCATCGTTAATCAAACTCTATTATTACCTATATCTCAAAAAATCCCACGATCACGTATCAAGGGAATTTTTACAAAGTACGGTGTGATTTTACTCCTAAATACCTTGAATTGAAAAATGGACACAAAGGATATATAAAATACGGAATGAATGCAAGTTGCCGTTTTATTGTTGCACGCCGTAGTGTTTTTGAACTACTATACGACAAAATAGAAGATTGGATAAATCCTTTAAACAATAAAAAAACAGCTGACATTTCCAAGAAAGGCAGATAAAACGACCATATAAAACAGAAGCTTTTCTTTCACTACCCTCCGTTCTTATTCCTTCCTCTTCACTTTTAATTTTTGGTCACAGTTTATGATTTAACTCTTTGTTTGTAAAGGTATATTGCCAGGCAGACATCACCAAAGCATTAGGAGGAGTTGAAAACGGAGAAACAAAACACATGCTGCACCAAGCGTTACCGCAAAAAGAAATGGCATGGGACTAGTCCCTATTTAAACTGCACTCTGCATCGCAATGGGAGCAAGAAGTACCGCCGTAGTCGTATTACTGATAAACATGAGGTCGTAAAATAAATCCCTGCCATCATAAGCATAAATATCAATTAATGTTTTATAATTCGTTACTATGTTTATTGCAAAATAAGAAACAATCTTCTATTTATTTTTGATTTTTAATTAAATTGCAAACTATCAACTACTTAACATACAAATCACATCATTCTTTCGTTCTTTGTTCTTGTTATAATAAACCAGATATTAACACAACCGAAACAACCCTTATTATTTTGTACTTCTCTAAAAGTATATATATTTGCACTCTGAAAAATAATGGATGATCCGAAAGACAAGCCAAAACTATTGAAGTCCCTTTCCGAACCGCCATTTTCAAAAATCTTTACAGCATTATTACTATGAAAAATTTATATTTGACAATATTTTCTATTCTCGCTTTGTGTGCCGGATGTAATTCCGATGACAATGGTGACGACAATAAGCCTCAAGATGAGTTACAAATAACATTATACGACGAAAACAAAGAGGCGATCGCTTATATTGATTATAAAGACGAAGCGACAATATATACATTTGAGGGAGAACCTGTCGCTTACATTGAACCGAAAGAGCAGGTCTATAGTTTTAATGGCAAACTCTTGGGATGGTATTCGGATGGAATTCTATATGACAATAAGACTTATCATGCCGTCGGTGCAAAACACGGAATTGTAAAAGGGGGAATTAATACCGTAGTCACACATCCCGAAAAAATAAAAGGCGTTAAACAAGTTAAACCGATCAAGCCTGTCAAAGGAAATGACTTTACCTCTCCCGTCCTGATAGATAGCTGGAGCGAAACGACCCTTACAGATTTTTTCGATATCGGGAAAAAATAAAAATTCACCGCAATAAATTTTTAATACAAGAATTTCATTTTTCCAGAATATATTATTGTCTCCTCCTCCATTTCAATTATTAAGACTCTCAATTACTTAATCCCTTGTTAATTGCAGAGTGAAGATTTTTAATTTAAAATCGTAAACATTTTAAGACAAGACATTATAGTTAAATACAACAATCCGTAAGATTGGTAAGAAAACCTGTAATTCATCTACTACCCGGTTAAAAATAACACCGTAATTTTGTAATGTAAAAAATTAATACGACGAGGAAGTATCGTCTATTGTAATCAGAAAATTATTGTGACATCCGCCTGAATGCCCGATAAAAGTAATAACATTAATAAAAATGACTATGAATCGAAAAACGATTTTTACAGCCATACTGATGTCGGTATCATACTTTGGCACTTATGCACAACAAGTCAAAAAAGAAAAAAACATACAAAAAGAGAGGACGTTCCAACAGATGTTCCAGCAAGGCGAGAAGTTACCCGCAGAATTTTCCAAACATTTTATTGATCAGACCTATCTTGCACCGTTAACACGAAATAAAACCCTTAATGTTCCCGTATCAAACATCAGTTCGTCACACACAACTGCTACTCTATATCGGTTGTCCGCATACACTCAACGCGATTCCCTGTTTAAACAAAGTAATACCTGAAAATAAATAGGAAAAATGGAAAACAAGAAAAAGAAAGAAATAGACCGCCGTGACTTCCTGAAAATATTGGGAACTGCCGGAGCCGCAATAACCGTAACCGGACTGCCCGGTTGCGGAAATAACAAAAACAGTTCCGCCGACAATATATCAGGAGAGAAACAACCGGGTGAAATGACCTATCGCACCCATCCGACCAACGGAGACCGCGTATCGATTCTTGGCTACGGTTGCATGCGTTGGCCTACAATCTCCAACAGTAGTGCCCGGGAAAATGGTGACGAGATCGATCAGGAAACCGTCAACGAACTGGTCGATTACGCTATTGCCCATGGGGTAAACTATTTCGATACGTCACCTGCCTATTGCAAAGGACGTTCGGAACATGCGACGGGCATTGCACTCAGTCGTCATCCGCGCAACAAATATTTTATCGCTACCAAATTATCGAACTTCGCCCCCTCCACCTGGAGCAGAGAGGCATCGATTGCCATGTATCGCAACTCGTTAAAAGAGTTACAGGTTGACTACATCGATTACCTATTACTGCATGGCGTTGGAATGGGAACCGGCATGAAAGAGTTCGAAGCACGCTACATCGATAACGGAATATTAAATTTTCTACTCACGGAACGGGAAGCTGGACGTATCCGTAATCTCGGATTCTCTTATCACGGGGATATCCGTGTGTTCGATTACCTACTCTCCCGGCACGACGAAATCAAATGGGATTTCGTGCAAATTCAGCTCAATTACGTGGACTGGAAACATGCTAAAGAGGTGAATACCCGCAATACGGATGCCGAATATCTTTACGGAGAGTTGGAAAAACGGAGTATTCCGGCCGTTATCATGGAACCGTTGCTGGGCGGACGTCTTTCAAATGTACACGACCATATCGCCGCCAAATTGAAACAACGCCGTCCCGAATCGAGCGTCGCATCCTGGGCGTTCCGCTTCGCCGGTTCGTTTCCGGGTGTACTAACCGTTCTGAGTGGTATGACCTACATGGAACACTTGAAGGACAATTTACGCACCTACTCGCCGCTCGAAGAACTGACCACCGAAGACAAAGAATTTCTGGAGGAAACGGCTCAACAACTGCTCCGTTACCCGACCATCCCCTGCAACGACTGCAAATACTGTATGCCGTGTCCTTACGGGCTGGATATTCCGGGCATTCTACTCCACTTCAACAAGTGCATCAACGAAGGCAACATGCCATCTTCATCACAGGACACGAACTACCGCAAAGCCCGCCGGGTATTCCTTATCGGCTACGACCGTTCCGTTCCGCGTTTACGGCAAGCCAATCATTGCATCGGCTGTGACCAATGCAATCCGCATTGTCCACAAAACATTAACATACCTGCTCAGATGCAACGCATTGATAAATTCGTCGAGGATCTGAAACAAGGACGGGTATTCTAAGATGAATATAATAATACGACTCTGAAAAAACAACAAGCTATCGATATATTATAAATTGAAAAAGTGCCGCTTTACTAACGGCACTTTTTTCAGGACATTTTATTCTTTCTCCAAAACCTATCGGATAAAAATCGAACAGCAAAAGAAACATAAAACAGTAATTTTACTATAAAATCACGCTATAACTGTTTTATCATTTCAAATTGCTTTCCTTGTATATCTATATTTCTCGCCTTTAGGAAATCCGTGATCGAAGGTGATAAAATATCCGTATTTATGATTTTCACTGTATCATTTTGATTTAATTTAATCATTTCATGAAGTAACACGGAAGCAATTCCTCTCCTTCTGTATCGTTTATCGACCGCTATTTGGGTTATATCTCCGGAAGCAGGTTCAAAAACACAGTAGCCGACAAGTTTCTCTCCAGTAAAGACGCCCAAACAAACAAAATCATCGGTAGCTCTTTGGATGGATTCAAAACTATTCTGCCAGGATGGGGTAAAATCCCAAAATTCAGGAATAGAATCAAACTCCTCAAGATCAATTTGCCTAAGTATACCGGAGGTATTCGAATTTTTAACGTCATCTCGAACATCCTCATTTTTAGCAATAAAATAATTAAATTCACGGGTCACCTCGAATCCGAGATTCCTATAAACAGAAACAGCCTTTGTATTGTGTTGCAACACCTCCAGCAAATATTGCTTAATCCCCATTTTTTTTAAATACGGAATGGAATAGTTAAAAACCTCCGTAGCCAACCCTTTTCCTCTATAATCTTTCAAAGTCCCGGTACCCGTATCGTAAGCCGTTGACATCCCACCGAAATTTCCGATACCATTAAACGTAAAAGCAACGATTTTACCTTTGTCAAAAGCGGCAAAAGAGAGTGTAGGATCATATCCCCGCCTTTTTAACATGGTTTGAAGCTGCATCCTATTTAGCTGAACCTCATAATCGACAAAAGCCTGATAAAATGCTTCAAACACAGTCTCAAAGTCCGTCTTTCCAAGAGATTTTATTTCCATATCGTTACTTTTAATCGTACGTTAAAATATATAGCACTTTACCCCCGTCCCCAAGTGCTACCCAAGTGCTATTTATCTTCCAGGTAGATCCATTTTACGGCATCGGCATAGATATTAAAATCCGAGGCGTTGGATTTATCACTTAAAGTAACCACGTGTTCTCCGGGTGTCAATTTAAAACGTCCCAATGATATCCATTTCCCTTTTTCCGCTTGCCAACCGATATTAACATCCAAGGGAATCTCTTTCACACCCTCGTCACACGTGACCGTGTAATACTGAAATAACTGAATGATATTAGTAGGAATTGAATTTCTCAAGTTATATATATAGCGCTTACACGTGAAACAAGGGATGGGAGTCATATAAACAAAAACTTCATACATCCCCGTCTTTTCTATTGAAGCATGCCATTCCACGCTAAAATCACCCCTACCTGCTTTCTTAGATAAAAAACCCTCCGTGATATCACCGTAAGCGTAAAAAGGTGCGGCAAAATAAGTCCACTCAGGAAGCTCTCCGGTATACGGAGAACTACCATCAATAGTGATATATCCTTCTTCCCGTTGACCGAGTAAACGACCGAGCAACAAGCGGGATCTCGGTTGTATCACCCGGAAGCCCTCGTCATCCTCGTTGACAATAATCTCGTTGGCCGGAGGTTGAAAATAACTAAAGGGTAATTGCTCTATCCGCTGTGTAGTGTCAGTAGTAGTAGAATTTTCATATACATATCTTATTCCCGGATTATTCCGGGCTATATTGGTAATTAAATCAACACTAAAACTCATCTGTTCTCCTATCCATTCTATTCTCTGCCCCTCACTCTTTTTTACTAGAAAATTTTTCCGTTGAATTCCTCTTGTAGAAGCGTAATTAAATGAAATGATTCCATCCACTTCTCCAACATTATATATACTTACCTGCACTTTATGGCGTTGATTACCTATACCATCCTCATTTGCCCCAGGCTCGATTATCTTAGTCATTTTAAAATCTCTTATGATATATGCCGGAAGTTTATTTCCCGAATACCATTGCGGTAAAAATTCTGACAAATCAATTCCAAACTTCTGTTTATATGCAACATTAAGTATTTCAAAATCAACTTGTTCAAATGTATGCTGCCCGACAAAATCAATCAGGAACTTGTTCAATTCCTCTGAAGAAGAATACAACAAGAGTATATCTTTAAGCTGATCGACTTTTATCCCGAACAAATCATTCAACCAAACTGACGGAAACGAGGTATCTAAAAGAGCATCTGAGAAACTATTTTTAGAAAGATAGTATCTTACACTAGAGTTATCAATTACTCTTCCTATAGCATTATGATTTGTAAGTCTCATGTATTCTTCAAAATCAGCCATATAGGTCATCTGATTAAACAGAACATCAAGCACCGGGTATTCTCTCGAACGAAAACTAATCGTGTAGTCATAATAAAGTGGAAAATCGGTATATGGATTATTCTCGAAAACGTATAATAATTTACCATTAAAAATTTGTTTCTCTTTTTTGATAAACTTGTTCAACAGGTTATCAGATTGAATCTTAACCACTTTACTACTAAATAACATCTGCCAAACGATTCTATCTAATACCCTTACTTCACGCTCGAATTGCGTGTACTCTCTTCTACCTGCCATCCGATCATCTTCTCTCATCCGAGTAACCTCTTCTTTAAAGTTCGGGAGAGGTATACCGATCATCTGCTCAGGAAAAAAGTACATCTCCGGCTGCACGTACCCGCTTCCATTCCGAGAGACCCGGTAGAAACTACAAAACGAGAGCGGGGTCTCCACAAAAAGATAACGATCGAAAGGGTAAGACTTCCCGTGTCCCGCTTTTGAAAAAGAAGAAATCACCCCAGGGAGTGAATCCGGCACGACCTCCAAACCGTTAAAGTAATCACCGTGTCCCGGGTAAACATAATAACCGTACTGCACCGAATCCACCGGCAACATATCGCCCGTGTAAGTACCTACCACCAGCAATAACCCGACAAGAGGCTTTGTCGAACGGAATAAGGTAACATCTCTTTCCTTGGACGACGCTCCTTGAGAAAAAACAGCCTTGTCCCCAGTGCCGCTTACCTTTAGCGTCGAATTGAAAAAATGTTTATCAACAGCGTATACATTCCCCGGGTTAACCGGGGGTGTACATACCGGGTACCACAAGCATTCTGGGGTGAGAAGAGTGTAAGCCTCTCCCAAGTAAGCGAAACGCTTCCCGAAACGACACGTGAAATCTCCCCGGTCCGAAAGATCGAAAAACGTTTTATCCGGGATGTCCACGTGACATACACGTTCATCGATCTTTCCGCTGTAACGTATATCCACCTCGCACTCTTCCCCCGCCGCCAAACCGCCAGAGAGCAGGAGCACCTGTTCATCTCGCTTCCACGGGATATCCTTCCCGTCGACACGTGCCGATTCTAATTCTAAAGAAGGATTCAGGTAAAGAAGAAGATTCTCCACGCGTTCCTTGTTTTGATTCCGAACACGTAAACGACAATTGACAGACAATCGATTTCCACGAGACTCGTAATCCATATCCAAATCGAGCAGGGTGACTTTGGGGTAGGAATTGTAATGGACGTATACATCACGATAGAGACGACGAGCCTCGACAGCACCTTGATATCTTAGATAAAAAGTCATGCCGCTACCGACTCCAAGAACAAAACATATCACGCAGACAAACCTCCATAAACGCTTCTCCCGTGCACTATTCGGGAGACGGCGGGACAACACCACCGCGGCGCTAAAAAAACCTATACCACACAACAACCAGCAAAACCGGTGAAAAAAATAACCCCACGGGTCAGGGAAACCGACCATATCGGAAAATATATTGGGTACATGACGGGCAAAAGGATCAAACAAGCCCTGGCATGCATCCGGCAAGAGAACGACGGTCAGCAATAAATACCCGATTAAGAGAATAAAAGAAAAAAGACGGTTACGGGTTAAGTATACCACGAAAAAAGAAAAACCCGTCAAAAAGATCGTGGTCGGTACAATATAAGTAAAAAGATAAAACAAGGAATACCACCCGTTAAAAGCCAGTTTACTGGCAAATAAATTAACGAGTATCCCCAAGAACAAACTTATCGCACCGAAAAACAAAAAAACAATGACTATACCTAAACTCATACCACCCGTGCAAGAAGCGTTACCCTGTGCACGGGAATCGATAACGGCAAGAGTATCCAGCTTGCGGTTCCTGTAAATATAATTACCCGAGAGGTACAATAAGGGCAATACCTGCAAGAGATTAAAGAACCAGGCGTTGGTCGCGGGAATAAAAGAGGGAAGCATCGAGTAAAAATTACCACCCGTACCGGAAAAAGTACCCTGGGTATTCAGTTGATAAATTAAAGTCGTGACCAACAGCGCCAAAAACAAAAGCCATAAAATCCAATCACGAAATAGTAATTTCACCTGGTAACGAACTATCGTGAAAAGGAAGGATAATGCCATAATCATAAATTCTTTATATCACAAATACACTATTAACATGAATCATAAATAGCACTTTAACCCCGTCCCCAAGTGCTATTTATCTTCCAGGTAGACCCATTTTACGGCATCGGCATAGATATTAAAATCCGAGGCGTTGGATTTATCACTTAAAGTAACCACGTGTTCTCCAGGCGTCAATTTAAAACGTCCTAAAGACACCCATCCTCCTTTTTCCGCTTTCCAATCGATATTTACATCCAAGGGAATCTCCTTTACTCCTTCGTCACATGTAACCTGATAATATTGAAACAACTGAATGGTATTAGTAGGAATTGAATTCTTCCAATTGTACACAAAACGTTTACATGTAGAAGTTGGTATTGGAGTCATGTAAACAAAAATTTCATACATTCCTGATTTTTCTATTGGAGCATGCCACTCCACGCTAAAATCACCCCTGCCGGCTTTTTTAGACACAAAACCCTCCGTGATATCTCCGTAAGCGTAAGAAGGTGCGGCAAGATAAGTCCACAAAGGAAGCTCTCCGGTATATGGAGAACTGCCATTAATAGTGATATATCCTTCTTCCTCTTGTCCATACAATCGCCCGAGTAATAAACGGGATTTTGGTTGTATCACCCGGAAACCGTCATCATCCTCGTTGACGATAATCTCGTTGGCTGGAGGCTGAAAATAACTAAATGGTAATTTTTCTACCCGCTGTACCGTATCACTGGTAGTGTACCCTTTTCGAGGAGCAACACTTCTTGCTTCCGGGTTATTCCGGGCTATATTGGTAAGTAAGCTCATATCATATCCAACTTTATCCTCAATCCATTCAATTCTCTGTCCCTCCTGTTTTTTTATCATAAAATTTTTCCTTTGAGGTCCTCTATCTGTATAAAAAGCAAATGAGACAATTCCGTCAACCTCTCCCGTATTATATATACTTGCCTGCACTTTATAACGCTTATTATCAGCAAGATTTTCTGTCATTCCAGGCTCTACGATCTCTACCATTTTAAAATCTCTTATGATATATGCCGGAAGTTTATTCCCTAAATACCATTGCGACAAAAATTCTGCCCAGTCAACATTAACCTCTTGTTTATAGGCGATATTGAGTGTTTCAAAATCCACCTGCTCGAAGGTATGTTGACGGACAAAATCAATCAGGAACTTGTTCAATTCTTCTGAAGAGGAATTAAGCAAAAGTATATCTTTAAGCTGGTCGACTTTTATACTTAACAAATCATTTAGCCACGTGGAAGGAAATAACATGTCTGAAAGGGCATCAGAAAAACTATTATTAGAAAGATAGTGTCTTACTCGAGCATTATAAATTACTCCTGAGATTACGTTTGGATATACAACTCTTAGGTGCTCCTCAAAATCGGCCCTTCCGACCATCCGTTTCAACACGGCATCAAGCACGGGATATTCTCTCGAGTAAAAACTAATCGTATAGTCATAATAAAGCGGAAAATCAACATATGGATTATTTACAAAATGTTCTTTCTCTTTATTACTAAACATATTCAACAAATTATTAAGTCGAATTTTTGTATGAAATAACAATTGATTAACAGTTCTATCTAATATTCTCATTTCATATTCGAATAGAGTAAGTATTTTTCTGCCTTTTACTCGATCTTTCTCTCTCATCCGATACATCTCTTCTTTAAAATCTGGAAGAGACATTCCGATCATCTGTTCCGGAAACAAAAACATTTCCGGTTGAACGTACCCGCTTCCATTCCGGGAAGCCCGGTAAAAACTACAGAAAGAGAGTGGTGTTTCTAAAAAAAGTAAACGATCGAACGGATAAGACTTCCCGTGTCCTGTTTTTGAAAAAGAAGAAATCACTCTCGAAAGAGAGTCAGGAACGAGTTCCAAACCGTTAAAGTAATCCCCGTGTCCCGGATAAACATAATAACCGTAAAGCACGGAATCCACCGCTAACATCTCTCCCGTGTAAGTACCCACTACTAACGACATCCCGACAAGAGGTTTTGTCGAACGAAATAAAGTAACCTCTTTTTCTTTAGACGGAGCCCCTTGAGAAAAAACTGATTTTTCTCCCGTGTCACAAACTTTCAGAGTCGAATTGAAAAAATGTTTATCAACGGCATAAACATTCACCGGGTTGACTGGAGGGGTACACACCGGGTACCACACGCATTCCGGGGTTAGAAGCGTGTAATCTTCTCCTAAATAAGCGAAACGTTTCCCGAAGCGACACGTGTAGATTCCCCGGTCCGAAAGATCGAAAAAGGTTTTATCCGGGATATCCAAGTAACATAACCGTTCATCGATTTTCCCACCGTAACTTATTGCGATATCACACTTCTCGCCAGCAACTAACTCGTGATCAAGTAGGATAACTTGCTCTTCTCGTTCCCAAGAAATATCTTTACCATCTATCCGTACTGATTTTAATTTTAAAGAAGGATTCAGGTAAAAAAGAATTTTCTCCACGCGTTCCTTGTTTTGATTCCGAACCCGTAAACGACAATCGACCGACATTCGATTTCCCTGTGGCTGATAATCCATATCCAAATGGAACAGGGTGACTTTAGGATAGGAATTATACTGAACGTATACATCTCGATAAAGACGACGAGCCTCCACGGAACCTTGATATCTTAAATAAAAAGTCGTACCGCTGCCGGCACCGAAGATAAAACATGTCATGCAAACAAGTTTCCATAAACGTTTGTCCTGCGTGTTATTTGGGAGACGACGGGACAACACTACCGCCGCACTGAAAAAACCCACGCCACATAAAAACCAACAAACCCGGTGAAAAAAATAACCCCATAGGTCGGGAAAACCGATCATATCGGAAAAAGTATTAGGGATATGACGGGCAAAAGGGTCTAGTAAACCTTGAAATAGATCCGGCAAAAGAACAAGAGCCAACGACAAGTAAATCAATAAAATAACAAAAGAACAAAGACGGTTACGGGTTAAATAGACCACGAAAAAAGAAAAGCCTGTCAAAAATATCGTCGTTGGAAATATATAGGTAAAAAGATAAAACAAAGAATACCACCCGTTAAAAGCCAGTTTACTGGCAAACAAATTTATAAGCACTCCCAAAAACAAACTTACCGCTCCAGTAAACAAAAAAATCGTAACAAGACCCAAACTCATCCCACCAATATAAGATGCGTTACCCTGTTCCCGGGAATCAATAACGGCAAGGGTATCTAACTTATGATTTCTGTAAATATAATCTCCCGATAGATACAAAAAAGGCAAAACCTGCAACAGATTAAAAAGCCAAGCGTTGGTTGCGGGAATAAAAGAAGAAAGCATCGAGTAGAAAGTACCTCCCATGCCGGAAAAAGTACCCTGGGTATTGAGCTGATAAAACACGACAGTAACCAAGATTGTTAAAAACAAAAGCCATAAAATCCAATTACGAAATAATAACTTTATTTGATAACGGAAAACCATTGTAAGAGAGGTTAATGTCATAATCATAAAGTTTTAATATTTTAATTTATACGGTTTATCAAAATTATGATTATAAATATATACCCATTTTTACTATCACAATAAAATGTTTTAAATAATCGGCCAACCCCACCAAACCGATTATATTTATTATGCCTGAAATACAGTTATTGTCAGTACTACTTGAATCTCAAAACGAAAAGACCAGTTAGTTTCCATATCTTTTTGGTATCCCGCAATTGTAATAACTATATTATGCACTCCTGGGGTTAACCCCTTGGCAGTAAATTTTTTTATATAATCTTCTAATTTTCCTTCTGTAACTTCTACAGATGTTATCGCTCCTGCAATTTTAAACGTTAATCCCTCTAGCTTAAAACCTGAGGCAGGCTCTAATTCAATTAAAACCTCTCTCTCAGTACCTTCATATAAACTAAAAGCTGTTGGCCTAGCTGTTGCGTCCGGAGGTAGTGGAGCTTGCGCCTGTACTTTATTAACGCCAAAACACAACAAGAACAAACAAATGGTCATTAAAGTAATTTTATTTTTCATAATGTTAGATTTTTATGTTAGTAAATTATTTTGTGGAGTTTATTGTAAGTTTTGATTTAGTTCATAAAAAAATTCCCATCATTTCTAGAACTCTAGAACAATTGCTATTATCATTAGTGATAATTTGGCAAATTTATAAAAAAAATATAACAAAACAAACTATTTATTCGGAATACTTTAGAATTTAACCCTTTACACCTGTTTACCAATCTTTGATTTACTATATAAACTATCTATTTTAATCTCAAAATCACCTAAATCTCTCAATCCTTTAATTCCAAACCGTCAATTTACAATCTGCCATCTTCCCTATTTGTTATTCCCAAGATTATTTCCGAGATTTGTTCGGGTGTTAACCTCACGTGTAAGGAATAATTTAGAATCATAATGATAAAGCTGTTTTTCGAGTATCTGGCGACCAGGCGATACAAAGAGAATGATTTGTCGGACATTACCTGGGCATTATGTCATGCCTGTCCGGATTTTAAACGGATTTTTATTCATTTCTTTTTTCCCGATTTGGAGATAGACCTGATCGAATACTTCGAGAGGGAGACAAGGGATGACGACGAGGGGGACAGTCGGGTCGATTTTTTAATCAGAATAAAAGGGGACGACAAACCCTTCTTAATCGAGGTTAAGATTGGAGACCGGAATCATCATTTCGGCCAATATGAAAAAGCATATCATGTGGGTAAAGAGAGACTCGGGTACATCACCAATTACTCGTTACATATGAGTGGGTATATGACCAAAACATGGGAGATGTTTTTCGATGAACTGGCCGAACAGATAAAATATATTCAGGAGGATGATTCCCTTAAACTTATTAACGGCTACTCTTCCTATCTTCAGAATGTTTGCGGCATAATAAAATTCAATAAAGCTATGAAATTAGACGGTATGTATTCTCTGTATCAGTTGATGATTGAATTACGTAAATTAATCAACCGGTCAGAAGAAGATTTTACGTTAGAACTGTATTCCGATAAAAACGGGAACAGAAATGGAGTTCAGGGACTTTATTTCAGGATTGATTATACTACGGGTAAAATCGCTCCGACTTGGGCTTGGATCGGGATCTATTACAACAGAGAGAAACCTTTAATTTGTATCTCATTTTCAAAAGATGAAGGGTGGGGAAAACCCGTTCACGATATCCTGTCCGGATCAACAAAAGAAAACGGTATATACACTATTACTCCCTACGAGGAGGGTAATTCCTATTGGTTCGAATTATCGGAAGAAAAACACGAAGAATTTGAGGCGGTTTCATTACAGGAACAACGGGAACTATTAAAAAGCTTTATGGATGAAGTGATCAGGTATCCGCTTAATATATTAAAATAAAAACATCAGAGATATTGGAAAAATTGATCGCAACGATTCCGAGGGATTACGTGTCGTTTTTTAAGGAAAACAAACCCATCATACAAATGGAAGCTACCGGCAAGTCGTTTGAAAAGCTCCTTAACACGTTTATCAACGACTTCAAACATCCATTACTAATGATTGTGTCTACCTTAAAATCCCTCCCGGGATATGCATGAAATAGTTCATATATCCATCAGCCTCATAAATGGTATTCACTTCTGTCAGGTGCAGAACATAAATTTGAGGGCCGACGCTACGGGAAGAATTCTCCGACAACTTCTCCCACCCCAGTTCAAACATCGTATTCAAAATGTCAAAGACAATGCCATCGCTTCCCGATAAGCAAAATTTACGAATCTCGACACCTTCCGTCTCATCCTTATAAACAAGGGTTAAATAAGGTTTGTTGTTTTCAATTGCAATCTTATAGTTACCTTTTAGAACAGGGTCTCCCACAGGCCCGTTAAAGTCCTCCGCTTGGTCAAACAGGTAAAATTCTTTTAGATCATTCTTCACGAGAAATAGATCCGTCTTTGATTTAAAAAACGGAAGATCACTATTAACCAGTACAAAGCCCAAATAAGAATCCGTTATTTTTATTTTCAATTTTACCGTCTCTCCCACCCTGTTATCCGTTACCGAGAGAACCGTCTCACCCTTCTTTTTCGCGTTAATAAAAAGATTATCCGTATTTAAACTGATAGAAGCATCCAATAATTGAGGATTTTCCACATCAATCGTGTAATCTCCGCTACCATCTACAAAAGAAATACTCTCCCTCATGCCCATTCGAACCTCATAAGAAGAATCAGAAAATCGTATGGGATACACCTCTTCTGTTTTTTTATCATCATTACAACTAACAAAACAGCTTGTGAACAAAAGCATAAAACACACTCTCGATAAATGACCCCATTTCATAATAAAAATCTTTTAATACAGCAAACTACATTTCACTTTAAATACCCAAAATATCCCATCGCTACGCCCGGCAAATATAAAGATTATACATCGTACCGACTCTCTTTATACATTAAAATTCCTATTTTATATACTTTAATTATCCCCAAAAAGAGTCCGGGAAATGAATTCCCGGACAACCTTACTATATAAACACAAATACTAAAAAATCAATCGTAAGTAAAATTGTCTAAATTGCCATACTTATAAATAGCGTGAACAACTTTACCTAAATTATCTACACTATGCAACACTTTCACTTCCCGGCCAAGCAGGTGATCGGCCACATCAAAAATAAAGAACTTACCGTTTTCAAGAGCAACACCTAAATTTTGACACGTCTTATCAGCGCATAGAGAAACGATTCGTTCTCCTTCAAAATCTTTATAAAGATTTGTCTTATTCGTCGCCAGATCGAGATAATAAAGTTGATCGGAATTAGCTCCGGTTGTAAAGAAAATATAAGGACGCCTTCTGAGCAGGAAATAAAGACTTTGCTCGTTAAATAACCCATTACCTGTGGTTTTCGGTTTCTCTATCTTCATGACTTCGAGTCCTCCGCCCAATATATACTGGACCATATATTGTTGAAGCTTATATTGATTTTGCGGATCTTTAAAAATAGAGACAAACTCGCAAGTCTGTTGGCCCTCCAAATAAGCTCCCGTGTAAACCATCTTGTTCTCTCCGATATTATTCAACGGTATTGCTTCTTCCGGATAATTTTTACAATACAAATCCGTTAGTTTACCCGCAAGACTATTATTTCTCGTGAGCGAACCGACAAGACGATTGTTGGTCTCATCAAATAAAACGGTAAACTCGGCCCTCGACTCGGCCACGGAGATCAAAGCCCCGACCTTCAGCTCCTTACCGTTATCCGCCAAAGGAAGAGTACTGTAACGATTGGTATGCAAACTGCCGGGATTGGCTTTACGACTGAACACCCTGCCGTCTTCGTTCAGAATATAGTTGATATATCCGGCATAGGAAGCATCCACCGGAGCAAAATTTTCCGGCAACGTTTCCCCGATAAACTCCTGTTGAGTCGTCACCTTTTTCAACAAACTTCTTCCGTCTATCTCCACGCATCCTAACCCTCTACGCTGAATAACAAGGACTTCAGATATACCGCTATTCGTGGTATAGTGTTCAACCATTTTCAGGGGTGTAGAACCCAACTCCTCTCCATTTAGCTCCTGATAAAAATCGACATAATCGGTATACACCCCGTCTTTTTCCTGAATATAACAATACTCTGATTTCCCACTTCTATCGTATAATACCATCCATCCGGTCTCATAAGGAGTAACTTGATCCACACTAAAATTAACAATATACTGACAATTCGTTATTGTATCGACAACGCGAAATTCTCCGTAAGTTTCTCCTAATTTCGACCAGGTAGCATTACAATTCCGGGACGTGGATATCAACTCGGACGCCAAATACCATTCATATTTAAAATAAGCGGTATCCTTGGGATTCTTAAACGTTATCTCAGGTTCTATCACGATTGGATCCCCCATAATCAGGTTGGGAAAATACTTTTTGGGCAACTTAACCGTCACCTCGTTGATATCCTTATAATCATAATTTCCCTTATCATCGTAACAGGATTGTAGAAATAAAATTCCTATCATCCAATAGAATATAAATTTAATTTTCATAGACCAACATTTTAAAGTTTAACCAATAACAGGCACATTCATGTTATTTCCGTCTTCGTCAATGACGGGAGTCCCCGCTTTTTCCATTTCCAACAAATAGTATTTAAAAGAGCGAGCCAGATACCATATAGTATCAGACGACAAGTCGGTCAGATCACCTACTCCGGTTACCTTCATAAATTCCCGAAATTTCTTTTCGGTATAAGGTCCCAGGTAACTGTCTATAATCGTCTGATTCCACCATTCCGGTGGAGCGATAATATCACTAAAACGGATAACATTCCGGGTATACTCGTATTGTCCCGGCAAAAAAAGAGCATTCTCTTCGATCTTCAATACAAGTCGCACGCTCTTCTCCCTTAAATCGGCGGCATTATTGATTTTAACATATACCGTATCAACGACCCTATTGGCCCGGAAAAGAAATTTCTCCGGAAAAGTGTAATGTCTGGATTCAACGGTACTGTTTTTCGTATCCACCGATAACTTAAATTCCCTGTCATAATTCGCCGTATTTCCAATCAACTTAATTCCGATAGGAACGGTAAGAGAAGTTGAGTCCGGATAATAGAAAAAAGAATAAGTTATTGAATCCGCGTAACTCTTTTCAAAGAAAAGGTATTGTTTAGTGGTATTAAAAACCTCTATCTCATCTTTTGAGCAAGCTCCGATCAATAGAATTCCGATGATGTAACAAATATATTTTTTCATGATGTCATTGTTTTAGTAAATAGTCTCGATGTCCGGTAAAGGAAGTACAAACTTGTTTCCCATCTGAATTTGCTTTTTACCATCTAAAACAGGACGATTCAAACGCTTATACATAAAAAACAACTGTCCCTCTCCTATAAAATCTTTTCGGGCATCGTACACCAGTTCATCCATAAAATTAGCCTCTGTCATGGTATACGGAATATCCGTCTTACACCCCCGGGCCAAACGTAACTCATTCAACAAATCTATTGCTTGCTTTTTATCCGTATCCACCAAACATTCACACATGATATAATAGATTTCACTTAACCGGATGTAAGGAATAATCGGTCCCTGATAATTGTTCACGTTATTTATTTTTTCATCCGCCCGCATGTATTTCAAAGCCTCCTGATGCCCTTTATTATTACCTGTAATCAAATAAACCAACCGATAGTCGTCTTCGTTCCCCTCGAACATCTCCGCTACATTCTTCAAAGGCATCTCTCCCCGTTTGTTGTAATACTCCTCATATAGATCCAGTAGCTTTGAATTATACAGTCCTAAAATAATCCCGTCATATAATTTTCTGGAACGTTTCAGGATAGAACTTGTAATATCATTAGCCGGAGTCAACCTCAGATGATCGTAATAATTGTATTTCTGAACATAGGAATCATATATATAACGGGCATGTTTATAAGCATTCGTCTTATCTCCCGCGTACAGATATACCCTTGCCAACAGCGCATCGGCTGCATACAAATTAAACCGGGTTCCTCTCATCTTGAAAAACATATCTTTATCCGTCATCAAATTCCCGGAAAGCCGTCCGGAAAGCCGCTCGAGATCTATATTCAAACTATCGTGTGCGGCAACCAATCTACGAGCCTTTAACAAATCGTCTATTACATGCCCGAGAAAATCGTCTACCGTGAGATAAGGTTCAGACGTCGAAGGATAAATCGTGAAATAGGGAATATAATTCCCGGAAGGATTTGTTGCCGGAGCCGGAGCAAACAACCGGAGCATGTCAAAGTGAAGCATAGCCCTTACGCCCAGGGCCTCTCCTAAAATTAAGTCCCGTTCCTCTTCCCCCAATTCAAATTTTCCCGGTTCTATATTGTTAATATTGGTAATGATGTTATTACAGTTAGCAATCGCATTATAGGTGTTTAACCATATATCCGAGATAATCGTATTGACCGAGGCATTTTCATAATCATATTCCATCGCAGCCTTATACTCGGTAGAAATAACGGGATCGTAATATTGCGAGATCGCACTCAGAAATCCCCAACTCAACTCTCGACCGTAGAGTTTCCCTTCTGCCAGATTGAGATATATACCGTTTAACGCATTCCGGAATCCCTGAGCTTCACTCAACAGGTAATCCGAATCGATCTCGTCTTCCGCATCCAAAGAGAGCCAACTGTTACAGGAGTTTGCCCAGAAAAGGATCGTAAGCAAATATAAAATAGTATATCGTTTCATAGTCTATCTATCATTAAATTAGAAACTTGCATTCAAAGTAAAATTAAACGTCCGGGCAAAAGGATAGGTAAGTCCCCGTTCCCGCTTAATACTGGAGAAATGAGCTATATCCTTCATATTAAACTGTAAACGAAGCATACTGAATCCTATCTTCTTCAGCAATTCGGGATTAAAATCGTACCCCAGAGTCAACGAATTAAAATCCAATGTATTGTTATCTTGACAGAAACGGGACGTCGGACGAGTTACCTTTTTGTCCGCATCTTTTATTGTTTTAAATTTAGCAATATCACCCGGTTGCTTCCAACGATCCGTCAATACGCGTTTATCCGCGTTATTGCGAAAATCCACATTTTCCACGTTATCCACAAGAGTTTGATTATAAGCCTGACCTCCCAGTTCATACATAAAAGTTGCCGACAAAGTAAAACCTTTATACCGGGCATTGATACCGAAAGCCCCCTGTACATCCGGTTCATTATCCCCGATAATCACCTGTTCCGAAGAGTTCCAATCATACGTAACCGATCCGTCTCTATTGACAAGAATCTCGTTGCCGTCCGCTGGATTTATACCCAAAGATTTCATCCCCCAGATAGAAGTCAACGATCCTCCTTCCGTATACTTCATAAACGGTTTGGCATATTTGGTATCCATAGCCGTATTCGCATTCTTGTTATACTCATCAAAGTATTCATCAACCCGGTCATTGTACTCCTTTAACGAATTGGAAATCTTCAATATCTTATTTTTATTATGCGCCAGATTGACAAAAGCGGAAAGGTAGAGATCCCTTTCATTAATAATATCTCCTTTAAGATCCAATTCGACACCCCTGTTCTGTACCTCTCCCATGTTATCTGTATAAGTCGTAAAACCGGAAGAAGCGGGAATCGTAATGGAATTCACCATATCGATCGTTTTTTTGTTATACCATGATCCGACGATCTTAATACGATCGTTTAAGAGCCCTATATCGGCACCAATATTCAACGTATTTGTCGTTTCCCAACCGAGTTTCTCGTTACCCATGTATTTCATGTATACGCCGAACCCCGTAGAATACCACTTATCATTGATGGTCTTATAGGTATGCTTGGCAGCATAGGGAGCAAAATTAACCTTTCCGGTCTGTCCGTAGGTAGCCCGCACTTTCAATTGACTGAATATACTGTTTCCTTTCAAAAAATCGTAATTGTGGAAATTGATTCCAACCCCACCGGACCAGAAGGGAGCCGTCCGGTTATCGTTTCCGAATTCGGAAGAACCGTCGAGCCTCCCGGAAAGATCAAGAAGGTAAATATCATCATAGGTGTAATTCAATGAAATAAAGGTTCCGAACAGACGGGTATGACTTTCTGAAATCGTCTTTTTAGTCGCTTCTTCCGCGGCATAATTTACGGAATGAAGCTGGCCAGAAGGGAAACCCCGGTAATGCTCGGATCCACTTTTGGTTTTGGTCTCGATAAAATTAACTCCGGCAGAAAAATTCATATTGTGTTTACCGATGACGTTATTATAGCTGATCAATACGTTACCGTCCATTTTGGTTGTTTTCGTATCATCGATATACAGATCTCCTCTTTTCCCGTAGTCTGAAGAGGAATAAGACATATAAGTACTGGAAAGCGGATCCGTAAATTTCTCGTGTTCGCTATAATATTGGGACAAGCTAAGCTGACCTTTGACAAGTAACTGGTCCAGAACGTACCAATTAATATTCAAATTATCCGTCAATTCATTATAATTACTCTTATCGTAATTATGCAGATGTGCTTCATACATGGGGTTCAACCGTTGAAGCGTTCCGATGGAACTATTCCAGCCCTGGGTCGTCTGCATATAACTACCATCTTCATTTTTATAATAATCATAGGGATTTTTCTTCGTGTAATCGGAAAAACTACCGTAAGGAGATTCGCGGGAACTCATCTTATCGTAGGTAACCATATTTCGTATCTGAATCTTTTTGAAACGATAATCCAGGTAAAAATCACCGCCATAAGTATTTCGATAAGATTTTTTCATTACTCCGTTTTGACCGTTATAGCGAAGGGATATTCCGTAACGTATCTCGTTGGTTCCTCCTTCCACGTAGAGAGAGTGCTTATGATTGAATTGAGTGGTCAACGGCAAAGAGAGCCAGTAGGTATCCACACCCTTGATAATATTATTTAATTTGGCATGATACTCGGCATTTTTTTCCGCCTGTTCTTCATCATCTTTCCCTTCAAATAATCCGGCCAAAACTTCCGTCTCCAACTTTTCTTTGGCATTCATTAAATTATAATCGGACAGATCGGGAGTTGTGATGGCACCTGTAAAGGTATAAGATACCTGTAACTCTCCCGGCTTGGGTGCTACCGATTCGATAACAATCACACCGTTGGCTGCTCTTGAGCCGTAGATCGCCGTGGCTGCCGCATCTTTCAAAATATTAATACTCTGTATCCGGTTCGGGTCCAAATCATAAATCTTTTCTATTTTGACCTCATATCCATCCAGAATAAAAACCGGGTTATTCGGATTATTCTCCAAAGAAGTTCGGGAAACATCTCCCTTGTCCAACTCCTTTACACCGATACCCGAACGACCGCGGACATAAAACTCCGGTAACGTATTGGGATCGGAGCCCATCTCGTTATTCCTCACGATACGCAAAGAAGGATCATACACCTGCAACACATCGATCACGTTCGTGGGAGATACCTTCAAAATATCATCCTTCTCCACTCGGGTTGATGCTCCTGTAAAACTGGACTTTTTAACATTGGTATAACCGGTAACAACCACATCCTGCAAATTTTCTTTTTTCTCTTTCAGAGTCACTTTTACCTCTTTCTGATCGGTAATTTTAATCTCCAAAGTCTCGTAACCCAAAAAACTGATAATCAACGCCAGCTCTTTAACATCAGGGATGTTCAATTCAAATTTCCCCTCCGAATCTACGGCTGTCCCCACTCTTGTTCCCTTGACAATCACAGTAGACCCCGGTAAAGGGATTCCTGCCTCATCCAAAACGATTCCGGTAATTTTCCGTTCAACCAAAACATTTCTTTTCTTCTCTTTTATTTTAATAACCACGGTACTATCTACAAATTGATAGGTGAAATCCGTCTTCTCCAAACAAAGTTCGAGTACTTGTTTAAAAGGCTTATTATCTGCTTTTACGGTTACGCGGGGAGCCTTATTGACAAGTTCCAGATTATAAAGAAACTCGTACCCCGTCTTCATTTTCAATTCTTTAATCACATCAGCAAGTGTCTCATTTTTAAAGTCAACGCTGATAATTTTATCCTGGGTCTGCCTTCCTGATCCTGCAAAAGCAAGAGGAATATAGCATAAGGTAAATGTAAATAACAGATACCATCGTAGTTTGTTGTAAACGTTTTGTTTCATAAATTACAGTTTGACAATGTATTAGATATTAGTTCTACAAATTAACACATGAATAACTTTATTGCATACTATTCTTTTAATGGTTAAACATAAACACATAACTCCCCCTCTTACCGGATTTATCATCCGGTAACAAATGATTTTGATCAAAAACTATCGAGTCATTTATCGTGCCATTTCAGATTGATATCAAGATACAAAAACGGCACGCCATACGCGTATTATTCTTTTGTTGCTACAATTATTTCATTGTTTTCCAATTCAAATCTTACGTGAGTCGTTAACTCTATCACGTTGCATACATCTTTGATATTCCCATATTTAGGTACACTTCCGACAAAATGATAACTCTTTGCCTTCTCGTCACGGAATTTTGCCTGTACCCCATACCATCTGGATAATTTTTTCATGATATTTTCCAAACTCTCTCCATCAAAATAAAAACGATCCTTCATCCATGTCGCATAGTAATCTACATCGACCTTTCTGACCGAGACCTTTCCCTCCTTGACGAGAGCCTGCTCTCCAGGAGTCAGGATTCGCTGTACATCATCATGTTGCATTTCAATTTCCCCCCTTACCAATGTGGTATGAGAGTAATTGTCATCGCTATAATCCATAATATTAAAAGCCGTTCCCAATACCCGGATCGTATAATCTTTTGTTTTTACAATAAAAGGCTTTTCCTTATTCTCGGCAACATCGAAAAAGGCCTCCCCATCCAGGTATACTTCCCGAATCGAATCGGAAAAAAGCACAGGATATTTCAAGGAAGAAGAAGAGTTTAACCAAACCCGGGTTCCGTCAGAAAGAGTAACATCATACTCTCCCCTCACGGGAACCACTAACGTATTATAGATTTTTTCCACACTATCCACAACCTGAGGAACATAAGTAATTCCACAGTTACTTTGAGTAAATATACGAGTTCCGTTGCTTTCCGTCACATGAAGCGTATCTTCGGTAAGAATAACAGACTCCCCGTTAGACATATAAAGAGTCGCTTTCTTCTCCCCCGGAGAGATTGTCGACAACGTCAAAACAGATTTTTTAGAAACACGATTCGAATCAACATATAAAAAATAGAAACAACATCCTAAAACAGGCAAAATAAATATAGCGGCATATCTCATTAAACGAATTCGGCGCCTTCGTCTGATGATCTTTTGCGCTTTCCGATTCATCTCTTTCCAATACTCCGGTCCTTGCAATTTTTTCATCTCGGCCCAGTCTCGAAGAAGTTGTTCATCTATATTTTCCTGTTCATCTACCATAATTCGATTTGGTTTTCTAAATTAATAACAAGCAAAAGCTAAAATCTACCTAGTCCATTTTCAACTTTTTTTTGCAGCATGTTAAGATTTAACATTTCGGAAGAAAATAAGCAGGAGTAACAACTGCTTTCGCAAATGCTTAAAAGCAGTAGACATATGAGCTTTAACCGTATGATAAGATATATTTAATTGCACAGCAACATCCTCATAACGTTGTTGTTGCAAATAAACACGGGTAAATATATCTTTACATTTATCAGGTAAAGCCTCTATGGCCTCATCAAGCTGTTCCAATTGCTTCATATGATCGATCTCTTCCTGAATCTCTTTATCGGGTATTTGATCTTGCTCAGAAGATATAGGAATATATTTATTCAAAGAAGAGTGAAGGTAATTCAAGGAGGCATTTTTCACACAAGTAAATAAAAAAGAAGGGGAAACCTGTTTTAGTCGCCCGGATTCGAATAAACGTAAGAATACATCCTGAACGATATCCTCTGCGGCTTCGGAATTTTTTATCAATTTTCGGGAATAGAGCACCAAATGGCTGAAATAACGATTAAATAGCTCCTCTAATACTAATATCTGATCCTTTTCCACCTGTTTCGATATTACTCTCTCTTTTTTTGATCGTTCCTGATCAAAATTCAATTTACATACGGACGTGGAACCATCAACTCACTCACAAGATTATTCTTTACACCTGAATCAAGAAATAACCTCTACCCTCTGAATGAAATTAAACGCCCTTCATCATTTTTAATTACCACCATTCATAACACAAGGCCAAACAAATGTATAATTTCTTCTTTAATGAACAAAACTCTCCGAAGAATTAAGTACAATCTTCGTCCACAATCAATCTATAATTGTTATTCGTTTCATTTGCAAAATAAAAAATGGATAAGTAGGTTAGCAAATAAAAAAACCTGATAGCATATGATGCTATCAGGCCATTGTGTACCCAGAACAGGACTCGAACCTGCACAGCCGTACGGCCACTAGTCCCTGAAACTAGCGTGTCTACCAATTCCACCATCTGGGCATAAACCGAAGAACTTGTTTAGGAAAAAAAACCTTGCAACTCACCTGCTGCAAGGCCTTCCGTCCACGTTGTCCAACCAGGATTCGAACCTGGACTGACAGAACCAAAATCTGCTGTGCTACCGTTACACAATTGGACAATCTTTTTCTTATCGCAACGTTATTTTCCGTTTTTGACGCTGCAAATGTAGAACATTTTTCTATTTCCCACAAAGAAAATGCGGAAAAATTCAAACAAAATAGTTATTTTCGTGCTGTCAAATGAACACATTTTTTGGCACTCGATTGAATATTAACGCGTAATAATAAATTCATAACACTAAAAAGCATGTGCAAAATTAAAAATCATCCTACGCTAAGTTATAAAGTAATTAACAATGTGACCGGTTGGGTAGCATTTTTAATTGCCAGCGTAACTTACCTGCTCACGATAGAGCCGACGGCCAGTCTTTGGGATTGTGGGGAGTTTATCACGACCTCTGTCGGTTTACAAGTAGGTCACCCTCCCGGAGCACCTCTATTCATGATTATATCGAGGCTGTTTGCTATTTTTGCTCCGAGTCCGGAAACACAGGCAATCATGATAAACAGCATGTCGGCCCTGGCGTCCGGATTTACGATCCTATTCTTGTTCTGGACCATTTCACACTTAGCCAAAAAGTTAATCATCGGGAAATCGGAAGAGTGTACCCTGGGACAAATGCTTGGCATTATGGGTGCGGCTTTCGTGGGAGCATTGACCTATACTTATACGGATACATTCTGGTTCTCTGCCGTTGAGGGTGAAGTATATGCTCTCTCCTCCTTATTTACGGCCGTTGTATTCTGGGCTATTTTAAAATGGGAGAATGTGGCGTTTCAACCCTATGCCAATCGTTGGTTGATCTTCATAGCATACATGATCGGGCTTTCCATCGGTGTGCACTTGTTGAACCTGTTGGTCATTCCGGCCATTGTATTTATCTACTATTTCAAAAAATACGAACCGACAAGAGCCGGAATCATCAAATCGGCAGCAATCTCTATTCTGTTGTTGGGTGTCATCATGTGGGGAATTATCCCGGGAGTAATCGTTGTTGCCGGGTGGTTCGAACTACTGTTCGTTAACGGAATGGGACTACCGTTCAACACGGGAGTAGCCGTTTACGCCCTATTATTGGTTGCCGGATTGACTTATGGTATCTATTATACGTTAAAGCACAATCATACGGTATTTAACACGGCACTGACCTGTGTTATCGTTATGCTGATCGGATACTCATCTTACGCGATGGTCGTTATCCGTTCCTTAAGCGATCCTCCTATTGACGAAAACAGTCCGGATAACGTATTTGCGTTGCAATCCTACCTGAACCGGGATCAATACGGACACGAACCGTTGTTATACGGACAATATTTCAATGCCGTTCCCAAAGAGATGAAAGAGGGAGGTGCCGTCTATTATCAGAATAAACATACAGGAAGATATGATGTAGTGGGTCATTCCTCGGAAATGGTATACGACGAACGCTTTTGCACTATTTTACCGCGTATGTGGAGTTCTTCCCGCCCGGAAGGAGCCTATACCCAATGGTCAGGACCGTTAGCAGGCCCTAC
The DNA here is from genome assembly GCF_900543425.1 of uncultured Sanguibacteroides sp. Taxonomy (GTDB): domain Bacteria; phylum Bacteroidota; class Bacteroidia; order Bacteroidales; family Marinifilaceae; genus Gabonibacter. The sequence continues at coordinate 67,366 of NZ_UQRQ01000012.1, read as the reverse complement.
CTATATGGTTGATAACAAAGCCGTACGGATACCGAGCTTCTGGAACAATTTGAAATTCATGTTCCGCTATCAGTTGGGACATATGTACCTTCGCTATTTCATGTGGAATTTTTCGGGGCGCCAGAATGACATTCAGGGACACGGAGATTTCCGTTACGGGAACTGGATCACCGGTATTCCGTTTATAGATAATATTTTGGTCGGCGATCAAAGCCTGATGCCGGACTCGTTAAAAAACGACAAGGCACGTAATACCTATTATCTTCTACCCTTTATCCTGGGTCTGTTGGGTATGTTTTATCAATACCAGAAGAACAAACAAGGGAAAAAAGATTTCTGGGTGGTTATGTTACTTTTCTTTTTCACGGGTATAGCCATCGTACTTTACTTGAATCAATACCCCGGACAACCGAGGGAACGGGACTACGCTTATGCCGGATCGTTTTATGCTTTTGCCATTTGGATCGGCTTTGGAGTACTCTACTTATGGGATTTGCTTCAACGAAAGATGAGTTCCCGAAATGCGGCTATCGCAGCTACACTCGTGTGCTTTTTTGCCGTTCCGGTAAATATGGCAGCAGAGAACTGGGATGATCACGATCGAAGCGGACGTTACGCCACCATAGCTCACGCTAAAAATTACCTGAGTACTTGTGCTCCCAACGCCATTCTGTTTACCTTCGGGGATAACGATACCTTCCCTCTATGGTATGCACAGGAGGTAGAAGGATTCCGGAGAGATGTTCGCATTGTCAACCTGAGCCTGTTAGCCGGAGATTGGTATATAGATCAAATCAAACGGAAGACATATGAGACTCCGGGGGTTCCGATCTCTTTCTCGAAAGATCAATATCATGCCGGACTAAGGGATTTCGTGCTCCTTGTGGACAAAATACAAAAACCTTTCGATCTAAAGGAAATCATGGCCTTTGTGGGCATAGATAAACCGGAAGCTAAAATAAACATATACACGGGAGAAGCTATCAACTATATTCCGACACGGAACGTTTATATTCCGGTAGATAAAGAGAAAGTTTTAGCTAACGGAACCGTTCGACCGGAAGATGCCGACAAGATTGTAGACAAGGTGGAAATTCAACTCCCGAACACGAGTTCATTGAACAAATCCCAGTTGATGGTACTGGATATATTAGCCACGAATAATTGGGAACGTCCTGTCTATTTCGGAGTCGGTATGGGCAAAGACAGTTATTTAGGATTCGAAGATTATTTCCAGCTGGAAGGTGCCGCTTACCGGGTAGTTCCCATCAAGACTCCGACGAATGATTACTCCTATGATTTCGGACGAGTGAACAGTACGATTCTGTACGACAACCTAATGAACAAATTCGTATGGGGGAACATTAAAGATCCGAAGGTAAATATAGATCACTTCCACGACAACACGATCGCCGTGATGAAGTATCGAAATACATTCTTAAGACTGGCCGACAAGCTAATGGAAGAGGCTCAAATCTCGAGCGATTCGAATCAGGTCGTTCTGGATACGGCAAAAGTAAACGCGGCTGTAAGAGTGTTAGATAAATCCTTGGAGGAAATTCCATTGTATCAGGTTCCGGCCGATAATTTCCTAATCAATTATATCTCTGTTTATTATATGGCAGGAGAAGATGAGAAAGGAAACAATTTATCCCGGGCTTTAGTCGTAGATAATATCCAAAACTTGAGGTATATCTCCTCTCTCTCTCCGGCACGGAGAGCAGCCGTTCAGGATGACGAGAGAAGAAGTATTCAGGTCGTTCAGGTATTGTTGGATATGGCCACAAGGGCAGGACAAAGAGAGTACGTGGAAGAAGTTCAACGTATGGCGGAAGATATGTTTGCTCCTCCAGCCGTGCCTCAAAGGCGGACAAAACCTTCTTTGGACTCCGTAAATGAAAATAACTGAATAAACAATACGTATTGTCCGGAAAGACAAAGCAATCGATGCTGTCTTTTCGGGCAATATTTTTCATGTATAAACTATAAACGATAAACAATGATCACGATTGACCATATCAAAGCATTGGCGGAAAGAGGTGAAGCATTGAGGAGGTATCTTTGACATCGATCAGAAAAGGGTACAACTCTCGGAAGAAGAATTAAGGACACAAGACCCCGCTTTATGGGGAAACCCGAAAGAAGCCGAGGCATTAATGAAACGGGTTCGGGAATTAAAATCCTGGATCGAGGGCTATGAAAAAACAAAAGCTTCCATAGAAGATTTAACGGTTCTTTACGACTTTGCCAAGGAAGGAGAAGCAACGGAAGAAGAGGTAGATAAACAATACGAAGAGACGGTTAAGATCATCGAAGAGATCGAGCTTCGTAACATGCTCAGAAAAGAGGAAGACCATTTCGGGGCCGTTTTGAAAATAAACTCCGGAGCCGGAGGTACGGAGAGTCAGGACTGGGCTTCCATGTTGATGCGTATGTACATTCGCTGGGCAGAGGACAACAAGTACAAAGTCACAATCAGTAATTTGCAGGATGGCGATGAAGCCGGTATCAAAACCGTAACCATGCAGGTGGAAGGGGACTTCGCCTACGGTTATTTAAAAAGTGAAAACGGTGTGCATCGTTTAGTGAGAGTTTCACCTTATAACGCACAGGGTAAACGAATGACCTCGTTTGCGTCTGTTTTTGTTACTCCTTTAGTAGATAACACGATAGAAATCGCAATTAATCCGGCAGACATCACGTGGGACACATTCCGTTCGGGAGGTGCCGGAGGTCAGAACGTAAACAAAGTAGAAACGGGTGTTCGATTGCGTTACAACTACAAAGATCCGGATACCGGAGAAACCCAGGAGATCCTGATCGAGAACACGGAAACCCGTTCCCAACTGGACAATAGAGAAAATGCCATGCGTTTATTACGTTCTATGTTATATGATATGGAATTAAAAAAACGAATGGCCGCACAAGAAAAAATAGAGAGTAGTAAAAAGAAAATAGAATGGGGATCGCAAATCCGAAGTTACGTGTTCGACGATCGTCGGGTCAAAGATCACCGTACCAATTACCAAACTTCAAACGTACAAGCAGTCATGGACGGAGATATCAGTGAGTTTATCAAAGCCTACCTGATGATGTTTGGAGGAGAGGATTAAAAAAACGACATCACATCCATTTAATCATAAATCGTAAATCGAACTATAGTGGATTTCTCAAAATGTAACATACTGATTGTCGGGGATATCATGCTTGACAAATACTATTTCGGAAAGGTCGAGAGGATCTCCCCGGAAGCTCCTGTCCCTATCGTTAACATCGTCTCTGAAGAATCCCGTTTAGGAGGAGCTTCCAATGTGGCAAACAACATCAGCAGCTTGGGAGGAAATGCTTTTCTTTGCGGTGCTATCGGGCATGATCTTTTCGGAAAAGAAATCGAGCGGATGGGCAGACAAAAAAATATCCGGACCTCATTTATCAAAACCGAACAACCCACGATTGCCAAAGCCCGGGTTATCGGAGGACTCCAGCAAATTGTCCGTATTGATTACGAGCAAAAATTACAACTCAACGAAAGAGGATCCCAACAATTAAAGGAACTCATTTCAAAGCTAATAAAAGAGGTTCATTTGCTGGTTATCTCCGATTATGGAAAAGGATTTATTTCCCAGGAGGTTTGCTCTTTTCTCATTCAAACGGCACAAGAACATCATATTCACGTGATCGTAGACCCGAAAGGACAAGAGTGGGAGAAATACGCCGGGGCCGATTTAATAACTCCCAACGTAAAAGAATTGGGAGAAATCACCGGGAAAACGATAAATAACGATGACCGAGAGATTGAAATAGCCGGAAAAACGATTCTTGATCGTTATGGTCTTTCCGCCCTACTCGTGACAAGAAGTGAAAAGGGTATGAGCTTGATCAATCGGCAGGAGACCATTCATATCCCGACCTATTCACAGGAAGTTTTCGATGTTAGTGGAGCCGGAGACACGGTTGTTGCAACTCTTGCTTTAGCTCTATCTGCAGGAAAAGACATAAAAGAGGCCATGTATATTGCCAATGTTGCAGCAGGAATCGTCGTAACCAAATTGGGTACGGCAACCGTGACACAAGAAGAATTAAACAAACACCTTGAAAAGAGTTGTTGAACTGACAAATAAATAAAAATAAAAGAGGTTATCTTTGTAGGGTGCTTTGCATTTGAAAGAATCTTTCTTTTCCCCTTCCAGCCATGCGGACAAGATTTTGCCGTCATAGACTATGGCAATGGAATACCAATGGTCGGTGACAAACTCAGTTACCTTATATTCCGAGAACTTAATGGCACACCAATCTATTGCTGCAACATAGAGCAATCCATCCATGATGCCCATCTGAAACATATCCTTCTGTTCGAGAATCGATCCGTTCTGTGTATTTTTGAAACAAACCGTAGTGAAGATTGTGAAAGGTTTGTCGCCTTTCAAGGAAAATTCAGGAACAGAAGTCGCAGGGATATAGGCATAATCGAATCCCACGATGCCGTAGCCTGTTATGAGGGCTTTGAATGCTCCCGGTATTGACGCAAGCTGTCCGAATAGCTGTTTGAATTGAATTTACAGTGGGTTTGAAAGGAGGCGGACGGAGAGGCACGGACTTTCCCGGTTGAGTCCGTCCGTACCTGCCGTTTTACACCTCTTCAATCAAACTTCGCCATTATTCATTTCTTTCACTTATACGGGCAGTTTTTGATTGCTGCGCCGCAAAGTGTTATATTGCCCGTCAAGGCGGGTCGCTAAAGGGCAAATCAGCCTTGTGGCATTAAAATACCCGGATGCAACGCACCATGAAGTTGGTGGTTTTCCCGAGGGTGCCCGTGCCGCTGCCGCTGAAGCTCGTGTACCAGCTGTTGGTGCTACTGGACTCCGTCGAACTCAGATAGTAGTAGTCTTTGAACTCTGTTCCACCTGCTGTGGTTAGCTTAGTATTGAAGTCATCTTTACCGTAAGTATCATAAGCTGTGTAAAGTGCGCTAAACTCATCTTTGGCAGGGAGATACCACTTGTCATTTGTGGCATCCCAGTTGCCGGTATTATTGTTCTGCTCTGTCACCCACTTGAAGGCAGGGTAATTATCCCAGCTCTTGCTGCCATTCGAATTTGCAATCAAGGCAGCGATGGTTGCCATATTTGCCCGACCGTCGGTTGTATTGGTTGCTCCCGTTTCGCCATTCTCTGTGCTCCATTTCTTTGAATCCTGCATCCCGTTCTGCGTCAGCCCCACAATCTTACCGCTCTTGCCGTCGGCGTTCACTTCGTACACGATGCCGATGCAAGTCTTGGTATTGTCGAAAGTGGTTGAGTAAGTTTCATCGTCGTAGTAGTAATCGCCCAGATCAACATCTTTTTCTATCGTACCATCGCTCCAGCCATCGCTGACGGTGACGGAGAGCTTGGCAGCCGGGCTCGGCTTATCGGAAACCGAAACGATGTGTCCGCTGATGTTGGTGCGTTTGTTGCGCACGACGGGCATGTTGGCGGGGATAACGTAGTCGGCTATCACGATATTGCTCCAAGGCTCTTGCGCGAAGGTCACGGTCATTTCGCCCAGTGTGGTCTGCCCGGTGGCGGGGGTGAAGACGTAGTCGTAATAGAGGTTGGCAGTGAAGTCTCCGGTACCCAGCACATCCAATTCCTGAATCGTCTTGGTCTGCACAGTGGTTTGGGTAGGCTCGCCGCTCTCTACGTTGAAGCCTGCGGGGACGTTGTAGGCAAATTTCACTCTATACACATTAGCAAGCGCATCCGCATCCTTCTCGCTGATGTTGATTTGCCCGAAGGGACGGGTAAGCACTACTGGTTCGGCGTATGCCCCATCCTTTTTGCTTATCGTGTGGCAGGCGTAGAAAGCGTCGAGGGAGGTACGTGGTGTTATAGTACCGAAACTGGTTCCTTCGCCATCCAGGGCTAATCTTGAAATGGTTACTGTCTTCAGGTCGGGGATGGTCGTGTAGTATTGGTCTTCGTAGTGGGTGTAGCTGCCGCCGGAGTAGGTTACCGTCGTTTCACCAGTTCCTTTTACAAAGTCTGCCCACAACAAGGCTTTGTAGTCTCCGTTGTCGACGAGGGTAAAGGTGAAGTCCTCTCCTTCGCCGGTACTATTGGTCTTTTCCTCGCGGTATATCAGTTCCGGATTAGCGCCTGTCGTCCATACTTCGAGGATGTAGCGCAGCTTGAAAGCAAAGTAGGGTATGGTGACCTTGCCGTCGGCGCGGGTGTGTATGCCCCCGTCCATATTTGCGCTGAGGGTTACGCTGGTAGGTTCATTGGTCTGCGGCCCGTCCATATCTTCCTGGCTGCACGATGCGAACAGTCCTGCAAGGAGAACCGTCAGCAAAAAATAAAGATTGTGCTTTTTCATTGTCTTTTGTTTTTAATATTTATAAATCAAGTTTATTCACTCCTTTGTTAATGTAAATCGTCGAGGTCGATATTTATATCATCGTCGTCGAAATCGGGATTGATGCCTACGCCCGGACTGACCTTCGAGGTGAGGAAACGCCCCCGCAAGGTGGTGAGGTGTCCCCGTTGGTAAGGCACGTTCAGTCCGGTGGTCAGGCTCACCACGTAACCATCGCTGTCCGCTATCCTTATTTCGAGCGGCACGTAGGATTCCTCACCGTTCACAAAGATGAAGTCTGTGCCTATCGTATATTCTTCCCGTCCGTCATCGGGGACGGTGAGTGGGGCGGTAAACGCGACGTTCATCTGTGATTTTTGCGGCTTCCCGGTCAGCACGTTGAAACCCAGCGGGAAATAGAAGCCGTAGGAGAAGGTGACACTGTGAGCCGTGCCTGCCTCCCGTTGTCTTTGGGACTTGGCGAGGAACTCCTTTACGTCCGTGGCGATAATCTCGTATTGTGCCAGCGGGCGTACCATATCCACCTGAACCTGTACTTTGGCGTTCCATTCGTCGCGATACGGGCGCAAATCGAGCGGTGCCGTTCCGTAAAGGCAATCGCGGTAAGGGGTGTTTCCTATATAGGGCGTGGTGCAGGACACTTGCTGCAAGTCCTCCGTGTTGTAATAAAGGTCGGCTTCCGTACCTGCCGCCACGTAGTCCGTCCAGACTGCCAGCGTGTATTCCAATGCGTGCAGTTTCAGGTTAATGGGCAGGGTGATTTTGTCACTTCCGCTTTCTTCCGCTTCTTCGAGCACCGTTACCTGCCGCTGGGCAACTTTGCCGTCGTGGTAGGCGTCGATGATGAAGCGGCGGCGGTAGGTATCAGTAGCGGCTTTCGTGGTTCCCGAACGTGCTTTATCGGTTATAATTTCCAAGGGCACAAGCTCCAAATCAAGTGTCACTTCGGTATTTACTTGTACGAGTGTAGGGTCAACGCCTTCCTCGCCATCGTCTGTCATCGTCGGGTAGTCGTGTACGCAACCCGTAAGCAGGATGATAAATAAGAATAGCAAATAGTATCGTTTCTTCATATCGTTTATTATTTAAGATTGAACCGATATACAACGGAAATACCTACACGGGTGATGCCCCAATAGTTCTTTGTACGGGTATCTATCCGTGCGCCGTTGCCTATATTATAATAGGTGTCGTACTTCATGTTGGCATAGCCCGCACCGAGGGTAAACTCGCCTGCCCAGTGTTCGCCGAGCGGCAGCAAGTAACCGTAACTGATACCTGCACCCAGAAGCGGACGGGAGGTATCCTGATAGCGGTCGCGGTTCCACTTCACGTTGAACCAACCTATGTGCGCATGTACGCCGAAGAAATGCCCTTCGCCGGGACGTGCCAGCCAATAGCGGCCTTCCGGCTGGATGGTAAAGGTCTTCACGGCATGTTTGTCGCTGACGTACCACGGGCACCAGAGTACGGGCAGTTCTACAGAGAAATGTTCGCTCACCTGCACATCGGCGGCAAGGTTCATTATCGTACCCGCCCATGCTGCAAGGTTGGTCTTGACGGCCACGTAGCGGGATGACGTTTGCGAAACGGATACTAATTCGTCCGTTTGCATCGGTTTGTCCGTCCGTTCCGGTTCGGACTTCACCTCTTGCTGTACCGGGGTGACTTGTTGCTCCACCTGCTGTATCTCCTCCTTTATTTCCTGCTCTTCTCTAACCGGTTCCGTCTCTTTTTCCACAACGACCGGAGTGATTTCTTCGGTTTTCTGTCCTTTCTCTGCCGGAAGGGATTTCGCTGAGAGGTAAATCACTCCGGCTATCTCGGCACGCCGTGCCTCGTCGTTGCTGGCTGCCTGTGTATCAACGCCACGTCCTTCTATGCTGATACGTCCGGCGGCAACGCCTTTACTCACTAAATAGTTGCGGACGGTACGGGCACGGCGCAACGACAGTTGCCCGTTGAATGTTTCCGTTCCCGTCGAGTCCGTCCATCCGACGATGGTAATCGGGGTGATGGTGTCGGACAGTGCCCATCGCAACAGACGTCCGGTTTTCTTGTATTCCGACCGTTCGATCCAATCCCCATTATTCAGTGAGAAATAAATGATATCGGAGTAAACCGTCAGAACACTATCGCCGGTTTGCATCGGTTTGCCTGTCCTGCTGTTTTGTGCCTGTACATTAGGTAGAAACGAGTAAACCAACAGCAAAAGGACGCACAAACGACCATTCTTATACTTTCCTATTCCAATTGTTCCATTCATATTTGATAGTTTTATGTTTTGAAAATAATCCGGGGATAAAAGCAACTCCGAGAGAGTGCAGAAAACCAATCGATTACTTTTGAATACGAGAGGTATGTACATGACGAATCGCACAAAAAAAGATGAAACTGATTTTATGAAACGTCTATAAATTAGTAAATTACGCGCGGAAATCAGGCGGTGCCCTGTGTATATTAGCAAAATTATCCATTTTGCCCAATAAAAACGGGAATTTTTTCGCATAACCAGTAACACTTTTCATCTTTTTAATATTTACAGTCCATAATCTTTCATTTCATGTCATTATGCCAAAAAACTTTTCTCTCCAACAGGAATTTTTTGGCATAACTCTAAGCCCCAACTTTCACTAATCGAAAAAATATTGCCCGATGCCGGGAATCATTTTCCCAATGACCTATTCCGGCCTCCCGACGTTCTGTATATTCCCAAATACAGTTCTTGTCACCTATTTTTTCCCTCTATCCTAATACAAGAATAGCTGTTTCCGATTCTCAAAAAAGAAGAAAACGGAAAATACAAACATTAACAACAGCAAACGGAAGCACCGTAGCGTTTCCGTTGACCTGCACTATAAAGTTAGGAAATGAAAAAATAGCACAAGATACGTTTCTGCACTAATTTGGGTATCAAAACGCATAATACGCAATTATTTAGGTGTCAAAACGCACGAAAGGTATCAAAACGCATTTTTAAGGCGTTTTTGTCTTTTTTTTGAGCCTTAGCTGTAAATATTCACTCGGGAGCATTCCGGTATATTCCTTGAAGTTACGGAGTGCTGTCGCTTTAGAACGGAAGCCTACTTTAAAGAAAGTGTCTAATACATTTACGTATTTATCACTATCTGCAATTTTTAAAAATTCATTAATCCGGCGGCGGTTGATAAACTCTTTATAACCATCGTAGCCTTTCTCCTGAATGATCTGGGTGAGCTTATTACGGTTTGTAGCCAAAAGAACAGCCAACTTGGTTATATTCGTATCCGGGTTTCTCCAGAGTTGTTCTCTATCTATCAGTTCATTGAGTTGTATCCACAAAGGATTTTCCTTATTTTTCTCGGGGATTATACTTTCATCAGGAGTAACAGGGGGCACAGGGAGTTCAACCGGTACTTCCCGAGGGATAACGGGCACATTTATCCGTAAAAATAACTCCTGATAAGTGACGAACAGACAAAACAAACTGCAATAAGCCATGTGCCCGATAGCCATAGCCGCGGCACTTGTCAGCAGATAAGCCACATAGAAGAAGCCTATTCCTTGAATTCCTATCGTATAGAGAGCAATCCATTTGTAATTCGCGCTACTCCGCTTATAATTATACGGGATATAAAAAAGCATCAAGCTATAAGGGATGATACACAGCAAGATGACGAACCGAAACCAAACGTTGAACTCGGTTATGTTTTCTATTATAGCGTAAAAAGAGGTTAATTCCCTAAACTGGAAAGGCAGGCATAATAGCACCAAATTGAGTAATAAACATGGAACGAACAGCAAAATACCTTTTTTGAACGTGAGCCACCCCGGGCTAATCACTTCTATCGGGTAAAGATAGAGTAACGACAAAGAAGTCCATCCTCTACAAAGCAGGCTGACAGACAATACAGCAGGCAATGAAGGCTCACTCCTAAAAATACGGATAGAGAACATAATGCCAGCCAAAAGAAGAGGTAAGGCCAGAAAGAGCCTTGAACGGTCTCCTGGTTGGCGGCGCATCCATAGCAGGATACCACTCAGTAAAAAGATACATGGCGTAAAATGAAACAAACCATTGATAAGTACTTTCTCTATTTCCATAAGTTGTTTTTAAATGCAAATTATACAACTGCCTGTTTGCTTGTTTACGCGTATATCATTTAATAAAATTTCCACAAAAATACATATATTTCCTCTCAAAATGGAAGAAAAATAGTGCTTTATTACAAATTAATCTGTCCGTTCTTCTTCGGAATCTCTTTGAAAATCACTTTCCGGTTTGTCTTTTGGGTTTTCCAGAAAAAGGAATTGCTCTAAAACCATTGGCTTGAATTTACGGCTCACCGGAAACGATTCTTCATCGACCGCATGGGGCACAAACTTATTGACGCCTCTCTTGTTGATGATGTAGGAACGGTATATCTGGATAAAGATATCAGATGGAAGTTTCTTTTTTACTTCTGCCATCGGGCAGGTGATTATCAACTTATTCTGTTTTGTGGCCTGGATATAGCAATAACTTCGGGAGGCTTCTATCCACTTGATTTCACAGAGCAAAATCTTTCTAAAGAAATCGTTTTGACGAATAAAGAAACCATTGTGAACAGAGTCACCCTGCTCTTCTATCATCCCGGCTCCGGGTTGCGGAAATTAAATCAGATAACCTCCTTTTTATTACTCCTGAATCATGGATACCAAATAATTATGGAACTCCGAACTATCGGTCAGTTCCGGATGAAAAGAGGTCACCAACATATTCTTTTCTTGGGCGGCCACCATATGCCCGTCAATTTCACAAAGAATTTCAACCCCTTCTCCGACCTTCGTAATATAAGGAGCCCGAATGAATACCAGGGGAATCTCTTCTTTTCCGACTTTAGGAATTACCGTGTTAGCGGAGAAACTGTCGATTTGACTACCGTAAGCATTACGCCGTACGGCAATATCCATGGTAGCCAGATGAGTAACCGAATCGTTTACCAACTCCTTGGCCAACAAAATCATTCCCGCACAAGTTCCCCACGTGGGTAAGCCCGCTTTTATCTTTTCCCGTAAAGGCTCCATCAAACCGGTACGATTCAATATCTTCCCCATCGTAGTACTCTCCCCACCAGGCAATATAATGGCATCAATCTCTTCCAATTGTTCCGGGTATTTTATAATTATCGGTTCTTGTCCGATTTTCCGGATATGCTGTTCATGTTCTATGACAGCACCTTGAAACCCTAAAATTCCAATTTTTTTCATCATCCTTGATTTTTAGCCTCAAAAAAAGGCTGTTTTATACACAGCCAGAAGCAAAAATTAATTTCAGGGATTTGAAAACTCACCTCCCTGAAATTCTTTTATATTTTATTCTTGCAATTTACCAACCACGATCGGCATATTTATTTTCCAACGTATTAATCTCCAATCCTGACATAGGTTCTCCCAAATTCTCTGATAATTCAGCCAATTTAACCGGATCATTATAATACGTAGTAGCCAAAACGATTGCCTTTGCCCGTTTAGCGGGATCTCCCGATTTAAAAATACCGGAACCGACAAATACACCTTCACATCCCAGTTGCATCATCAAAGCCGCATCAGCAGGAGTAGCGATACCACCGGCAGCAAAATTCACCACAGGCAATTTTCCGTTTTCGTGTACATATTTCACGAGATCATACGGTGCTCCCAACTCTTTGGCGATAGACATCAAAGCCTCCACCGGAGCTCCTTGTACCATCTTTATATCATTGTTCAATTGACGCATATGTTTCACAGCCTCCACTACATTACCCGTACCGGCCTCTCCTTTGGTACGCATCATAGCTGCACCTTCACCAATACGCCTCAAAGCCTCACCCAAATTACGACATCCGCATACAAACGGAACTTTAAAAGCAGTTTTATCCACATGGTATAAGTCATCAGCAGGAGTCAACACTTCACTCTCGTCGATGAAATCAATACCGATCGCCTCTAATATCTGAGCTTCTACGAAATGTCCGATTCTTACTTTTGCCATTACAGGAATAGATACGGCTTGCTTTATTGCTTTAATCATATGTGGATCCGACATTCTGGCAACACCGCCATCTCTACGAATATCTGAAGGCACCCTCTCCAATGCCATCACGGCACATGCACCGGCAGCTTCAGCAATCTTTGCCTGTTCTACATTGGTAACATCCATGATTACCCCACCTTTTAACATTTGTGCAAGGTTTTTGTTTAGTTCATACTTTCCCATAAGGTTCGCGTTTTACAAATTACTAAAAAATTACATATCGCCCATGTTTCTCCCTTTCAATATTCCTTTAAAAAGGATTTATAATGGCGAACAAATATACGGACTTTAGTTTATAATAAAATATTTTCCCTTTATTTTATTATCAATTTTAAACTATAAAAGGCCCTTTAGTATCAAATTAATAACAAAACAGCGAAAAATTAAAAAGTATCCACTTGTGATTCAGATACTCTTACATCTTACAGGTAGGTTTTCAATCGTTTGTTCCGGCAGGTCGTTTTTAATCGTTTGATCGCCTTTGATTTTATTTGCCGCACTCTTTCACTCGTAAGTCCGAGATGACTTCCGATCTCTTCCAAAGACATGGCTTGAAATCCGCCCAATCCATAGTACATCCGAATAATCAAAGCATCCCGGTCTTGAAGAATGGCAAGAGACCGATCTATCTCCGTTTTTAGAGAATCGGCATTCAATTTCTGCTCGGCTTCCGGAATCACATTATCACCAGGAACAAATACATCATACATGGTTACGGCATCTCCTTCTGAAGAGAGGGGTGCATCCATTGAAACCGGTCTGCCGGATATTTTGAAACTCTCTCTGACCTCTTCCGGCGCAATATCCATCTGGGCTGCAATCTCTTCTACCGTCGGTTCACGTTGAAATTCCTGCTCCAAACGAAAAAAGTAACGATTGACCTTATTGATGCTACTGATTTTATTAAGAGGTAAACGTACCAACCTGGCATTCTCAGCGATAGCCTGCAATATAGATTGACGAATCCACCATACAGCATAAGAGATAAATTTAAAACCCTTAGTCTCATCAAAACATTCCGCCGCCTTGATCAGTCCCAGGTTTCCTTCATTTATCAAATCATCCAACGCTAAGCCATGATTCTGGTATTGTTTCGCTACAGAGACCACGAAACGCAAATTACTCATCACCAAAACTTCACGAGCTTCTTTATCACCTGACCGAATCCTCTTGGCTAACATAGCCTCCTCATCAGGTGCAAGCATTTCAATCTTTCCGATCTCTTGCAAATACTTCTCAATCGAAAAAGATTCTCGGCCTGTAATCTGCTTACTAATCTTTAACTGTCTCATAGCACAATCGATTATTGCTTTAAAGTTAACAATCTAATTTTAATAAAAAAATATCTCTCTATTTTTTTCTCCATTTAAATGGTATACGTCGGAACGATAACTTTGTTATAACAATCGGAAATCTTTCTCCAGTCCACGGATACTATTTTCCAATCGCATCAGTTTTTCCTAATTGATGAACATAAATTTTCTTCCATATCTTAAAAGATGCTGTTAAATTATTACATTTGTACGTCTCAAATTTTACCTGAAATCTTTGGAGCTACAAAAAAATTCGCTACTTTTGCAGTCCGAAGTGAGAAAATAATAACATAAGATAATTCGCAATGAAACGGACATTTCAACCATCCAACAGAAAAAGAAGAAACAAACATGGTTTCAGAGAAAGAATGTCTACCGCTAACGGTAGAGCTGTATTAGCCAGAAGAAGAGCTAAAGGAAGAAAAAAACTTACTGTATCTGACGAACACAGACACAAAGCTTAATATAAAAAAGCTGCTTTCACAAGCAGCTTTTTTTATGTTTATCACATCCGCAACAGCATCCCCCTCCCTTTCTGCTTTTCTTTATCAAACGATACACTCCTCTTCCCAGAACGAAGATAGCCACGGCAATAATAATATAAGTAAATATCAGTTGCATATCTTATTTATTTTTATCTCTTATACGTATAAAGGTTACATCGTTACATAAACAGATCCAGTATTTGTTTTAACACGAAACAAACCACCCAAGCCAGGATAATAGTATAACTCATCACGAAGACAGCCCATTTATAACCGATTTCCTTATCAATCGCTATCAAGGAGGCAAAACAAGGCAAATACAGTAAAACGAAAACCATAAATATAATAGCCTCCATCGCGGTAAATCCCTCTTCCTTCAATTTTACCCCCAGAGAAGAAGCCGAGGTATTATCATCACTCTGGTATAAAACAGCCATCGTACTCACGACAACCTCTTTCGCCGCCACGCCGGTAAGTAAACTCACCCCAGCCTTCCAATCAAACCCTAACGGAGTCCATATCGGTTCCATGGCTCGTCCCATCCGGCTGATATACGAATTTTCCTGACGTTCGCGAATTTCCTGACGATGCAAACTCTCCAGTTTAGACGTCTTCTCTTTCTCCAACTGCTCCGCATCCCCGACCTCAGCCAATACGCTTCTATCATACGCGGCCTCTACTTCTGCTTTCTGTACCTCATATTCCTGTTGGATTTCTTTATCGATCGGAAAATATCCCAACGCCCAAATCAAAATGGAGGCAAACATGATAATTCCCCCCATCTTTTTTAAATATTGCTCTCCCTTATTCCACATGTGAAGCAAGGTGGTCCGTAAGGTCGGCATCCGGTAAGGAGGTAACTCCATAACAAAAGGAGCCTCTTCCTTGTGAAAGAATAACCGTTTAAACAATTTGGCCATCAATATCGCCATCAATATGCCGAAAAGATAAATACCGAAAAGTACCGTAGCCGCGTATTCCTCAAAAAATGCTCCGACCAACAGGATGTAAACCGGTAGTCTCGCACTGCAAGACATAAGCGGATTTATTAGTATGGTCAATATCCGGTCATTTCGATTTTCCAAGGTACGTGTAGCCATAATCGCCGGGACATTACACCCAAAACCCATGATCAAAGGGATAAAACTTTTCCCATGTAATCCGATCTTGTGCATGAGCTTATCCATGATAAAAGCCGCCCGGGCCATATACCCCGTATCTTCCATAAACGAAATGAAAAGGAAAAGAATCAAGATATTCGGCAAAAAAACAATCACCCCTCCGACACCTCCGATAATTCCGTCTATTAGCAAATCCTTCAAAGGACCGTGCGACATATTATCTCCGACAAAATCCCCTAAGGCCCCCACCCCGGACTCTATCCACGACATAGGATATTCCCCGAGGCTAAACGTGGCAAAAAAAGTCAGAAAAAGAAATAATAAAAAGATCGGGAAACCAAATAATTTATGTGTTACGATCGCGTCAATATACTCCGTCTTCCGTCGACGACCGATGGGACTCTCCTTATAAGTTTCCTTCAAAGCCCCTGAAATAAAACCATATTTGGCATCCGTCACGACCGACTCTACATTTTCCCCGTATACGGCCTCGATATGGGCGGATTGCTCCCGGATAATCTCCACCAAGGACTCCCTGGGTTCCTCCCGGGTCACAAATTGAATCGCTTCTTCATCCCCCTCCAATAGCATTAATGCCATAAAGCGAGGAGAAGCTTTATAGATCAGATCCTTTTCCTGCTCCAATTTCGTCCGGATAGCCACAATCCCTTTCTCAATCTCTTCCCCGTAATTGATATGAATATGACGTACCGTTTTACTTCTCCCTTCGTATACCTCGATTACTTCTCGCAACAATTCCTTGATCCCTCGTCCTTTCGCCCCTACCGTCGGGACAATAGGCATTCCTATCATCTCTCCTAATTCCCGGTAATTAAAAATAGCTCCGGAACGCTCCAACTCATCGTACATATTTAAAGCGATTACGCTTTTTACATCCATATCGATCAATTGAGTCGACAAATAAAGATTGCGTTCCAAGTTGGAAGCGTCCACCACGTTGATAACCACATCCGGAGCCTTGTCCATAATATATTCGCGAACAAACTTCTCCTCATTGGAATAAGCGGAAAGAGAATAAGTACCGGGAAGATCGACCACGTTAAAATGATATCCTTCAAAACGCAAGCTGGACTCCTTGGCCTCTACCGTAACCCCACTATAATTTCCCACGTGCTCGGAAGAGCCGCTGATGTAATTATACAAGGTTGTTTTTCCAGCATTCGGATTGCCGACAAAAGCCACATTAATATTTTTATCCCTGCCCGTCCAATGCTTTGCCAACGCATCTTCAACCTCCGTTACCTCTCCGGATATACCGACTATATCTACGGCTTCATCAATGGATACGATCTCTATAAAGGCTGCCTCTTTCCTGCGTAAAGAGACCTTATAACCCATAATAGAATATTCAATCGGATCATTCAACGGGGCATTCTTTATCGCTTTAACTACTTTCCCCCGGATGAAACCCATCTCGTTTAAACGTTTCCGGAAAGCGCCATATCCTTTCACTTTTACAATAACCGCACTTTCTCCTGTTTTTAATTCCGATAATAACATAGTCACTTATAAAAATAATACGCACTCCCCACCTTTTATCTTTCCAATAGGGCAAAGATAATTATTTTATTTTTATTCTTTCTAAATAAACATAAAAATTACAGTTCCCCCGTAATATTGATAATTTACGATCTGATTATCAGTAATCGAAAAGAAATAATATTTTTTTGCCATCCCTTTCCAGGTAAAAAACTCATCTTAAACCAGAGATCAAAGAAAGGAAATAAATAAAATCGATAAGAAGCCGTTCACTATTCATATAAATACGTTACTTTTGTGGAAGAATAGCAATCGTTGCAATGGAGAAACAAGAGGAAAAACAGTGGAACAGCATGAATGACCTACTTTCTAAAATAGGTTCTCAGCTAAACATCTTAGAAGAGGAAATCGACGTAGATATACAACATGCCTATATGGAAATGTTGGAAAAATTACTCAAAAACGACAAGAGTTTCAAAAGCTTATGCAAACGGGCACAAGAAAAAACGGATCGCTTATTTGACGATACGGTAGATGAAAAAGAAAAAAAACAAATGCTGATAGCCCTGGCCACGATAGACGACATTGCCATTTACCGAACCATCGAAACTTTTCAGAAACAGGATACCAAACTCAAAAAATGGGCCACCGTTGCTCTCCAACAATCCCGGATGCTAATTCAATCGACGTTAATGGATGAATCGACCGTATACGTGTCCACCGGATTAGGAGGACAAGGTTCTCTCCTGCGTTATTTCTGCGTTTATTTAGCGAATGATAACACCTTATTAAAATCGTTCCAGTACGACATTGCCAGAAAAGAGACGGAATTGGTCATTACCAAAGCACAAGGAAAAATAGAAGAGTATGCATTTTTTGACAAATACATTACTTTCACTCTCTTATTACCGATAAAAGCCGAGTTAAAAGAGATATTCGAATCCATCATCGACGAATGCAATACTTACGGGCATTTCCTGAAAGAGAATATAATCATCACAAACGTGAAGAAACTGACCTCCCAGGAAATCGACCACTTTCTCGAGACACAGACACATAAGCAAAATCCGGCACAACCGTTCTAATCGAGCATTAAGCTCATATAGGGACGGCGATGTTCAAAAACAGAAGTTTCTCCTGCAATTTGTTCCGGATGGTATCCCAATAGAAGAGAAGTCAGCCCGGCCACATCCACTTTTACGGGAACAAAATTCTGGAGCCCGTATCCTTCCTCACAGCTTCCCTTTCTCACGGTATACATTCCCGTGTTCTGAGAAATCTGTTCATCAGTAACCTCCACTACAAAAGATTTTTCGGGATAACATACAGCATATAATTCAAGCATTTGGGGGACATCTATAATCCGGGCCATTCCATAATGCACCTGCTGTTTTCCATGAGGCAATTCTTTACATTCGACCCGATTCACGCCCCAGGTTTGTTGTATTTTAGTCAACAAACCATCCTTTATTACCTCCGAATCATAGAACCAATCATTCACCCGAACCCGTTCTTTTTCCGGTAAAATAAAAGCCATCCCCACGACCTGGTCAATCGCATCCCGGGCCACCAACAATTCACCTCCACTCAGATAAAGATCCTCAAGGATACATTCAAAATCCTCTCTGGTATGTTGTACGCAACAAGCCCGGGCTCTCATCCGGGAGGCAAAATAATCGTATAGATCCGTGTCCCATTCAGGTAATTTTTCCGAAATATTAAAATCAATATTGTCCGGCAATACGCCCGATTCTTTCTCGTAAACTCCCCAGGTATAGTCAAAAACCGGGGCATAACCCAAGCGACGATAATAATCAAACAACCACGCTTCCTGAGGGATTAAAGTACTCATCACGACATTCCGCTTTCTCATCTCTTCAAATGACCTTAATAGAAGCCGTTTCATAATCCCCTCTCCCCGAGCCTTCGCCATCGTACACGCACCCGATATATAAGAGATATCGACACAGGTACCAGCATAAGTCATAGGATAAGGTAACATCTGTAAAGCCCCCAAAGCTTCGCCTTCCACGATACGATATAGTAGTGTATTTTCGCCCTTGTATTTTTTCTCAAAATAAAATTGGATGAACTCTTCCGTATCTTCAAAACAATCTCTCCACAAGCGAATGACCTCCAATTTCGATAATTTATCTTTTGCCAAAGAGATCATTCCCTCCTGGTACTTCCGGTTTACGATTTTTTCCGAATCACGCTGCATACCTTCCTCCTTGTTTTTAATTTCTATTTAACTAACTCAGCAAATCCCTTCTCAAGCAACATCACCGGACGATAAGAGAGTTTTGCCTTCCGCAATCCGGGTATTCCTAAATCCTCCTCCCGATTCAAATAAATATATTGTTCCGGCAAATGCGATGCAAATTCCTGATTAATCATATTATAAGCTCCTTCGACTCGCGTATCCGCCTTTTCTATATGTACGGCGAAAGTATCATGGGTTACCGGAACTCCGTATGTGAAAGCAACGATCTCTCCGTCTACCCAAAGAGTTCCTCCCGTGAGTTCCAACTCCTCAAAATGGCGTAAAGCAAAATTCAAGGCTTTCCTTTCATTCTCTAAACTCTCGGATTCGTCACAATCATGCTCTTCACACCATTTTTCCTCTAACTCCAGGCAATGCGGCACTAAATCCGGAGTTAACGGAGTATATTCGTATGGATACATCCGTTTGAATTTATTGACGTGATTTCGTTTGGCCTGAAAATTTTTCCCTTTTAACTCGGCCAGGTCTTTTCTCCAATAGATGTAATCAAAATAATCTCTATCCAGAATATACTCGAAACGTCCCGGAAATTCCCGGTTCAACCACTCCTCCATTCGGGGAAATACGCCATGTATACGTAGCGGATGTCCTTCCATCTTCGCCTGTTCTTTCAACATCCCTATCACGGCTTTAATATCCCCTCCTCCTACCGGCATCAGATAAACAATCCGCTCTTCATCCAAAGTAAAACGTATCACCAAACAATCGTCCACGATAGCAAAACTACTATCGGTCAGAAATTGCCAACTGCATAAATTTACAAACGACAGATTACAATCCCTGTTATTATCAGGCAATAAATAAGAAGTGATTATCTGTTTGTCTTCTAATCTTATAGGCTTAAATTGTATCATAAATCTATTTTTTACTCTATTTCCAAACACGAATATAATATGCTTTTTGATACAATTTTCTTTTTATCCCAAATATCATCCCTCTTATCACAATAACTCCTTCACATGATGAATATTAGACTGGATCGTATCAAAAATTTCCTCCGTTCTGCCGTTTATCATTAATTTGTACATGGATTGAGCGAACCCTACCATTTGTCCAAACTCTATTTTAGGCGGCATTGCCAAAGCATTAGGATCAGTCATTACGTTAATCAAAGCCGGCCCGTCAAACCGAAATGCCTGTTCGATTGTCTCTTTGACCTCTTCGGGATTTCCCACGGTATACGCGGCCATCCCCATTGCCTTCGCCACTGTTGCAAAGTCTGGATTCAACAAATCCGTTTGCCAATCGGGCAATCCGGCGACCTCCATCTCTAACTTCACCATCCCCAATACCCGGTTATTAAAAACAACAACCTTTACGGGTAGCCGATATTGGACAATCGTAGCCAAATCCCCCAATAACATAGAGAGTCCTCCATCCCCACACAGAGCCAACACCTGACGGCCCGGATATGCCAATGCTGCCCCGATAGCTTGCGGCATAGCGTTAGCCATCGAGCCATGATTAAAAGAGCCTAACATCTTCCTCTCACCTGTCGCCTGCAAATAACGTGCCCCCCAAACACAAGTCATACCCGTGTCAACTGTAAATATAGCATTTTTAGTAGCTAACTCATTGATTACCGACATCACATATTCGGGATGAATTTCGTTCAAATTCCCCTTATTTTTTACATAAGCGGCCAAATCATCCTTAACTTCGGAATAACCATCCAATTGTTTTTTTAAAAACGAATCATCCTCTTTTTGAGTAATAAAAGGCAATATGGCTTGTAACGTATCCTTTATATCCCCACAAAATCCCATGGTCAATTTAGCCCGACGTCCCAAACGAGCGGGATCAATATCGATCTGGACAATTTTATTTTTTTTAGGCATAAAAGCTGCATACGGAAAATCAGTCCCCAACAACAGCAATACCTCAGCCTCGTGCATACTGTGATATCCCGAAGGCATACCCAACAAACCGGTCATACCGACCTCATTGGGATTATCGTATTGTATTTCCATCTTGCTTTTAAAAGTATAGGCAACGGGAGCATGCAACAATTTCGATAATTGAACCACTTCGTCGTGAGCTTCCCTTGCTCCCATACCACAAAAAATGGTCACTTTTGAAGAGGTATTCAGCAAGGCGACCAAAGGCTCCAGTTCGCTATCTGAAGGAGAAACCTTCGAAAAAGTCGGAAAAGAACGGACGGAAGAGAGCACCTCTTCCAACCCCTCGGCCGAAAGATCACCGGGAAGCCCTAAAACAGCCACTCCCTTACGAGATATTGCCGTTTGTATGGCAGATTGCAACATTCTGGGAAATTGTCCGGCAGTCGTGGCTACTTGATTATAACAACTGCAATCCTCAAACAATTTCATCGTATCCGTTTCCTGAAAATACTTCATTCCAAATTCGGAGGTTGCCATAGTCGAAGCAATGGCCAACACGGGGGTACCCGAACGATGGGCATCGTACAACCCATTGATTAAATGTACATGTCCGGGACCGCTACTTCCGGCACAACAAGCTAATTGTCCGTTCAATTGAGCTTCCGCCCCCGCGGCATAAGCACCCGTTTCTTCGTGTCTTACATGTATCCATTGTATCTTTCCGTTACGTCTGACAGCATCATTGATCTCGTTCAAACTATCTCCCGTCACGGCATATATCCTTTGTACTCCCGCCTCGACCAACGTTTCTACCAATTGTTCAGCGATTTTCTTTGACATGTTTTTATAATTTAAATTTATATTTTTCTTCTCGATAAAACGTATTTTTCTCTAAAATGTTCATATATATCAAGAAAACTTTTCAATGGGAAATAACGTTTAAACAACAAAAACAAATCAAAAAATATCAACGCCATGAACACGAATGAAATAAGTAATCTATTAGGTGATCAGAGCGAGTATTACCTGGAACATACTTGCAAAACGATCGAAAAATCATTAATACACTTACCTTCTCCTTCTGTTATAGAAGATTTATGGGTAACTTCCGACCGAAATTCACGAACATTAAATAGCCTGCAGTCAATCTTTTCACACGGACGCCTGGCAAACACGGGATATGTTTCCATCCTCCCCGTCGACCAAGGAATAGAGCATTCTGCAGGAGCCTCCTTTGCCCCCAATCCGCTCTATTTCGATCCTGAAAACATTATAAAATTAGCCATCGAAGGCCATTGCAATGCCGTAGCTTCTACTTTCGGGGTTCTGGGAAGCGTAGCCCGAAAATACGCTCATAAAATTCCTTTTATCGTAAAAATCAATCACAACGAACTATTAAACTATCCCAATACCTATGATCAAATTTTATTCGGAACAGTCAAAGAAGCCTGGAACATGGGAGCCATGGCGATAGGGGCTACGATCTATTTCGGTTCACCCGAAAGCCATCGTCAGTTGATCGAGATAGCCGAAGCCTTCGCTTACGCGCATGAACTGGGAATGGCAACCATATTATGGTGTTATTTACGAAATAGCAATTTTAAAAAGGAAGGAACGGACTACCACCTTTCGGCCGATTTAACCGGACAAGCAAACCATCTGGGAGTAACAATAGAAGCCGATATCATAAAACAAAAACTTCCTGCCAACAACGGAGGTTTCACAGCTCTCAACTTCGGGAAAACCGATCCCAGAGTTTATTCCCAGCTCACGACAGAACACCCGATCGACCTTTGCCGCTATCAGGTAGCCAACTGTTATATGGGACGTATCGGCCTGATCAATTCCGGAGGAGAGTCCAAAGGAGAATCCGACTTAAAAGAAGCTGTAATCACGGCCGTCGTGAACAAACGAGCCGGAGGAATGGGACTCATCAGCGGCCGGAAAGCATTTCAGAAACCCATGAGCGAAGGTGTCAAGTTATTACATACGATCCAGGACGTCTATTTAAACAAAAACATTACAATAGCCTAAAATAATTGTAGATTGACGATTGTAGATTAAGAAATTACAGGATTGTGTAATTTTCAATTTATAGTCTACAATCTACAATCCACAAGCCCAATTACGTCTGCAATCCGCAACGAATCATCCAATCTCCTAATCACTAAATCACTAAATCACTAAATCACAGAATCATGGAATCGGTAATATTTCGATCCAATACCCATCCGGATCATTGATAAAATAGAGTCCCATATCCGTGTTTTCATAACAAACACAACCCAATTTCTTATGAAAAGCCCTTACCTCTTCATAATCTCCCTCCACTCGTAAACAGAGATGAAATTCCCCCTCTCCCAAATCGTAAGGTTCTTTCCGGTCTCTCAACCAGGTTAATTCCAACAAAAAATTGGTTTTCTCATCTGTCAGATAAACTAAGATAAAAGAATCATCCTTTGCCGTCTTTCGGCGTGCTTCTTTCAAACCAAGTGCCTGCTCATAGAAACGGATACTCCGTTCCAGATCCGACACGTTGATATTAAAATGATCAAATCTGCCTTTTACTTTCATAACTCGTTATATTAAAAATTTATACATTCACCCTCTTTAGACCAGGCAATAAAACGTATGCCTCGTGCTTTCGCATAAGCCCCGAAAACAGCAGCCCGATCATAGGCCCGATCAAAATGCATGGGTACGAATACACCTGTTTTAATCCGGTCTACAAATTGTTTTGCTCCCAACATATACTCTTTTCCTAAACGCGGATCTACCGGAAACATCGCTAAATCAACAAAAGGAGCTTCCAACGCCACGTCTTCCAATTCCGCTTTAAAATCGGTCTCCGCCTGCCGGGCTTCTTCCAAGGTAGATTCTTCCTTCCAATGCCAATTATTCAAATCACCCGCGTGAAAAATACGTTTCTCTGCTACATCCATCAAAAAAGAGATTCCGACATCTGTCGAGCCGAATGCCTTTACCCGCATCAAATCATCTCGATACACTTCTCCTTTCTCCAAAAATACAGCTTCCCGTTCCCCAACCCGCCTGGCCTCTAAAATATCTTTTGAAAACAGGTAACGAATATCAGGACGTTTCGTTTTCCAATTCAATATTTCCGGATTAAAATGATCCGCGTGTACATGAGAACAAAGCACATAAAATGCCCCCGGACGTCTTAATAAAAACGAAGATACATCCGCCGGATCCCGATAGTAATCAATAACAATCGTAATTTCTCCTCCCAAAATAGCAAATCCGCTATGTCCTATATAAATTAATTCCATCCGTTCATTATTTATAACCGAAAAATAAGCAGACAAATATATTTATTTTACAACCATATTCTTCTCATGATCCAAACATACTTGAATTACCTCATCCGGATTCACCCTAATTCGAAATCTCGTTCTCCTCGAATTCACTCCCACTAATATGATTTTCCACTTCTTTAGGAGCTATATAAAAACCTTTACCGGGAGTCCATTCTACACAAAACAATTTATTGACTTCAGGATAACCCAATTTATTTAATTGCTTCTCCAACCACGCTTCCGTCTTTCCCGCGCCATCCAATGCACTTTTTAAGACATCTCCGTTATTTACGAACAGGTAAGATTCCGATCTATTATGCCGGACAGAAACCGTCAACTTACCATTGGTTTCAAAACGGACATCATCCACATCAAACATCGAAAAAATTCCGGCTTCCCGCAACATGGTCCGGAATTGTTCCATTTCCAGTCCATTGCGTTTAAATTCCCTCAGATTAATTTGCCCGTTTCTGACAATCATTATCGTATCTCCTTTAATCAGGCGTCGCAAAAAACGAAAACGTAGCAAATAACGTATGAACATATTCACAATAGTCCAAACACCCAAAGCAAATACCATATACCAAACCGAAAGTTCCGAGTAGATTACGCCTCCGACTAAAGCTCCTAATACAAAAGCATTTACTGAATCCAATGGAGTTAATTGAGCCATTTGTGTTTTCCCGGAAATCCGCAGAAAAAACAAGACCCCTAACATACCGATAATAATCTTCAAACCTATTGTAAAAAGCATACCTTTATGATCTTTAAAAATTTTCGGAAATTATATCCATACTCTATTTTCTCCGAAAATCACATTTGACAATTAATACGACCAATCAAACAATAAGTTCTGAAAACACACATCAACAAAAACAGTCACGAGTCATTTACCACACTAAACAATATCCTTTCCGGGAAATAGTTGTAATACGAACAGAGGGATCTTTTTCCAAAATCTTTCGGACACTCATCATGTACTTATCCAAATAACGAGTATTTCCGGAAAAATCATTTTTCCATAACTCTTTGATCATGTCCTCTTTCAATACCACTTCATTCATATGTTCACACAAGACATAAAGGATTTTAGCTTCCATGGGAGTCAAATGAATCTTTTCATCCGCAATGATAACATGTTGCTCCACGTAACTAAACAAACAATGCTCTCCTATCCGGAACACTTGCCTGCTTTTTGTCCTGTGTTGTTGACGTCTCAATGCCGCACGAATACGAGCATCGACCTCTTCCAATAAAAATTCTTTTCGGATATAATCATCGGCGCCTAAGTCCAATCCGGTTACCACATCGACAGAACTTGCCAATGCACTGATAAATAATATCGGGACATTCTGATTTTCGGCCCGAATCAAACGGGCTACCTCATAGCCATTCTTTTTGGGCATCATAATATCCAAAAGTACTACATCCGGATTGATTTTACGATAAAGCCGCCATGCCATTTCACCATCCCGGACATAGAACACCCTGTAACCCTGAAATTCTAAAAAATCTTTACACAACATCGCCGACAAAACATCATCTTCGGCATACAAAACACTAATCCGTTCCCTTTCCATTTTATACTTAGTTCGTGTACATATAATCAGCACTTGGATGGCTTAAAGATACATCCTTTAAAAGAATTTTTCCATCCCCCTTCAACATGCACTTCAAGCTACCTCAAACTAATTCCTCTCCTTAAATCATTATCTAACAAATTCTTATATTAGACAATGATTCACCAGATCCTATTTTAGGACTAACAGAAGAAGCGAAAAATCCTACATATTCACCACAAATTTGCTACATATCTCATACATTTAAAATAGGTTTATTTTCTTAAAAAGGCTAATAAATAACCCTTTTTTAAGTACAATAAAACTTACTGTTTCATTCCGTGCGAATTTTATTATAAATTTGAAACTTCTATTTATCCACAAATATGAGACGAAGAAAACATTTCATACCTTACTTGAAAGCGATTGTTATTGCCTTTTTCATCACGCTTCTACTTCGTCTTTTTGTCGTGGACTTTTTCACGATCCCGACGGACTCCATGACTCCTGCCATAGAACCGGGAGATTATATTATGGTAAATAAACTTTATAACGGAGCTCGATTTTATAAACAATTAAAATTCGAATCGGGAAAGACTCCGGAAACTTTTCGTATTCCGGGATATTCATCCATCCGCCGGAACGACATTGTCGTTTTTAATCTTCCCACTCCCCTTTTTTCGAATCAAATGGAAATGGACCTATCTCATTTTTACGTGAAACGTTGTATCGGTCTGCCCGGCGATACGCTTTCCATATCCAACGGGATATACACGGTAAACGGACAAACCGGATACGGGAACTTACGCGAGCAGTATCTCCTCTCCCATTTTCAAGGAGAGTACCTTCCGGGAACATACCGTACATTTCCCTTTGATACGACCCACGACTGGACAATGCGTCATTTTGGCCCGCTGTTTATTCCGGCTGCCGGACAAACCATTCTTCTGGATACCGTCAATGTCTCTCTTTTTCGCAGACTCATCTATTACGAAACCCATGCCTCGCTCCGTACCCTACAAGGAAAAATATACCTGAAAGACTCTGTCATTACCCGTTACACCTTCCGAAAGAACTGGTATTTCATGGCCGGGGACAAGATCTTTAACTCTCGGGATTCCCGTTATATCGGGCTGATACCGGAGGATTTTATTATCGGAAAAGCCGTTCTCGTTCTTTATTCTAAAGATCCGGAAACCCGACAAATCTCATGGAAACGAACTTTTAACCTGATCCGGTAAAATCAAACGAGACAGATATTAACCGTTGTTTTCCCCTTTTTTGACCAAACAATATCCCACCCTCCAGGTCGTCGATATCTTCAAAGTCGGATCATTAGCCAAAAGTTTTCGTATCCTCGAAATAAACTTATCCAAATAACGGGATGTTGCAACAAAATCATTTCCCCAACAAGCTTCCATCACATCCTGTTTTTTTACGACCTCGTTCGCGTGCTCTTCCAGGAAACGAATCAAACGCAACTCCAAAGGAGTCAAATGAATGACCTCTCCTTTTACGATCAGTTCACTCTCCACATAATTGAGCTTGGTATATTCGCTAATGTAAACAAAAGAATCCTCTTTTTTACGATTTAAACCGGATAAACGCAATATGGACTGAATACGGGCCCCCACCTCATCTATCAAATACTCTTTTCGAATATAATCGTTCGCTCCCAATTGCAATCCTTCCACAACGTACCGGGAAGAGGTTAAAGAGCTTACAAACAAAATAGGTACTTGCTCATCCTTTTTCCGTATCAACTTAGCGACCTCATAACCGCTCATTTCCGGCATCATTACATCTAACAATACGATATCCGGGTCCACCTCCTTGTATAGACGCCAAGCCTCTGTTCCTGTACTCGCGTAATACACGTCATATCCCAGGCTTTTTAAATAATCCCGACACATGTCCGCGTACAAAGCGTCATCTTCCGCGTATAAAACCTTAACCATTTTTTTATCAATTAACCAACACTATATTTATTTCTTTATATCAGGCATAACAATGGTAAACCTACTTCCCTTTCCGACCTCACTTTCAACAAGAACTTTACCTCCGTGGGATTTTATTACTTGCTTCACGTAACTCAAGCCGACTCCAAAACCATGAATCTCGTTGCCTTTCGGATTAGGAATACGATAGAAAGACTCAAAAATTTTATTCAAATACTCTTTTGGAATACCCCGTCCCTTATCCGCAACTGAAACCTCAAAAGTTCCGTTCACCAACCTGCAACGAATTGTAATATCAGGTTTGTCCGACGAATACTTTATGGCATTATCTACCAAATTACGGATTACATTCGGAAAATGTACCCGATCTGCCCGTATCATTTCCTCCTCGCAAGCATAATCCAGGTGAATATCAGGAGAACGGTGATCCATAGAGTATTCATACACTATTTGCTCCAACTCGGCTTTCAGATTCAACTCCTCCGGTATAAGCATCAAACTCTTTCCGTTTTTACCGGAAACCAACATTTTCTCCGATAAATTGGATAAGGATTTGACCTTCATGCCAATGCCGTCCAATAATTTCTTTTGATTATCCGACAAACCGTCAACACTCCGCATATGAAACATCTTCAACGCGTTTAGCACAAATGCCAACGGTCCCTTAATTTCATGTACCATGCTGTAAACAAAATCTTCACGCATCTCGCTCAGTTGCTTCTGCATCAATATCGTCCTGATCTGATAAATAAAACACCAGGTCAAGATCAACATGACAAGAATCGAAGCAATCAAAATCCCTCCCATCTGGACAAAGAAATACCTGTAGGGAATATCAAAATAAGCTATCAACCCGTGGTTACTGGTTAATCCCAAAGTCAATATCGAGGATTCTATGTATTTATTTACATGGGCATGTTCATTCTCTGTCGTTTCCAATACGACTCCTCTATTCAAATCTATTAGTTCCAGAATATATTTCTCATTTATACCCTTTGCCCGAAGATTCTCGGCACATATACTGTCCAAACGCCTTATATTTTTACCCGAATTTACACTCACAATATCATAACAACATCTGTTGATTAAAGTTACATAATTATAATCACCATCATAGTTAATTGTATCTTTTTCTCCATCCAAAACTATCCACAACTCTTTTCTATTTTGCGAAACACTAATCGCAGACAACCTTGAGGATAACATCTGATCATTAACAAATAAATCAACACCTTGTTCCACGGCTTCCTTCAAAATTTTATTTACAGACCTCTCATACTCCGACCTTTGAAACTGAAAGAGGTTATACAGCCAGAATACCTGAAAAACAACAATACACACCATTGCGATTATCGAAATCGTCCACGTAATTTCAATTCGCTTGTTCATAAAATATCATTTATTTTTAGCCACATCAAAAGTAACAATTTATTTTCCTGCCCCTAATATATTTTGTTAAAAAGAAAAGCTACATATCAAACACAAAATCGGTACAAATATGGAACATTTTATTCATTTTAGTCTCCTAATTTTGTCTCATCAAATAAAAAATTAAATTATGAAAATTAGAATTCTCATTTTTACTGTCATTTTAGTACTTGTTGGTCTTATCTCCGTTAATGTATCTGTATCGAAGGATAATACGACGGTAGATATTTGTCTGGAAAATATTGAAGCTTTAGGTAGTGGAGAAGGAGGAGGTACAGGAGGGTGTAAAGCTGTTGGAACATTATGTTTAACTTCTGATGGACATGGAAATCCTGTTTATTATCCGGGGTTAGCAGCCGAACTTTAGTCTAATTTCCTCATTTAAAATCAGTAAGTTTTGAAAAAGATTAGTTATATTATATCAGTACTTATTCTTGTTTGGGGGTGTGCAAACGAGATTCGCGAAATAAAAAAGGAAAATCCCTTATTTAGTGAAGAAGGAAGTGTCGCTATGCAAAAATCGACAGGGATAATCGACTTGGAATCCATCGGAATCTTCAATCCGACCAAGGTGATCCGGAAAGATTCCTTACTTATCGTGTTGAATCAAAATGGAGTGAACAAACTGTCCATCTATAAATTGGACGGAACCAAGCTGTTCTCCTTTTTACCGACTGGAACAGGAGCCGCGGAAGGACTCTATTTCTTAACCATGAACATGGATTCGGACGGTATGTTAACGGCCTATGATTTCGGAAACGATAAATTAGTGGAACTGGATATCAACCAAAGGGATGAACCCGGGTTCGGACCGACATTCACGTCGCTTTCCTCTACCCCGAAGCACTTGAGTGTTGCCAAAAAAGGTTCGCTCATATTATCCACAGGCATATTTTCGGAAGGACGTTATTGCCTGACCCACGACAATCATTCCGACTACTTTTTAAGTTACCCGGAAACACCGGGGAAGGAGAATATAAGCGACTCCTTAAAAAGTATGTTATTTGCCAGCAATATTACCAAACTAAAACCCGACGGTTCCAAATTCGTATGTGCAAACATGCAAAGCGGTATCATAGATATCGGTATGATCCACGATAATTCGACCATTACCCGGATTTCCGAACAAAATCTATATGCCCCTAAAGCCACGCTCTCGTCACAAAAATCTAAACCTGTCGTTTACTCTATCGACAATTTATTCGGATTTTGTGATATCGAAGTGACGGATGATTACATATACGCTTTGTATTCCGGAAGGAGTTACCGAAACTTTAAGAACATGGTGGGTTATGGAGAAAAGATCATTGTATTCGATTGGGAAGGAAACCACGTGAAAACCTATCAATTATCCATACCCTTCACCAACATTTCTTACAATAAAGAAGAACATGCCATATACGGTTTAACCAATACGCCTAAATCTTTATTAGTAAAATATGCATTGGAATAGATCATTTATACTAATGATTTCGATCACGCTAATCCTCTCCGGTTGCTATTCGAAAGAGGATCAGACCAAGAAAGTGGTACAGGAATGGTACGGAAAGACCGTTACGATTCCCTCTTCCCTGAAACCTAAGGTAGAAGGAAGAGATACCACGATCTCCCAGACCGAAATATTAGATAAAGACTATAACGTTCTTACTTTTGTTGATACGACCGGATGCACGGAATGCAATATGCGACTGTATGACTGGCGTTTACTCATAGAAGAGGTAAAACAACACGGCAAAGAGATTAATTTCATCTTCGTGATTCATTCATCTAATTTTGATGAAATCTCTGCTTTTGCGGTTAAGAATAAATTCAATTACCCGTTGTTTTACGATTATGACAATTCATTCGCTAAAGCAAACAAGAATTTGCCGTCACAACCTGAATTTCAATCTTTTTTATTGGATAAAAACGGAAAAGTCATATTGGTCGGTAATCCGGTAAAGAATAAATCTTTGTGGAGACTATATAAGAAACAAATGGAAATTTATGATAAAAGCGATTCATAAGTGGAGCACATATGCCATTTTTTTGATTTTCTTTCTATTGACGGCTACCATGCTGATTATAGATACAAAAATCATTCATGGTGTTTCCGTGGCCAAGCAATTCTGGTTTTTTACCTTTTTGCCGGCTGCTGGAATAATCGCTTGTATACTCACTTTACGTAAATCTTTCTATTTTGCATGGAATCATATCACCAACTTAAATATGATTACAATGACTGTAGCGATTACAGGCATATATCTTTCAACCAACACACATGAAGTGATGAAAACAGGAACTCTCCTGTTAGTAATCACTTCTTATTTCTATTTTCTTGCTTTTTTCCAATTAAATAAAACGGCCGATATAACTTTTCATTTCATGTTAATCGCCTTGGCTTTTATTGAAGTCATTTGGGGATACTGTCAATTATACTCCTATTTACCCAGCCAGAATTCCCGGTTCAGCATTACTGGATCTTTTAATAATCCGGGGCCATATGCAGCTTTTCTGGCCATCGTTATACCGTTTAGTTTATATTGGACCATTCGATTAGCCCAAAAATTGATAACCATCGTTCAACAAAAGGGTAGAACGGTAACGGCGGAAGCGGATAATGAGATAGCAACGATTGCCCTTTTACTTTTTCTATCGGGTTCCACACTTATTGGAATCATAACCATTCTTCCAGCCACCATGGCCCGGAGTGCATGGTTTGCCGGCATGGCAGGTTCCGGTATTATTCTCTTTTATCTTTTCAAACTAAAAGAAAAACTACATAAAATACATCAACAACATCCCAAAGGTTATCTAACCTTATTGATAAGTTTCATCCTAGTGCTTTCTATTGCCTGTTATGGAATCTACAGGCTGAAAAAAGATTCCGCCGACGGTCGGTTACTGGTGTGGAAGATATCACTTTCTTCATTAAAAGAACACCCGTTAACCGGTGTCGGCATTGGAAATTTTCCAGCAGCATACGGGGAAGCACAAACAAATTATTTTATGCAAGGAGATTTCACTCCAAGGGAAAAATTACTTGCAGACATTCCCGAATACGGGTTTAATGAATTCTTACAGATTGCCGTAGAAGGGGGTATAATCGGTATTGCTCTTTTTTTAATTTTGCTCTGTTCCACTTTATGGTACGGACTGCGTAACATCCGACACAACCCGCACATGGTAGCCCCGGTAGCTGCTTTTATTGCCTTTGGTATTGTGTCGTTGTTTTCTTATCCATTAAGCACGTTGGCACTTGCGATACTTTTTCCCCTCCTTCTCGCACTCTGTAACACGTCACAAGTCCAGAATCCATCCCGAGGGAAGATGCATCCTATTTTTATCTATCTTTTACTTTTAGGAATAAATATCGGAATTATCTATCCGAAATATCAGATGCGACAGGCTTATACCCAATGGGCTCAAGCTCAAAAATATTACGATATGAAAATTTTTGCCACAGCCGCAGAGTCCTACGGAGCCCTATATCAGACTTTAAAGATCCATCCCGACTTTTTATTTGAATACGGGGACGCTTTATCAAAGACAGGACATTTCGACAAGGGAAACCAAATTTTATCGGAAGCGGCACAAGGTATGGCCGATCCTATGATCTTTAACCTGATCGGTAAAAACTATCAGGCCCAAAAACAATTTCATCAGGCGGAATACTATTTTCTTAAAGCACACTACTTAGTTCCGAACAGGTTGTATCCTCTTTTTTTATTAGCCTATTTATACCAAGAGATGGAGTTACCGGAAAAAGCATTGCAAACAGCCCGGCAGGTAATTAATGCAGAAGTAAAAATAAACTCCACGGCAACGAAGGAAATTAAGTTTAAAATGAAAGAATTAGCAGAAAATATACAAGAATCTTCTTTTTTAAATGGTGTTTCACACCAGTAATGAGCAATTCTTGCTCGTACACCAACACACACCTTTGAATTTCAGGGAAAGAGCAGCCAGAGGGCACTCTTTCCCTCTCTCCTTCCTCCGGTAGAATTTGCTTCGTTGTGATTATTCTCTATCTTTGCGAAAAATCTGACGCTAAAATACCACCTATATGAAATACGTTCGTCTACTGATTTTTACTGTACTCGTTTCTATCTGTGCAAATACTTCTGCACAAATCAAACGCGAATTTCGGGGAGCCTGGATACAAACCGTTCACCAAAACGAATACAGTCGAATGAGTATCGATGAAATGAAAGCCGACTTCATCCGAAAACTCAATTTCCTCCAAAAATGCGGTTTCAATGCCATCATTTTTCAAATAAGACCGGAAGCTGATGCCTGGTACCCTTCCGAATTGGAACCATGGAGTCGTTTTTGTACCGGAATACAAGGTAAAGCTCCAGAACCCTTTTTTGATCCCACGGCCTTTCTTATCGAAGAGTGCCATAAACGGAATATGGAATTCCATGCCTGGTTAAATCCTTTCCGGGCCAGTACATCGGGAAATACGACTTTCGCGGAATCTCACGTCTACCACCAACATCCGGAATGGTTTGTAACCTACAATAAGCAGATTCTCTTCGATCCGGGAATACCGGAATGTCGGAAATTTATCTGTGAGGTGGTAAAAGATATCGTACAACGCTACGATATCGATGCCATTCATATGGATGATTACTTCTATCCCTACCCGGTAAACGGTCTACCTTTCCCCGATGAAAACAGTTTTCAAACCTATGGAATCCCTAAAGGATATTCACAGGAAAACAAAGATGATTGGAGGAGAGAAAACGTAAACAGGCTCATACAAACACTAAAACATACCATTGCTTCTACGAAATCCTGGGTACGCTTCGGTATTAGCCCTTTCGGTATTTACAGAAATAAAAAAAATACGCCGGATGGCAGCGGAAGTAATACAAACGGTCTGCAAAACTACGATAACCTGTACGCGGACATTACCCTCTGGGTTAAAAAGAAGTGGATCGATTACAATATACCTCAAATCTATTGGGAAATAGGGCATCCGGCTGCCGATTACACCACGTTAGCTCAATGGTGGGACAAGCATGCACATAACGTTCATCTCTATATCGGTCAGGACGTGGCCCGCTCCATGAAAGCCGGGGATCTAACCCGCAAAATGAAAATCGAACATTCTCTACGCCACGTCAAAGGACATTGTTTTTGGCCAGCTAACGAAATATTATGGAATAACAACGGGATCGCCGATAGCCTGCAACAAAACTATCATCGTTATCCGGCCCTCATCCCGGCCTACACGCATATGTACGATCATCACCCTAAAAAAATATGCAACCTGAAAGCTGAAAAAACGCCACAGGGTTACACGTTAAAATGGAAAGTCAAAGGAGAGCGGGAAAATCCGCAGGATGCTCAATATTTTGTGATTTACCGTTTCAAGCGGGGAGAAAAGATCGATTTGGACAATCCGTCGAAGATCATGGCATTCACCCGCTATACAGAGTGTTATTTACCAACCGATACCAAGAATACGAAATACCGTTTCGTTATTACCTCCGTTGACCGTTTTCACAACGAGTCAAAGGGGAAAAAAATTACGATTAAACATTAAACAGGTCGTTTACCCGAGCGGCATTCCCTTCCGAATAATAATACCTAAAGAACAACTTGTTTCTGTTTGTTCTCGTATATTCCCTGCCGATACGATAATTACAATCCGCTTGTAATTATCGTATAAAAATCGAGAATAAACTTTTTACGTTTAATATTGTCTTATATTCAGCAAACATAAATGTTTAATTTAAAACGAAACAAGTATGAAAACAGTAACATTTATTATTTCCGCCCTTTTGATGTGTTTTAGTTTCAGCATAGAAGCACAGAATCATCATGAAGAACACCAGGGTCAACAACACCACCAACGTGGACCGAGAGAAAGGATGAATCTCGAGCAGATGATTCAGAAAAGGGTCGCTCAATTGAAGACCGAGCTAAAATTAGATGAAAAACAAGAAAAACAAGTTTCAGAACTATTCACTACCGATTTTAAAAAAAGAGGCGAAATCTTCCAAAAGTATCGCAATAACCAGGATTCTTTAATGTTCTACAATCAAAAATTGGAAAAAGAACAAAACGCATCCATGAAAAAGATATTAACCGAAGAGCAATACAAAACCTATATCACCAACCTGGAAAAGAAAAAGCAGGAAATGGAAAAACGCCGTAAAGAAATGATGGACAGGCGCAATAACAATAGAGAGGGAGCACCCGAGGTTCGCGAAGAGCAATCGCAATGCTGCGGTAAATGCAACTAATATATACCAAACGGATGATCTTTCCCGATCATCCGTTCTATTTTCACTTCCGGCTATCCAAAATTTTGGTCGCTATATCCATATACCGGTACACATCCTTTGTAGTTTCCCTTACACGCTTCTCGTCCTTTTTATGTCCCAACCGAACGACTATGGCATTTTTTTCAGGAATGGCTATGACGTATTGTCCTAACATTCCCCTGAAGTAAGGATTTTGCATTCCTTTATAATCCATGATCCAAATCTGAAAACCATAATAATCCAATGAATCTTTCCCCCATTCGTCTTTCAAATAGGAAGCCGGGGTAGTCGCCTCCCGCATATAGGCTTCGGAGATCAACTGCTTCCCGTTCCAATTTCCGTCATGCATCATTAAGCGAGCAAATCGAGCCATCTCCCGGGCCGTAGCATGAAAACAACAAAATGCTTTTTCATCCCCCTCTTTCTTGTCTAACAACCAATAAGCATCCCGACAAGCCTGCATCGGCTTCCATAGTTTTTCTTCCGCGTACGCACTAACGGTCTTTCCGGTTGCTTTCTCTATGACAAAAGCCAATATCTGTGTATCACCGCTACGATAAGAGAATTGTCTTCCAGGTTCATCGACCGCTTTCAAGTTGGTGACCAATTTATACAAATCGTTTCCGTAATACCCATGAGTCGTAACGGAAAAAAGGGAACTATACGATTCGTCCCAACTCAACCCACCACTCATTGTCAATAGATGACGAATTGTAATCTTCGCCCTCTCGTCCTTTCCGAATTCAGGTATATATTTCGCTACCGGATCATCCAAACTTCCGATCTTCCCTTCATCCAAAGCGGCTCCGATCAGAAGCCCTACGATACTTTTAGTAGCAGAGAAAATATTAGACGTTAACGTATCGTTCCAACCGTCTCTATACTCCTCATATACGATACTATCATTCTGAATAACAAGAAAAGAAACCGTTTTATATTGATCCAAATAAGCATCGTCCTCCTTCTCCAATTGATAGTCGTTGTAATCATGAGCCGCCATCCACTCCCAACAACTATCCGGCTTCATCACGGTATGTTTCTCAAACAAAGACAAATCGTCAATATCCGGAAACCAATGAATCAAAGCCTGTTGAGCATAATAAGGCAGACAAAAATAGACCACAGATAGAACGACTAATACTCCTATAACGATTTTATATATTCTTTTCATAGTCCATGATTTTAAATTTATTGACCAAATGATTTTAGGATCGGCTAACTCTTGAATCGAGTTCAATTTCACCATCTTTCGATCACTTTATAATCTATCCCTTTTTTACTTTGGCTACTACCTTTCTTATTTTTCCTTTTCCGATACAAGGAGCATGGGCATCTCCCGGGAAGAATATCACAAACTCTCCGGCCTGTAACGGAAAATAGAAAGAAGGTCTGTCCTGATAAAACATAAAATCACCTTCAACCTCATAAGCTGTTTTTATGTTTTGCAGATCTTCCTTAGCCTTCCATCCATAAATTTCCCCGCCTGACAAGGGAAGTTGTATATCGATATAAGACTCGTGACGCTCCAAAAAAGCCTCTTCTTTCTCTTTTCCATCTACCTCATCCACCTTTATGTAAGCGTCATCTCCTGCAATATCGATACGTCCCAAAGGCATAATGGCCATATCATGAGTCTTTATATAATCGAACACAGCTTTAAAATACGGGTTCAGATTTTCTATACTACTACTATTCAAAATTTTATCTATAATCATTGCATTTCATTTATTTCAGACAAAGATAACAAATTGTTTTCATTCCTGTCTCGAAAGAAATTTCAACTCCCGATTTCCAACTTTCAATTAGTTATCGTACCTTTGCCCTCAATTAAATGATTAAATAAATGGAGCATAGAGCAGGTTTTGTCAACATATTGGGGAATCCCAACGTAGGAAAATCAACCTTAATGAATCGGTTGGTCGGAGAAAAATTATCTATCATCACCTCCAAATCACAAACGACCAGGCATAGGATCAAAGGAATCGTGAACGGAGATGATTATCAAATCGTATTTTCCGATACACCGGGTGTTGTCAAACCCAGCTATAAAATGCAAGAATACATGCTTGATTTTTCCAAATCGGCAATCATTGATGCAGACATCATCCTTTATGTTACTGATGTCGTTGAAGATTTCGAAAAAAATGCAGACTTTATTGAAAAGGTAAAGCAAAGCCCATCCCCGATTCTGTTGGTCATCAATAAAATAGATTTAACCACATCCGACAAATTAGACGCTTTATTCGACAGGTGGAAGCAAATCTTACCTCAGGCTGAAATATTTCCACTTTCAGCCACGGAAAATTTCAACGTGGACAATCTATACAAACGGATACTGGAGCTCTTGCCCGTCGGTGAGCCTTACTTCAATAAAGAAGATTTAACCGATATGCCTGCTCGTTTTTTCGTTACCGAGATTATACGGGAAAAGATCCTTTTAAATTACGACAAAGAAGTACCTTATTCCGTGGAAGTCGTCGTGGAGGAATTCAAAGAAGAAGCGAAACGAATTAATATTATGGCTGTCATTAACGTGGAACGCGATTCGCAAAAAGGAATAATTATCGGACATCAGGGGGCCTCTCTAAAAAAAGTAGGTACAGAAGCCCGTTTGGATATAGAGGCTTTTTTTGGCAAAAAAGTATTCCTCAATCTCTACGTAAAAGTGTTGAAAGATTGGAGAAACAAGGAAAAAGATTTGAAGAATTTTGGGTACAAACAAGCCTAAAAACAAACATATTTTGATTATGTGATTAACGGAATGAATGATTTGATGAAGGATATGAAATAAAAATCTCGATGGAGTAATAATTTTTTCACCAAATGCCTGTAATCCAAATCCGTCACGGAATTACTTAATCGCTTAATCTAAAATTTACAATTAATTCATATGAGTAATATAGTAGCAATCGTAGGACGACCGAATGTAGGAAAATCAACCCTTTTCAATCGATTGGTTGGAAAAAGAAAAGCCATTGTAAATGAAGAGAGTGGAGTAACCCGCGACCGCAATTACGGAAAATCAGACTGGATCGGTAAAGAATTTTCCGTTATCGATACCGGCGGTTATGTATCCAACAGTTCGGATATATTTGAAGAAGAGATTAACAAACAGGTAATATTGGCTTTAGACGAGGCAGATGTTATCCTTTTCGTATGTGATGTGGAACTGGGAATCACCGATTTGGATCAAAGTTTTGCCAAACTGTTAAGGAAAGTAGACAAACCGACCTATCTCGTTGTCAATAAAGTGGATAATGGAGAACGCTTATACGATGCCCATGAGTTCTATAAACTGGGAATAGGAGAAGAGTTATTCCCGATTTCTTCCGCCAGCGGTTCAGGGACGGGCGACCTGTTAGATAAAGTGGTCTCACATTTTTCCGATAATACCATTGAAGAAACAGAACATCTTCCCAAAATAGCGATCGTAGGACGGCCGAACGTGGGAAAATCATCTACCATCAATGCCTTGATAGGTGAAGAACGTAATATTGTGACCGACGTAGCCGGAACAACAAGAGATACGTTAACCACCCGTTACAATCGTTTCGGGCATGACTTTCTATTGATCGACACGGCAGGGTTACGGAAAAGAACCAAGGTAAATGAAGACGTCGAATTTTATTCCGTTATGCGTTCCGTAAGAGCGATAGAAGATTCGGATATATGTATGTTACTCATTGATGCGACCAGAGGCATGGAATCCCAAGATTTAAACATCTTCCATCTGATCGAACGAAACCAGAAAGGAGTTGTTATTCTCGTCAACAAATGGGATCTTGTAGAAAAAGATAACAAAACCCTTATCAATTTCGAAAAAGAGTTAAGGATGAGAATAGCCCCCTTCAATGACGTACAAATCATTTTTACTTCGGCATTGACGAAACAACGTTTATTAAAGGCTCTGGAAGCGGCAATCGAAACGTATAAGAACCGTTCTCAAAAAATAAAAACGTCGGAATTGAATAACGTGATGCTGGAAGAGATAGAAAACTTCCCTCCTCCCAGTATGAAAGGTAAATATGTTCGTATAAAATACATCACACAATTACCGACCGCAACTCCTTCGTTTGCTTTCTACTGCAATCTTCCACAATACGTGAAAGAGCCGTATAAAAGATTTTTGGAAAACAAAATTCGCGAACATTGGAAATTCACAGGGGTACCCATTCAAATTTTCATGCGCAAAAAATAGATAAAAAAAGTCAGGATGTAGATCCTGACTTTTTTAATTACAGGTTACAAATTAAAAATTTCCAATCCATTAATGACTCAATCCTTTCATCTAAAATCGCCAATTTAAAATTATTACTATCTTTATGGCGTTTAAAAAGAAAAAAATGGCTGAAACGATTACACACGAAGGAGTTGTTATTGCAGTTAACGATTCCCATATCACGGTTTCTATCCAGAGTCAGTCTGCCTGCGCTGCCTGCCATGCCAAAGGAGCTTGCGGTTTATCGGAAGTAACCCACAAAAAT
The DNA here is from genome assembly GCF_900543425.1 of uncultured Sanguibacteroides sp. Lineage (GTDB taxonomy): Bacteria > Bacteroidota > Bacteroidia > Bacteroidales > Marinifilaceae > Gabonibacter. The sequence goes on along the minus strand of NZ_UQRQ01000012.1, from coordinate 27,425 downwards.
ATCACGGCTGAAAAACCCGGTACTCCCGTAGCGATCGGAGATAAAGTGATTGTGATGGCCAGTACCGGAAGTGCCTTATACTCCGTACTGTTTGCTTACTTGCTTCCTTCCGTGGTCATAATAGCTATTTTGGCACTACTTATCTCTTCCGGAATAAAAGAAACATGGGCTGCCCTATTTACACTTTTAACAATTACCATCTATTTTATAATCATATACTTCTTTAGGAATAGGTTTGCTCAAAAGATAAAATTCAAGGTGAAAATAGAATAAACATGAAAAAATTAATAACTTTACGAGCGCTATAACTGTAACGAGGAGACAAAACGAAAAACCTTATGATTACTACTACTATTATTTACACTATTATCTCTTTATGTGTCATTGGAATTGCAGCAGCTGTAATCCTTTATCTGGTGGCACAAAAATTCAAAGTTGAAGAGGATCCCAGAATCGATATCGTGGAAAGTATACTACCGGGAGCGAATTGCGGAGGTTGTGGAAAACCGGGATGTCGGGGATTTGCAGAAGCGACCGTAAAGGCGACTTCCCTGGACGGACTCTTTTGTCCGGTAGGAGGTGCAGAAACAATGGCAAAAGTAGCCGCAGCCTTAGGCATGGAAGCAAGTGCACAAACTCCGCAAATTGCCGTTGTGAGATGCAACGGTATTTGTGAAAACCGGAAACGTACAAGCCGGTATGACGGTTACTCTTCTTGTGCCATTGAACACTCGCTTTACCGGGGAGAAACGGATTGCACGTACGGTTGTTTAGGATGCGGCGATTGCGTAAAAGCCTGTTCATTCGATGCTATTCACATGGATTCTAACGAACTACCTGTTGTTTCCGACGAAAAATGTGTCGCATGCGGTGCCTGCGTGAAAGCTTGTCCCCGCGGTATTATTGAGTTGCGAAACAAGGGACCGAAAGACCGTAGAGTATTCGTATGCTGCGTGAACAAAGATAAAGGTGGCGTCGCCCGCAAAGCTTGTATGGCTGCTTGTATCGGTTGTGGAAAATGTGTAAAAGAGTGTCCTTTTGAAGCGATCACATTAGAAAATAATCTTGCTTACATCGATTTCCGGAAATGTAAATTATGTCGGAAGTGTGTTAGTGTTTGTCCGACGGGTGCCATTCATGAAGTGAATTTCCCGCCTCGGAAAATAACCGAACCCAGCGAGACGATCGCCACGAACAAAGAAGCGTAGAGTTTAAAATACCTACTGAATCCGAAAACCTAAAATTGAAAACCGTGTTGAAGACATTTAAATTAGGAGGTGTACATCCACCCGAAAATAAATTATCATCACAAGGGGAAATTATTACTTTGCCAATCCCCGAACAAGTGATTATCCCGCTTTCACAACATATCGGAGCTCCAGCTACCCCGGTCGTAAAAAAAGGCGATCAGGTGAAAGTCGGACAACTTATTGCTCAGGCCACCGGATTTATTTCCGCCAACATCCATAGTTCCGTTTCCGGGACTGTCGCCAACATAGAACCTGTAATAGATAGCAGCGGGTATCCCAAACCCGCCATTATTATAAAGGTAGAAGGTGACGAATGGGAAGAAGGAATTTTACGGGAGCCCATAAACAAACGGCCGGACGAATTTACCAAAGAAGAGATCATATCGGCCATTCAAAGTGCGGGTGTCGTCGGAATGGGAGGAGCAACATTTCCCACTCAAGTAAAATTATCTCCTCCACCGGGAAATACGGCAGAAGTTTTAATTATCAACGGTGTAGAATGTGAACCGTACCTGACAGCCGATCATCGGTTGATGCTGGAACACGGGGCCGAATTGATCGTCGGGATAGAATTATTGATGAAAGCCCTTCATGTCCAAAAAGCAATCATAGGCATTGAAAATAACAAATCGGATGCTATTCAAGCTCTCCGGCAAGAAGCTCGCAAATCAAAAGGGATTGAAGTATATCCGCTACAAATAAAATATCCGCAAGGCGGAGAAAAACAATTAATCCAGGCCACGACAGGGAAATATGTTCCCTCGGGTGCTCTTCCGATTGCAGTCGGAGCCGTTGTGCAAAACGTGGGAACAGTATATGCCGTATACGAAGCCGTTATGAAGCATAAACCCTTGTTCGAAAGAGTAGTTACGGTAACGGGAAAATCATTAAAAGAACCGGGAAATTACCTCTGCCGGATCGGTACTCCCATCATAAGGTTAATCGAAGCTGCAGGTGGTCTTCCCGAAGACACGGGAAAAGTCATCGGTGGTGGTCCCATGATGGGTAAAGCATTAACGACTACAGACATCGCTATCACGAAAGGTTCCAGCGGCATTTTACTGCTGAATCAACAGGAAGCCAATCGAACATCTTCCCGTAATTGCATCCGGTGTGCCAAATGTGTTAGTGTCTGTCCGATGGGATTAGAGCCTTACCTATTGATGTCCCTAAGTGAACGAAACAGAACGGAGGCATTAGAAACAGAACGAATCATGGACTGTATAGAATGTGGCTCATGTAGCTTCACCTGTCCGGCCAACAGGCCTCTTTTGGATGTTATACGCTTGGGAAAGGCAAGAACAGGCCAAATGATTCGATCACGTAAATCATAAATCTTAAATTAAAATTCACTTATGAGTAATTTAATCATATCTCCTTCACCTCACATCCACAGCAGGGATTCGATAGAAAAAAACATGTATGGCGTGCTGATTGCCCTTATTCCGGCATTTATCTGTGCCATCGTATTCTTCGGCTTGGGAGCTATCACCGTGACCCTGACTTCCGTGATTGCTTGTCTCGTCTTTGAATATCTGATTCAAAAATACATATTAAAACAACAACCGACCATCTGGGACGGATCGGCTATTATCACCGGCGTTCTATTGGCATTCAACCTGCCTTCATCACTTCCGATATGGATCGTGATCATCGGTGCCTTAGTGGCCATCGGAGTTGGAAAAATGAGCTTCGGTGGTTTAGGAAACAACATCTTTAATCCTGCCCTCGTGGGACGAGTATTTCTGTTGATCTCTTTTCCGGTTCAAATGACAACATGGCCTATTCCTCAAGGTTTCTCGACAACAGACGCTTTAACGGGTGCTACTCCGTTAGCTATTGCCAAGGGAGCTTTCAAGACAGGACAGCCCATATCCGACGCTTTGTCCGCAGCCGGATTTTCAAACGGAGATTTAGTTTTAGGAAACATAGGAGGTAGTCTCGGTGAAGTAGCCGCACTTGCCTTACTTTTAGGTTTTGCTTATATGCTTATCCGTAAGATCATTACTTGGCATATCCCTGTAACGATCTTTGCTACCGTTATTATTTTCTCTGGTATTTTACATTTAGCGAGTCCGGACCAGTTTGCGGGTCCTATATTCCACCTCTTTACCGGGGGTATGATGTTGGGAGCCATTTTTATGGCAACAGATTACGTCACCTCACCCATGTCCCCTAAAGGAATGTTTATTTATGGCGTGGGTATCGGGTTATTAACTGTCATCATCAGGAATTTTGGAGCCTATCCGGAAGGGATGTCATTCGCCATTCTGATCATGAATGGTTTCACCCCGTTGATCAACAGATACTGTAAACCGATGAGATTCGCATAACAATAACGACGATTGTTGATTGGAATCGTAAATTCCAATTTGCAAACTATAAATAAAAAAACTATGGGAAAGAAATTAGAGTCAACCTTTAAAAATATGGTATTAGTGTTATTCGCCATAACCCTAATCTCGTCGGCTGCCGTTGGATTTGTCAATACATTTACTTCAGGGCTGATCGACAAAGCCAAACTGGAAAAACAGGTAACAGCGATCCGGAATGTCGTAGCAGGATTCGACAACGACCCGATGGCCGAAGCATGGACAGAAAAGACTCCCGACGGAGGCGAATTGGTGTTTTATCCGGCCAAAAAAGCGGGTGAACTTGTCGGTACGGCAATAAAAACGTACACCAACAACGGTTTCGGCGGGAAAATATGGCTGATGGTCGGTTTTAACCCGGACGGAACCATTCACAACTATTCTGTACTCGAACATAAAGAGACTCCGGGACTGGGTTCTAAAATGGATATTTGGTTTACCCAGGGAGGAAAAGGAAACGTGATCGGGAAAAACCCGGGAAAAACCGGATTAAAAGTAACGAAAGACGGCGGAGACGTGGATGCGATCACAGCAGCAACCATCTCTTCACGCGCATTTCTGGATGCAATAAACCGGGCTGCAGCCGCTCTAAACGGTTCGGACACACAATCGGGAGCAACCCAGCAAATAAAGTGAGAATTAACAAATTTAACGACTGCACACAGTCGCCAATATAAAATAAACTGAACCTATGAACAATTGGCAAAATTTCACCAAAGGTTTCTTCAAAGAAAATCCGACCTTCGTTCTATTGCTCGGAATGTGTCCCACATTGGGAGTAACGACATCGGCAGTCAACGGGTTGGGAATGGGATTAGCAACGGCATTTGTGCTGACCCTGTCAAACCTTGTGATCTCATTAGTATCAAACCTGATCCCCGATAAAATCCGGATACCGGGTTTCATCGTGATCATTGCAGCATTCGTTACCGTGGTAGACATGTGTATGGCTGCTTATACACCGGCTCTGCATGAATCGTTGGGATTATTTATTCCTTTAATCGTGGTGAACTGTATCGTATTGGGACGAGCCGAATCCTTTGCTTCGAAAAATAAGGCTATTCCTTCCATTCTGGACGGATTAGGCATCGGATTAGGATTTGCCATGGCATTAACTATTTTAGGAGGTATCCGGGAAATCCTCGGAAGTGGTAAGTTATTCAATATAACATTGTATAGTGAACATTACGGAATGCTTATTTTCGTCTTAGCCCCGGGAGCATTCATCGCTTTAGGCTATTTAATTGCTCTGATCAACAGGATCAGGAAGACGAATTAAAGATGATATGACAAGAACCTAAAATCTAAAACTATAATGGAATATATATTTATATTTATCGCGGCAGTATTTGTTAACAACATCGTGTTGGCTCAGTTCTTGGGAATATGTCCTTTTTTAGGAGTTTCCAAAAGTGTCCCTACCGCACTCGGCATGACCGGAGCCGTTACCTTCGTAATGATTTTGGCCACATTAGTTACGTTTATCGTACAAAAAACAGTACTCGATCCGCTGCAAATCGGTTTTATGCAAACGATCACCTTTATCCTGATCATTGCAGCCCTCGTACAAATGGTCGAAATTATTCTGAAAAAAGTAAGTCCGGCCCTGTATCAGGCTTTAGGAGTATTCCTGCCATTAATTACGACAAACTGTGCCGTTCTCGGAGTAGCTATCATGGTTATTCAAAAAGATTACAATCTGCTGCAATCGGTCGTATTTGCAGCCTCTACGGCCCTGGGTTTCGGATTAGCCCTAACCATATTCGCCGGTATTCGGGAACAATTGGAACTGGTAAATATTCCGAAAGGAATGCAAGGACCTGCTATCGCAATACTGACGGCCGGATTATTAGCCATGGCCTTTATGGGATTTTCCGGTATCGTGTGATCTCGGAATCACCCCATAGAAATAGTCTGGAAGTAAATTCCAGACTATTTTTATGATCACCAACCTTATCCTCTCTGCAAAAAATCAAGCATATAATCTGCTCTCTCCCGGACGGGTAAAAAAGGAACCGATATAACCGTATATCCTAATGCTTTATAGGCTCTTTCCATCTCCTCACAGGTTTTTCTTGCCAATTCGAAACTCTGTTTTCGTTCCTCATCGATACAATATATTTCTTCCCATGGAGAAAATAAAAACACTTTGTTATTATACTGGTAGTAAGAAACAGCATTCCTCAATTCATTCCGTATATCCAAACCCGTTAAACGATTATATCCCAATACATCCGGAATTCCCCGATCGAAAAAACAAGGTTCCCCTATCTTTTCGTGATTCTCAAAATCCCGGATTGAATGCCGTAACATTAATTCCGAATATTCTCGGATATTTTTCCAGGGTAAAGCATCTCCTCCACAAGCAACCTGCTCACGGATAATACTCCGGCCGACCTCTGCTACCGTAACTATTCCTCTGGCCCGGAGCTCCTGCAAAACAGTTGTTTTTCCCGCCCCGGGACCTCCTGTTATAATGAAGAAATTAGGCTTATACATTTTTACTCTGTGATTGAAAGATTTAATGACCAAATGATTAAAGCAAATGAAAAAACATCTACACGATTGACAGCCCCCTCCCCCGCTGGATTTACCCCGGTTGCCACGACAGAAATGAAACGAAATGCCGGAATTAAAAGATCAAGCGATTGGAAATGATCATAGAATCACTTCATCATTTTTTCATAATCAAAGCCTACAAAATCAGATATCACCCGGTCGGTTCGCTTCTCTATTTCCTCTTGAGGATTGGTTGTCGCTACTCCGATCACCTTCATACCCGCCCTCTTTCCGGCTTCCAAGCCTGCAAAAGAATCTTCGAATACAAAACAAAACTCCGGCTCGACGCCCAATTCTTCTGCTCCTAACAGATAACATTCCGGATCAGGCTTAGAGCGGGTAATCTTATCGGCAGTAATCTTCACTTGAAAATACCCGGCTAATTCTGGATGAACACGATACACGTATCCCATTTTCTTTTCATTGGAACTGGTTACTAAAGCCATCGGAATTCTACGACGCTTAAGATCTTTTATAAAATCCAGGGCTCCAGGAATATAAGGATACTCCATACAAGACTCCAAAGTATCCAGTCGTTGCAAAATCCCCTGTTCTTTTTGAGGGTCATTTCCAAAAAACTCCGCTATGATTCTTTGTAAAGTAAAGCCTTTGATCTTCCGATGAAGGGATGGCACATCGGGCCGATATCGTTTCCCCTCTTCCTCCCAAAAAACATCGTATGCCTTTTCCGTATCTAAAACAACACCATCCAAATCAAATAACACAGCCCATTTCCTTGTTCTTTCCATACCTCCTTTAATTGCAACTCAAAAATAGAAAAAAACTCCGAACAGACAATTCCTCTTTAACAGAAACAAACCGAAAAGAATTTTGGTCGGTAACGTATAACTTCCTATTTTTGTATGCCGTTTTACCAGAGAGAATCTATCATTCAATAGAAAAAATATGCAGAAGCATTTGAAACATCCCATTTTTCACCTATTATCGGAAATTGCAACTCAAAAAGGAAGTGAGATATATGTTATCGGCGGATACGTACGGGATCTGATTCTGCGAAGACCCTCCAAAGATATCGACATTGTTGTATTAGGAAACGGCATTGAATTAGCCGAAACAGCGGCACAACGACTCGGTAATCTGCACGTCTCCATATTCAAAAACTTCGGAACTGCCATGTTCCGCTATAAAGGCGTAGAGATTGAGTTTGTCGGAGCCCGGAAGGAATCCTACCATTTCGATTCACGAAAACCCGTCGTAAAACAAGGTACTCTCGATGATGACCAGAAACGCAGGGATTTTACAATCAATGCACTCGCTATCTCCCTGAATGTCTCCAACTACGGAGAACTGATTGATCCTTTCGGCGGTCTGCAACACATCGAAGAACAAATCATAAAAACACCTCTTGATCCGCTCATCACTTTTTCCGACGATCCGTTGCGAATGATGCGGGCCGTAAGATTTGCTTCCCAATTAGGATTTTCTATTGCACCGGAAACTTTTGAAGGGATAAAAGCCAACAACGAACGATTAAAAATCGTTTCAAAGGAAAGAATCATAGACGAATTCAACAAGATCATGCTTTCTCCCAAGCCATCGATAGGGATTCGATTGCTGGAAGAAGCCGGGCTATTAAACCTTTTCTTTCCCGAATTGACAGCATTAAAAGGAATTGAAATCGTCGAGGGTATCGGTCATAAAGATAATTTTTATCATACATTGACTGTTTTAGATTCCGTCGCCAACAATTCAAACGATCTTTGGCTAAGATGGGCCGCACTATTACATGATATAGCCAAACCGATTACCAAAAAATTCATTACCGGACAAGGTTGGACTTTCTACGGCCACAATCATATCGGAGAACGTATGGTAGCCAAAATATTCAACCGGCTAAAATTACCCCAGAATGAAAAAATGAAATATGTCCAGAAATTAGTCTCTTTACATATGCGCCCCATTGTTCTTTCCGAAGATATTGTAACGGATTCTGCTGTTAGACGTCTACTATTCGACGCGGGAGACGATATCGATGATCTGATGTGCTTGGCTGAAGCAGATATCACTTCAAAAAATGAAGAAAAAGTAAAACGTTTTTTAGAAAACTTCCGGATCGTTCGCCAAAAGCTGAAAGAGGTAGAAGAAAAAGATGCCATACGAAATTTTCAACCCCCCATCAGCGGAGAAGAAATTATCGCCACCTTTAATTTACCTCCTTGCCGTCTGATCGGAGACATAAAGAATGCCATCAAAGAAGCAATCCTTGATGGCATTATAGGAAATAACTCCCAAGAAGCCAGAGAATATATGTTTAAAGTGGCCGAGAAATTAGGAATTTATTTTAAAAAATAAGCGATCTGTTTTGCCCTTGTTCCCGAGCATATTTTTACCGGAGAAGTAGGTACATCATTGTATGGAATAAATTCCAATGCTTGTACCAAAGCGTATTCCTCGTCGTCCGTACTAAAAATTTCCAAACTCAAATTAGACTGATTGGTCCGGTTGAGTACTTGCAAATCGTCGAACTTATCTTCTTCCAGAATCTGGTACAACTTGGAAGATTGGTTGGGAGACAGGTACACCTTGTGTTTTTTTAATACTTTTCCTGTCGGACTATAGATATAATTTTCTTTCTTCACGAGAAAAGCCACTACACCCCACCCGATAATTCCCAAACCGATCATAATCGCTACCGAAGAGAGAATATCATTCTCTGCGGCATTAATATGAGTAGAACCAAAATACAAAACAGCGGCTCCAACGATCAATAGGCCTAAAGGTTTTACCGGTGATTTTTTTTTCTTTACAATTTTACCTTCATCTACTTTTAATATAATATCTCCAATATAATCAAACTTTTCCATAGTATAAAAATTAAATAATGATTCTTTTTTCCAGAAAATTGAATACAATCATTTCTGGGATAATAACTCAATTAGCCTTTAGCCTAAGAATAAATATATTCTTGCAAAAGCCCGAATAGGCACAAAAACACCCACACGTTCAAGAATCATACAATAATTTCACGTAAAGCAAAGACATAATATCCAGCGTCTTGCTTTAGTGCAAAGGAATCTTTATAAAAATGTTCGACATTTTTAAAATAAGAAGGAAATACACATCTACGTTCTTCTACCCCAAAAGAAAAATTACTCTTGGGAAGATAACGAAAAGTCGGAAAAGAATTCAGTACCTCATGGACCGAATTTACAGGTACCGCATTCGCATTCAAAGCGGTCAGAAGTGCTAACTGATGGAAAGCCTCTTCTTCATTTGAAACAATCTTTTCCTGTTTATCGGTCGTAACGACACAAATGGAAGAATCTATCTGTTGAACCAGATAAATAACTACCACAAATAGTAAAACAGTATATTTCAAAAAGGCCTTCATCGTATTGCTTAGTATCACAAAGTTAGCAAATCGTTACGATATTCCATACAATAAATAAAAAAAATTAGGCTGACATTTCTTGTCAGCCTAAAAATCTCTTATTGTACTTATTTATTTAGCCGGTTCAACCTCCCGACCTTTTATAATTTCCACGATATGTTCATTATTGATAATCATCATACCATGGCGGTCATTGGTAATACCTTCCTGTAACGTATAGGTATAAGTCGGAATAGAGCCTTTCATAATGGTCGGGAAGAATACAAATTCCAAGTTGGAACAATGTTCCCGCAATGTCTGTCCGGCCTCTATAATGTGGGTTGATATAATAAAAGAACAATTCCGATTCTCGGCAAAAGCTTCTGTCACGGCAACGGTAGCATCATAAGCATCTTTCACGTTGGTTCCTTTAAACAACTCGTCAAAAATAATGACCAGATTTTTACCCAAACTCACCTCTTCTGCCACATGCTTTACGCGAAGCACTTCGGCGTAGAAATGGCTATATCCCATATTCAAGTTATCAGCCACATTAATGGAAGTATACATACCGTCCTGAACCGAAAACTCCATGCGTTCGGCCGCAACGGGAAATCCCATATGAGCCAAATAAATAGCGATACTGAATGATTTCATGAATGTAGATTTTCCAGCCATATTGGCACCTGTCAGAAAAATCACATTGTGTTCATGATCGATATGTACCGAATTGGCAACAGCGCCTATCAATTGAGGGTGGTATACCTTCGTTATCGTTATATCATTCTTATCCTCTACCATTTGATTTGCCTTCGCGTAAACGAACTTCTTCTCTCTGGCAATCCGGGAAACCGTGATATACACATCATACTCATAAATAATTTGCATCATCCTCTTAATCTTCTCCCGGCAAGTATACCGTAAAAGATGATCATATCTGGCCACCTTCGCCAAAGAGAGACGAGCCACACCCCGGTTGTTAAGTGCCCAAGCCATTCTTTTATCGTGAAGGATACCATCCATCTCCTCGATCGTTTTCCAGTAAGGAGAGGATGCTCCCCCTTTAGCCAGTTTCTGGTTAAAATCGTTTATCAGATTCAAAAATTCGATCGAAGCAATGATTCCATTATATATCATTTCGAACTCCTTATCCGACCCGATGTAATTCAATAATTTCCTACGGCAGGTATTCATTGCTGCCACAACGGGATTTGCATGCCCTAAATTACTCAAGTAATGGTCCACCACATCGAATAACTCGTTTTCGATAGGGAACTCCACATTTTGTTCCTGAAAATAACGGAATATACTGCTCCGCGTATTGATAGCCTCAGCATCACTCAAAGGATTTTGGAACATATATTCCAACAGTTGTCCCCCGCCACGGGTACAAGTATGATTAAACACGTTAAATATAGAGTTATTCTTATATTTACCGAGCATGTTAAGGTCATCCAAAGTCTGTTTGTCTACGGTAAAGCTCATGATCAATTAGATTTAGCGTTGTTGGTTTTCTTTCTACTTTTTATTATCTCAATGATATGTTCATTATTGATAATCATCATACCATGACGGTCATTGGTAATACCTGAAGCCAGTTTATACGTGTAAACCGGCATACTTCCCTGCATAACCGTAGGAAGATAGGCAAAATTAATATTGTCACAAAGCCCGCGTAATGTCTCTCCAGCCTCAATAATATGAGTCGAAATAATGAAAGTACAGTTTCGATTGGCCGCAAAAGCCTCCGTCACGGCAACAGTCGCATCATAAGCATCTTTTACGTTAGTACCGCGGAATAACTCATCGAAGACAACAATCAGGTTCTGTGAACGGCTGACACTTTCGGCCACTTTTTTTACCCGGAGAACCTCAGCGTAGAAATGGCTGTATCCCATGTTCAGGTTATCCGGCAAGTTGATTGTCGTATACATTCCGTTCTGCACGGAAAATTCCATGCTTTCGGCCGGGATAGGGAATCCCATATGGGCCAAAAATATACAAACACCAAAAGTCTTCATAAAAGTCGACTTCCCGGCCATATTGGCTCCCGTTAAAAAGATCACGTTACTATTGTGATCAACATGTAAAGTATTCGGTGTCGGATTTTTCAATTGAGGATGATACATCCCGTCAATTTTCAATACATTTTGATCGGGTGGTAAAGCTTTCGCGAAAACAAAACCTCGTTTAATAGCAACCTGAGCGATAGAAATATACACATCCATATTATAGACGTAGTAAAGTAATTTCTTTATTTTATCCCGAGCGGCATAACGTAAAATATGATCATAATCAGCCGTTTTAGCGTAAGCTATTTTTTTCACGCCCTTCTCTTTATACGCCCAAGCAAATTCCTCATCAAGGATGATCTTATTCATTTCCACCACTTCTTCTTTATAAGAATCGACAGCATTTACAGCATCGATCTGAATAAAAAAGTCATGCAAGCAATTAATAATTTCAACGGAGGCCAAAATACCTTTATGCAATAATTCATATTCGGTATCCGTCCCCATATAACTACGGAATTTCCGCTGTAAAGTGTTATTCTCAGCCACAATTTTAGTACGACTATCCGTATTGCTCAGGTAATGTTCTATCGTATCGAATATTTCGCTCCGAAACGGGAACTCCACGTTCTTTTCCTGAAAATATTTGATTATCGTACTCCTTTTATTGATTTTATCCACGTCAGATAGCGGATAAAGAAACATTTCCTCCAACACCAAAGCCCCTCCCCTCGTCCGAGTGGTGTTGAACAAACTGTAAATCGAATTCCCTCTGTGCTGTTTTCCGAAAATGTTGAGGTCATCCAGGGTTTGCTTGTCAATTGTAAAACTCATAATTTGTTTTTTTCATCGTTTATTTTAGGTCAGTATTCCGAACCGTCGTAACGGTTCAGAATACATCGTAATCTATTTATTATCTTCCTCTTCTACGGATCCAGATCAATATGGCAAATATAGCTAATATTCCCGGGAATACCCCCATAAATCCAATCTTAGAAACATACATTCCGGTCTCTCCCAAGTAAACCTTATTATCGGGCATAGGCGGACGACGTACGTCGATAGGTACCTCATTATCCGACATCCAGAAGAATCCCCCCATAACAATCGTATAATTGGATGCTCTGACCGTCTTTCTTCCGATACTGATCTCCCCGTTACTGATACAATCAGCGTCTCCAAATATAATAATTTTTTGTTCTTTTTCTCCAACTTTCCGAGCTAAAGCTAAACCGGTCACATATGATTTTTGAACCTCTCCCTTTTCCGGGTTATATTTTACCGTGTCGTCAAGGAAATTCGTGGTTTGTAATTCATTCCATACCAAGGAATCCGTTTTAAACAGAGGAGTCATAGTAAATCCTTTTCCTTCCGTATATTCCAAACCGGAAACGCTAGGCATCGTTGCCTTATATTCGTAGCTAAGCATGTCATCAAAAGCGTAAGAGAGTTCCCCCGCTTCCTTCGTCGGATCCGTAATAATAAAATCAGGCAGGAAGTTTTCACTCGGTTTTACTAACGTACCCGGCACAAATTGCACACCGAATTGTTCTACCAACGGATTCATAATATCCCGACGTTTCGGCTCTCCCAGAATCAACAAGTTTCCACCTTTGGCAATATAGTTATCCAAATACGCTTTTTCTTCTGCCGTCATCGGGTTCCTCATCTCGGCAATAACCAAAATGGATACATCTTCCGGTATGTCCTTATCCAGCACCACGTCACAGAAATCAAATCCTTGATTAATCAACGAATAACGGAAAGGTTTTTCCTGAGCAAAGCGGTTATAATCCCGATCTCCCTCACGTTTATTGTCCCGCTCTCCATGACCCGTCAGGAAACCTACTTTCGGCAATTTCATTACCAAACGTTTCAAAGCGGCTGTAATTTCCGTTTCACCCGGGAAACGTCTCATATCATCATAAACACGAAGGAAGGTCTTTTGTCCATTCTCCCGCTCCAGCAATCGAACAAATCTATTTCCTTCCGGGAACAGATCAATTTGTTGACGAATCTGCTCCGGAGTGATAAATAGGTTAGAATCCAATCCCCATGAATTACAGATTTTTATCATACGCTCCCGATCCGAAAGGCCCGGATAACGTTTCTCCAAATCAGGATTATTTACCGTATCGTAATAGTAAACGTATTCCATTTTAATTTCCGGTTTGAATCGGGTATATTGCTTAAACCGTTCCAAATCCTGATTCACGTAACGAGGAGTCGCATACCATATAGAACCGTCCTCCAAAGCATTCGTGTAAGTCGTGATGGTCAACCCTCCTTCCAAGTGTTTTACCACCTCCTGGCTATTCGGAGTTAAAGTTCTCACTTTGGTCCGGGTTGCATCGTAAAACGCCATTAATGTTGGACGAGAGGTCAAATACCCCAAAATCATGGCGATACAGACAACACTCACGTATTTACCCATACTGACAGCCCATGGTGTTTTCTGACGACAAGCCTGTAAACGAATGATCGCCAACGAGAGGAACAAAGCAATTACGATAATAAAATACAAGAAATCCTCACTACAAATCAAACCGCTAATAAATTCGTCACAACGTCCGGAGATTGACAACCAATAAGTAATATCACGAACAAAAGCAACATCCTGCCACATACCTCCCACGAAGTTCAATACGGCCAACACAGCCAATGTACCCATAGCGGCAACCACTTGATAAGAGGTCAAACTGGACATAAAAAGTCCGACTGCCGCATAGGCACAGATCAAAAGATAGAGCCCGAGCAATCCGGAAAGAATAGCCGGAAAATCCAACATCTTAACCGTAAAGGCAGTAAAAAGAACATAAATCATCAACACCCCTATCAAAACCAAAGCATAGATCATCATGGAAAGGTATTTTCCTAAAATGATCTGGACATTGGTCACCGGTGAAGAATAGAGTAATTTTATGGAACCGCTGCCCAACTCCCGGCTCATCAGACTCATGGTTAACAAGGGAATGTAAAGATAAAGGTATTGTTGTACGATAGGAAATAATCCCCCCCAAGGAGAAGTATACACACCTAAGGTAACGCCTCTCAAACTATAACCCAAAGATTGACTTCTCACCATGCCTCCCATCGCGTCGGCAAATGCCATACTGGATTGAAAAGTAAAAATTATAAGAATTAGCCAGGCTATCGGTGAGAAAAATAAAGTTTGTAATTCGGTCCTGGCTATATTATATATCGTCTTCATTGTCTATTTCTTTTATTTTTTTGATAATTCTGCAAAAATTGTATCTAATGAACTCTTTTCCAGGTAAATTTCTATTAAACGCCATCCTCGAGCAACGCTCGTTTCCACTATTCTTTCCGTAACTTCCTGTACATCCGTAAATTGCAAGCGATATTTTGTTCCTCCCAGCTCTTCCACACCCAATACTCCCTGGATACCGCGTAATTCTTCGGCGGAAGGCATAGCAACCATAGAAACGACCAATGAATTCGGTATAATATAGTTATCGAATTCATCCACAGTCCCGGCAAAAACAAGTCGCCCCTGTTCTATCATGCGAATATAATCACAGGTTGCCTGAACTTCCGGCAAGATATGGGTGGAAAGAACAACCGTACGATCTTCCGCAATCTCTTTTATTAAATGACGAATTTCAACGATCTGGTTCGGATCCAATCCGTTCGTCGGTTCATCAAATACTACAAAATCCGGATTATGAACGATAGCCTGCGCTATCCCCAAACGTTGTTGATATCCTCCTGACAAATTGCGGATCAATCGTTTTTGGAAATGAGTAATACCACAACGGCCCATGACCTCCATAACCGCTTTAGAGACCTCTTTACCCGGAATATGACGCAAGCGAGCGCAATGAATCAAATACTCCTCTACCGTTAAATCCATATGTAAAGGCGGTTTTTGGGGCAAGAAACCGATATGCCGTTTAGCT
This sequence comes from uncultured Sanguibacteroides sp., assembly GCF_900543425.1. Classification (GTDB taxonomy): domain Bacteria; phylum Bacteroidota; class Bacteroidia; order Bacteroidales; family Marinifilaceae; genus Gabonibacter. The sequence goes on along the minus strand of NZ_UQRQ01000012.1, from coordinate 11,981 downwards.
TCTACCGGATGCTCCCGTAAATCGATTCCCTTTATAAATACGCTTCCCTCCGTTTGTTTCAACACTCCACACATAATGTTCATGGTCGTAGACTTGCCGGCACCATTAGAGCCTAACAATCCATAGATTCCATTCTTGGTAATCTCAAAATTAATATCCCGTATCGCCCACTGAACGCTGTAGCGATGAGACAAATTTTCGACTTTAACGATTGATTCTTCCATAGATTTTTGTTAAATTTTATAGATTTAGTTACACACGTCGTATCATAGTTAGTTTGTAAAAATCACATCACTCCATTAAAAATATGACGCAATTTTCATCACTAAAAATAGACATTATTTACCCATGTTTTTCATGGTAAAAAATACTTTATAAAAAACTTAACTTTTACATCTAATCGATTCATTATCTATCGAAAGCCCTTTACCAACAAAGGAAGGTGTTTTTATTCGACAAGATTTTATATCTTCACGAAAGGATTAATATTTTTTTAACATGGAGCGGTTTAAGTTCATTCCACATTTTAACAGATTTCACACTTTTGCGAGCCAATATTAACCCTCATTACCTCTAAAAAATAACTTTTATAACTCTATAAGTCAAAAATCTCCCCCGACAACTAACGATATGTCATTTATTTTAACAAGAAAAAATACATTTACGATCAGAAACCTCAAACGGAAATAAACAAAATGACCTTCAGGCTTCCCAGTAGAGTTGCATTAACCGGGAAAAAGCGTAATTCCCCGATCGCTCCTTCGATACCCTTATAAACTTTGTCATGGCAGGAGAAAAACGATCGACCTTTATTTCATAAAAAACAGCATAAATCACCCGGTGGGATAACACATGTTTAGGAGGCTCGAATACCACTCTTATTTCCGGTTGATCTGCCCCGTCCAGCAAATGTTTCCATTCTTCCGTCCGTTGAAGTTCCGAAAAAGTTAGAGGTTTGTCGGATTCAATCAACGGAAATTCATATAGATTACGCCAAATATCTTTTCCCTCTCTTTTCTTTAATAAAAAAACGGTTTCATCATGGATATGCAAATAATTAAAATAACGGGGTTTTACTTGTACTTTCCCTACTTTTACAGGCAACCGCTCTACCCTGTCTTTTGCTCTTGCCAAACAACGACTGTTCAAAGGACAATGTTCACAATCAGGAGACTTCGGTATACATTGTAATGCTCCGAACTCCATAATAGCCTGATTATAAAGATCGGGACGGCAACGATCGAGCAAGGTCCGGGAAAGTTCCGCAAAATATTTTTTCCCCTCTCCGGAATCTATCGGAATATCGATATCGAACAACCGGGACAATACGCGATATACATTTCCGTCTACGGTGGCATAAGGCAAACGATAGGCAAACGAACAAATGGCAGCGGCCGTATATTCTCCGATTCCTTTCAAAGAAAGAACCTCCTCATAGCTTCGAGGAAATTGTCCTCCGTATAGTGAAACAACCTCTCGAGCCGCCTGATGTAAATTACGGGCACGACTATAATACCCCAATCCTTGCCAATAAGTCATCACTTCGTCTTCCTCCGCCTCTGCCAACGAAACAACATTCGGGAAGCGCTCCACAAACCGAATAAAATAATCCAATCCTTGGACGACCCTTGTTTGTTGGAGAATAACTTCCGATATCCATATCAAATAAGGATCATTTGTATTTCGCCAAGGAAGATCCCGACGATGTTGCTCATACCAAGGAATAATCACATCTCCTATCGACCACTCGTTCATGCTCACTAACAGCTTAAATATACCGGACAAAAATAGAGATAAAAATCCAAAATCTTTTTCCTTTCGTTATCTATCTGACAAAAAAAGGTACCTCAACCCGTGAGGTACCCGTTTCCACTAATAACAAAAAAACCTATTTTACTCCAAGTGAGCCCGAATCATCCAGGCTACTTTCTCTTTTTTCTCTATCATATCTTCCAAGAAATTCGAAGTACCGAAATCCTTGGATTCTTCTTTATCCATTGTTTCCAGGTCTGTCCGGATCTGACGGATAATCTCAGCATTATCATCTCTTAACTGAGCCAGCATATGCTTAGCGTCCGGAAGCGGTTGTTGTTCATCGTATTCTTTTATACGGTTATGTTCCAGACACCCCCTCAATGAACCTAACGGCCGTTCATCCAAATCACGTACCCTCTCCGCAATAGCGTCAATATCTTCAATCAATCCGTTGTAAAGGTCTTCGAGAAAAGTATGATATGATCTAAAACTCGGACCTTTCATGTTCCAATGAAAATTCCATGTTTTAGCTAATAAAACAAAATGGTCTGCAAGTAAATTATTTAAAATGGTCTTACTTGATTTGATCATTTTCGCATCTAAACCAATATTTCCTTCCATAGTAATGTTATTTAAAAGGTTAATTAACTTCTGTTTCTCCACCTCTATAACGAAATTAATTCAGAAAAGTTTCGATCCGAGCAGAAATATTAACCTTAAAAATGAAAAGAAATTCCGAGAAATAATAATATAAAATTAGAAATTTCTTCCGGTATCCCACCACAGGCGAGTCCCCGGAGTATCAGCTCCCTGTAAAGCTTTTTCCAGTTTCTCATATTGTTCCGGGTCGACATCGGCCATAGAAGCCGGAAAATTCAATCTCCTGATCATCACCTCCGTATCAATACAACCGTCTTTACTATTATTTACCCGCACCGGAAACAGACGGGGATATCCGGTACGCCTTTGTTCCGCCCAGGCTTCACACCCTTCGGGAAAAATGGCTATCCATTTCTGAGTGATGATCTTTTCTAACTTCACCTCCATTGAAGCACCCTCGTCCCAACGGGGAGAGACCAAACAACGAGCTTTAATATTATTAACAGGATCAAAAACATCCACGTAATCGGCTCCAACCCGATCGCTCTGTAAATATGCCTCTACTCCGGAAGCCCCCCATTGACTGAAAGAACAACGTACTCCTTCCTGATAACAATTCCCGGGAACTTCCGAGGTCCAACCGCGTAGGGCAGCCTCAGCTCTCAAAAACCAAACCTCGGCGGCCGTCATCAGAATAGCATCACTACTCTCCTTCACGTATATTTTGGAAAGAGCGCTATACCGCGTATGAGCAAAAACAGTTCCTTGCCGAATTCCCCGGTACTCTCCTTTTATCGGAATTATACTCCCGTCTTCTCCCCGAACATCATTCGGGCAGCTTTCGAAAAAATGGGCCATTCTCGGATCTTCGTACCCATTTAAGATCGACTCCATAGAAGCATTCATATAGGCCTCTCCCCACACTTGATTAATCACTCCGAGCGGATTGGTATAACCTCTCTTGGTTGAAACTACCGCTTTCTCCGAGGGAATCGTAAAAATACCGTAAGAATTAGCCATTCCTTTTTTAAACTCGTCTCTTGCCCCTTCCGGATTCACCATAGCCATGCGAATAGCCAAACGAAGACGAAGAGAATTGGCAAATTTTACCCAGGACTCATACGTACCGTCCATTATAATATCGAATTTTGCAAAAGCAGAAGCATCTTCACCTTCTTTTATAGCCTGGTCTAATATATTTACAGCCTCATCAAGATCTTCAAAAAACATGCGATACGACTCTTCTTGGTTATCAGGGGCATAGTTATCTCCCTGATTTCCAAATTGAGAATAAATAATAGGACCATAATAATCCGACACCCGATGCATCGCCTCTACTTTTAAAATCTTAGTTATGGCATAAAAAGCCGGGTATTCCAATCGGGTCAAATCTTCCAGCCGCTTAATCTGAGGCATTACGTAAGCATAGGTATTCTCCCAGAATGTACCGTTCCAACCGTCCTGCATATTATAATCCGAATTATGCGATCCTCCGTTTAACGGTTTATAATCATGCATATACCCGCTAAACATGTCTGCACTTAAATTCTGCATAATCTGGTAAGGCCAATTTTTTCCTTTTCCGAAATCGTAATTAAAATAAATACCTTGCTGAATAATACTTAAAGGTATCCCCAGATGATTCAGATCAACCTCCATATCCTCATCCGTCATTCCGGTTTTATCCGTGTTCAAAGATTTGAAGTGCCCCGTACAAGCTGCCAATCCCCATACGAAAACAATAAAAACGAAACTATATTTCCTCATCTCATTAAAAAGTAAAGTAGATATTAAAACCGACATTCCGGGTTGTCGGCATCCCATACACTTCAATAGCTTGATTATCACTACCCGTAGAAAGTACCAAATCTGGATCGAAAGGAGCTCTTTTGTACAAGAAACACAGGTTACGAGCCACAAGATTCACTTGTATACTCTTAAAAATACCACTTTTTTTCATCCATCTGTCGGGAAGTGCATAACCGATAGATAGTTCTCGAAGACGAATGTTCGTCGCATCGTAAATATAATATTCTGTCACTCCTGCACGTCCCCCGACAACCCCCTTATAAAAACCTTTTACATCCGTAATACGTTTTCCTTCCAACTCGACAAATCCTCTATCTCTGGCCTTTCCTGTAGATTTAGTTACTCCAAACAGGTCCATATCAGCCTGCGTTTGAGACAGGACATCCCCTCCGAAACGCCCATCCAACAATAGATACAAAGAAAAACCCTTATATCTTAAATTATTACTCCAACTCAAAGTAAAATCAGGATTAGCATTTCCCACTTTTACAGTATTACCTTCCCCGATAACCTGGGGAAGACCACTTTTTTCTCCTTCCGTCTCGTAAACGATATTCCCGTGCTCGTCCCGCTTAAAGGCCTTCCCGTATATATCTCCGAATGATCCTCCCTCCCTTAACTTCATCGCATAACTGGAAGAAAATCCGCGCGGACCGTATATAAATACCGGAAGCTCCGCATGCAAGCGTAATACCTTATTTTTATTCGTGGCAAAATTGATTTTTGATTCCCATTTCCCGTCTTTGTATATAACAGGAACTCCTCCCACGGAAAATTCAACTCCAACATTCTGAATATTTCCGGCATTTACATAACGATAAGCATATTCATCTCCATCCTGTGCAGGCAACTTAAAGAACTGATTCTTTGTATTCGTTTTATAATAAGTAAGATCTACATATAAGCGATCAAGCCAAAATCTCCATTCCGTTCCCAATTCGATGGAATTACTCATCTCCGGTTTCATCTCCTCAAAAGGAGCCGCATCGGCAGATTGCACGCCTCCTCCTGCCAACACATAAGACATCGGATTGGTAATGTATAACGGGATATCATTCCCAACCCGACTCCAAGACACGCGCAATTTAGCCAAATCGATCCACTTCGGTAAATTTAAAGTTTTATTCATAATCCAAGCAAGACCTAATGAAGGATAGAAGAATCCTGTCGATTCATGGGAAGTAAAAGCCAGCGTAGAAGACCAATCATTCCGTGCCGATACGTCTAAAAACAGGAAATCATTATATCCGACCTGGATCGTAGTAAAAAGTGACTGCATTTGTCTGGTCGCTTTATTCAGCTCCTCGATATAAGCAGAGGTATTCATATTAATATTGGCAATTGTAAATACGTTAGCATATTTCAAAGAGGCCGTCTTAGAATCGTATCGAAGTTTACTGATTGTATTATTATTGATACTGGTTCCAAGTGTCATATGAAATGTAACCTTTCCGAACAGACGCCGGTACGTGGCTAACAGATCTCCGTATAACAATGTCTGCTGGTAGGTATAATCTATATAACGCCCGCTTTCCCCCGCAAGAGCCGGAGCGGTCGAGGCATAGAAACGTTGTCTGAATTTGTCCGAAATGTCATCTATACTGACCCTCCCCTGTATAGACAAATCTGTCGTTATTTTCACATCCGCCGTTAAAGAGACAATAGCCCTGCTCCGAATATCTTCGCTTAAAATACGATTTATTACCCAATAAGGATTTTGCTCGAAATCTTCTATAGAACTATGCCAGTTCTGAACCATCAGATTCCGTTTCTCATCCAACACTTCAAAATGTTTTTTATACTCCGAAATATCTTCTCCCCGCGGAAAACGATATAATCCCACGAGGGGATTCATATAAAATCCTCCCGGAGTAGGACGATTTTTTATTTTTTGCCTCATCAAATTCAAATTACCGTCCAATTTCAATCGTCCGTCAAAAAAAGAGGCCGTTTCCTTCAAATTGATATTATGTTTCATAAAACGATGTTGAGGAACAATTCCCCTCTCAACCGTATTTGCATATGAAAAATAGGTCTGCATAATCTCATTTCCCGTGGAAAATGAAAGGGAATGGATCGCTGAAATACCTGTTCTGAAAAAATCCTTTGCTGCATCGTATTTCTTTAAGTTCTCCCGCTCTCCCCAACTCTCAATCCCGTCACTTATTCCGTAATGATTCTGGAATTTGGGCAAATTAATTGCTTTCTCAAAAATCAAACTCGAAGACAACTGTACTTCTTGCTTTCCTCTCAATCCTTTTTTCGTCTTAATCAAAATTACCCCATTGGCTGCCTGAGTTCCATACAAAGCGGATGCAGAAGCTCCTTTCAGTACACTAATACTTTCTATATCCTCCGGATTCAGGTTGGAAATACCGTCTCCACCATCCCTATTCCCGGCATCTGCCGTCCCTCCGATAGCCGAATAAGACTGTTCACTACTCTCGTTTAAAATCGGTATACCGTCAATCACAAATAAAGGTTGATTATTCCCTGCTACGGAACGAATTCCCCGAAGTAGAACTCTTACCGATCCACCCGCACCGGAAGCACTTTTATGAATCTGCAATCCGGCAACCTTTCCCATCAATGCCACGAAAAAGTTGGGATCTTTTATCTTTATCAATTCGTCCTGTCCGATCTGCGTAACAGAGTAAGGTAATGAAATTCCACTTTTTTCAATACCTAAAGCGGTAACAACCACATCTTTCAAAAAAACCATATCCTCCTCCAAACGAACCCTGAAAAAAGCTTTCCCCCGAATAGGAATAGACAAGGTTTTATAACCGATAAAAGAAATTGTCAACTCTCCATCCGCAGGAACAAAAAATGAAAATTGTCCCTCTTTATCGGAAACGACTCCACGGTAAGTTCCCTTTTCAACGATATGGGCTCCCGGTATCGGCTCCCCTTTTTCATTCACGACAATACCTTTAACCTGTATGATATTGGTTGCCACTCGAAGAGAATCCGATACGGTATCTCTCTTCCACATCCCGACATTACCAGCATTAGTTTCACCATATAGATAAAAAGATACGATTAAAAACAAAAATAATGCATAAATACACTTCATCGCACAAATACCCTATTAGTTTATTTTAACAGGCCTCTCCCCCTCCAGAGTCCCTTTTACACATTTTTATTTCAGTCCTCTTTTTTTCAACAGAGGAACTTCCGACGGAGCTTGTCCCCGAAACTTAATATATTGTTTCATAGGATCATCGTATCCTCCCTCGGAAAGAATATATTTTCTCAGACGTGCAGCTAACTCCGGATTATATATATCTCCGGAATCCTTAAAAGCCTGGAATGCATCTGCATCTAACACCTCTGCCCAAAGATAGACATAATAACCGGCCGAATACCCGCCATCGAAAATATGAGAAAAATAAGTCGTCCGATAACGAGGCAAAATCTCTTTTATCAACCCATACTTATCCATTGAAGTCTTTTCAAAATTATTCACATCATACTCCCGCGATGTTGTCTGGGAATACCAATCCATATCCAATAAAGCCGCGGCTACATATTCTACCGTGGCAAATCCCTGATTAAAATGACCACTCTCTTGAATTTTCCGAATCAATGCATCGGGCATCGGCTCTCCTGTCTTATAATGCTTAGCATACATTTTCAATACCTCAGGTTCACTCGCCCAATTTTCCATCACCTGAGAAGGCATTTCTACCATATCATGAGGTATGGTACCGGCTATCCGTTTATAATCACCCCGGGTAAAGAATCCGTGAAGAGCATGCCCGAATTCATGAAACATGGTTTCCGTATCATCCCAGCTCAATAATACCGGTTCATTACCGACCGCGGGAGAGAAGTTATAAACGACAGAAACCAACGGAAATTCTTCTTTCCCGTCTACCTTCGTGTAATGACGGAACTCTGTCATCCAAGCCCCTGCCGATTTACTGGCTCGAGTAAAATAATCCAAATAAAGAATAGCCAGATGTGATCCGTCTGTATCTTTTACTTCATAAGTTTCTACATCCGGATAATACACCGGTATGTCCGTCCTTTTTTCCAATGTAATTCCGTACAACTTACGAGCGACTTCAAACATGCCGTCACGCACGTTTTCCAGCTTCAAATAAGGTTTCATTTCGGATTCGTCCAGATCGTATTTTTGTTTCCGCAATTTTTCAGCATAATACCACCAATCCCAACTCTCCAATTTCTCTTTCATCCCCTCTTTATTGGCGATAGCCTGCATCTCGGCTAATTCTTGTTTTGCAACCTTTAAAGCAGGACCCCATACCCGCCCCATAAAATCATATACATTTTGAGGTGTTTTTGCCATATTTTCATCAATCACGTAAGCGGCATAAGTATCAAAACCCAATAACTTCGCTTTTTCCAAGCGCAAATTGACCATCCGGGAAACAATCTCCTTATTGTCATTCTCATTATTATTATCTCCCCGCATATAATACCCCTTATATAATTTCTCACGTAATTGACGATTCTTGGCATATTGCAAAAAAGGAATCATACTCGGTTTATGAACGGTAAATACCCATTTACCTTCCAACCCCCGTTTTTGGGCTTCTGCAGCAGCGGCAGCAATTGCCGTCTCCGGCAGCCCGGCCAAATCTTCTTTCTTATCAATCTCCAAAATAAATGCATTTGTCTCTTTTAACAAACGATCCCCGTATTGTAGACTAAGTTTGGCCAATTCAGCATTTACCTGTTTCAATTTAGCCTGATCTTCGGCATTCAAGTTCGCACCACCCCGTACAAAATCGTTATAATACAATTCCAACGTTCGAAGTGCTAATGAATCCAAACCCAAACTCTCTTTTTTATCATATAATGCCTTAATCCGGGCAAATAACTTGGGATTCATACTGATTTCATCACCGTGAGCCGTTACCATAGGACTGATTTCCATGGCTATTTTCTGCATTTCGTCACTCGTAACAGCTGCATATAAGTTAAAGAAAATAGAAGATACCCTGTTCAATAACTCTCCGGATCGATCCAAAGCCATTATCGTATTTTCGAAAGTCGGTTCTTCCGTGTTATCAACAATAGTTTCAATCTCTTTTTTATGCTGTTTTATCCCCTCATCAAAAGCAGGTTTATAATCAGATAATTTAATCTGATCAAAAGGAGGTGTATGGAAAGGAGCAGTAAAAGGCTTTAATAACGGATTATTGGCTTGATGTTTTTCCTCTTTACAAGAAGTTATCAAAGTCACCACACTTAAAAATAAAACTACCGTTCTTTTCATATATTTATAAATTAAAATTCATAGTATTCGCAACCTACTCATAAAACGAGATAAAGATACAGATTAAAAATAATAAAATGTTAATTGATATCATTTTTAACGTTAAAAGATATCTAATTCCCTTATTTTCACTATTTTTACCCTGCAAAAATTTAACAACGTTATTGATGAATTTACTTTTTGTTGCAATTGGTTCCATGTTCGGGGGAGTCTCCCGGTATTGGTTATCGGGTATCATACAAAAAAATGCCCACACTCTTTTTCCCTTAGGAGTTCTCTCGGTAAACATAATCGGGTGCTTTATTATCGGTTTGCTGGCCGGCTTGTCTGTACATACCAATCTGCTCACCCAAAATCATCGCCTATTTCTAATTATTGGATTTTGCGGTAGCTTTACTACCTTTTCCAGCTTTTCGTTAGATAACCTGAAATTAGTAACAACAAAAGCCTACTTTTTATTTTCACTAAACATCGGCCTTAGCGTTATTTTAGGTCTATTGGCCACTTGGTTAGGCTATTATCTTATGCAAACTCTCTTCAGGCAACTTCAATAAACTAAAAGAGGCCACTATCTCTAATGGCCTCTTTCCCCAAATCTAATTTCTGTTAATAATACACACTACGAATTTTCCCCTGGTTTATTTATTCTAAATTCCAACGAAACATCAATATAAAAGACACCGACGTTTAAATCCTGTGTTTACAGGATTTAAAACGTACGGTGAATTTTAAATCATCATGTCAAACATTTATCTGCCTCTTCTTCTAATCCATATGAATATTGCGATAAACAGCAATAGGATAGGAAATACTCCCATGAACATGATCTTCGTGATGTACATACCGGTCTCACTCGGGTAAACTTTATTGTCCGGTGGTGTCGGACGACGTACATCGATAGGTACTTCTTCATCTGACAACCAGAAGAAGGCACCCTGTATAATGTAGTAGTTAGAAGCCCTTATACCTTTCCTCCCCCGACTCAACTCGCCATTACTGATACAATCGGCGTCTCCCAAAACGATAATCTTCTGTTCCTTATTTCCAACTTTCCGGGATAAAGCCAATGCCGTCACGAAAGTCTTCTGCATCTCCCCGGTAGAAGGGTTGAAACGAGCCGTGTCATCCACGAAATTGGTCGTCTGCAACTCGTTCCAGCAATTGATCGTGTCGCTAACGAATAACGGCGTAACATCGAAGCCCTTGTCTGTCGCGTACTCTAAACCCGAACAACTCGGCATGGTGGCGACATATTCCCAACCTCTCATCTGATCATAGAGATAAGAAAATTCAGCGGCTTCCTTCGTCGGGGTAGCCACGATCAGGTCTGCCTGGAAGTTTTCCGTCGGGCGAACAAGAGTACCCGGTATAAAACGAACACCGAATTGCTCTACAAGCGGGTTCATCACATCCCGACGCTTGGGTTCCCCGGCGATCAGCAAGTTGCCTCCCCGCGCGATGTACTTGTCCAGGTTCACTTTCTCGGCATCCGTCAAAGGTTGACGCGCCTCCGCGATGACCAGGATCTTCACGTCCTCGGGGATCTCCTTGTCGAGCGTCACGCTCTCGAAATCGAATCCCTGGTTGATCAGCGAGTGACGGAAAGGTTTATCCTGCGTGAACATGCTATAGTCTCTATCTCCTTCCCGTTCCGTGTTACGCTCCCCGTGACCGGCCAGGAAACCTACTTTAGGCAATTTCATGACGATACGCTTGAAAGCCGCCGAGATCTCCGTTTCCCCGGGGAAGATCATCATGTCATCGAACACCCGCAAGAAGGTCTTTTGACCGTTCTCCCGCTCCAGCAATCGCACGAAACGGTTATGCTCCGGTTTCAAATCAATACGCTCGCGTATCTGCTCCGGTGTCAAGATCTTGTTCGAATCCAAATTATTGATTTCGATCATTTTTTTGGCCATCTCCTCGAAAGTCATGTTGGGAAACCTCTTTTCCAGGTTCTTCATGTTCTTCACCGAGTCGTAATAGAAGACGTACTTCATCGTGATATCCGGCTTGAAACGAATGTACTGCCTGAAATTCCGCAAGTCCCAGTTCCTGTAAGAAGGCATACCGATCCAGTAATAGCCGTCCATGATGTTCACGTAGGTCGTGATCTTCAACTTGCCGTCCAAGCGGGCGACAATATCCTGGCTATTCTGGGTCAACGTGTTCTGTTTCGTCTCCGTGGCATCGTAAAAAGACATCAAAGAGGGACGGGAAGAGAGGTAACCGACAAATAAAGCAACACACCATACCCCGGCATATTTACCGAAATTTACCATCCACGAGCTCTTCTGACGGCGGGCCTGCAAGCGGATCACGGCCATGAAAAGGAACAACAATATAACGATCAGGAAGTAAATAACATCCTCCGAGCAGATTAAACCGCGCACGAACTCCCCGGCTCGACCGTCTATCGCTAACCAGAACGTGATATCACGAACCAAATCGATCTCTTGCCACAAACCCTTCACGTAAGACAAAACCGCTAAAATAGCTAACGTGCCAACGGCTGCAACGATCTGGTAAGAGGTCAAGCTCGACATGAAAAGACCGATCGCCGCGTAAG
>NZ_UQRQ01000011.1 GCF_900543425.1 uncultured Sanguibacteroides sp. | reverse complement strand
CGCGAGCTGGGTTCAGAACGTCGTGAGACAGTTCGGTCCCTATCTGTCGTGGGCGTGGGAGATTCGCGAGGTCCTGACTCTAGTACGAGAGGACCGGGTTGGACGCGCCTCTAGTGTACCGGTTATGACGCCAGTCGTATTGCCGGGTAGCCACGCGCGGATCGGATAAGCGCTGAAAGCATCTAAGCGCGAAGCCGGCCTCAAGATAAGATCTCCATACAGGGTCGTCGTAGACGACGACGTTGATAGGCCGCAGGTGTATAGCCGGTGACGGCACAGCCGAGCGGTACTAATAACCCGAAGACTCGACTCGGTTGGTTTCTATTTTCGTTGACGTTCTTTCTTTTGTCAAACGCTTTAAAAGGTACATGATATAAAAGTAATTAAAAGGTGTCTACAGCGACGGTGATCCACCTCTTCCCATCCCGAACAGAGAAGTTAAGCCCGTTAGCGCCGATGGTACTGCCGCCAGGTGGGAGAGTAGGTCGACGCCGAATTTAGGGAGAAGCCACGAGAGATCGTGGCTTTTTTTATTGACGATTGTAGATTTTAAATTGTAAATTAAGCTCACGAGCGGTGTTTAATCTACAATCGTCAATCTACAGTTTACAATTAATAGCATACCCGTCCCCGTGAGTTATTTTAATCTGCTATTTGCAGTTTTAATTTTTGGTAAAGCTTTTCACTAACCTCGGATAAAGGGGTTCTTAGCTTATTGTATGTGATTACTTTTTTTATGTGTAAAGCTGCTTTTATTCCCGCGGGATTGCCTTCTTCAAAAAGGGCCTTACAGGGTTCTGATAGTTCGAAATGAATCTTTCGGGCTTCTTCGAATTTCATCTCAGAAGCTAAATGTACCATGCTTGTAAATTCCTTGGGAAGAGCATTGGCGATAACGGAAATGACTCCGCAACATCCGATAGACATTAAAGGCAAGGCAATTCCGTCGTCCCCGGAGATAAAAAGAAAATTTTCCGGTTTATCTTTTAAAATAGCCGTCGCTTGCTCGAAATTACCGGAGGCTTCTTTTATACCTATGATATTTTTGAAGGCGTGAGCCAATCGTAGAGTTGTTTGAGCCGTCATATTGACAGAGGTTCGTCCGGGTACATTATACAGAATCACGGGTATAGCCGAGTTTTCGGCTATCATTTTGAAATGACGGTACAGACCTTCTTGAGAGGGTTTGTTATAATAGGGAGTTACGCTTAAAATAGCATCGGCCAGAGGGATGTAAGATAGCGTGTTCAGATCCTGTAATACTTGTTGTGTATTATTTCCACCGACACCCAAAACTAACGGTAACCGTCCTCCATTTTGTTCGACGATAATTTTTACCACTCGTTCCTTTTCGTTAGCCGATAAAGTTGCCGCCTCGGACGTCGTTCCTAAGGCAACTAAATAATCTACACCATTTTCTATGACGTAATCGACTAATCCGCGTAATGAGATTTCATCTATTTGTCCGTTATCCGTAAAAGGGGTAACCAAAGCAACACCTACACCCGAAAATTTTTTCATTTTATACTTAATTTACTTTATTCAATAACCTTGAAATACGTTCTGTAAACGTATCAATATCGTTTACATCTTCGAATATAATATCATTCTCGAAACTATTTCGTCCCATGCCTATCTTACATTTCGCCTTGGAATTTCTCACGATATAGTCAGATAGAGCATTAGGTTTCAATGATAAATCAATCCATAAATCGTAAGCATTCTCTATGCACTCTTTTAATTTACTGTCCGAAAACTTTCCACTATATGAAATGCTATTCTCGTTTACGCAAAATGTCTTCGGCATTGCAGGCATAGATCGCCCTAATTCAAGAAAAGCCAATGCCTCTACATTCATGTATTCCGATAAAAGATTCCTTAATCTTTCTATTTTGTCAGACGGGACATCACTTTCAACCCAGAAAATCATACAATTCCGTGCTGTCCTAAAATTATGAAAGGACAATTTTCTTTCGAATTCCATTTGCTTTCCTTTCAAATTCCATCTCTTCAATCTCCTGAATATTTTTTTAAACATACAATCTAATATTAATCATTGAACAACCCCTTACAAAAATAATAATTAAAACAAGATTCGGACCATTTTCTTCTTTTTAGAGATAAAAAAACTATTTGAAAAAAATCAAATAAAGACTTGCAGGTTCATCAAAGTTTATCTATCTTTGCATCGCAAAACGAGAAGGACTCGTAGCTTAATGGATAGAGCACTTGGTTACGGCCCAAGAGGTTGTGGGTTCGACTCCCGCCGAGTTCACGAAATGGAGTGAAAATCAATAATTGAGATTTTTACTCCTTTTTTATTTATACTTTACTTGTTTTTAATACAGGTGTAACAAGCTTCCATTTTCATTATAGTATCCTGTTATTTTATTTTGATAGTTGATTTTGAATAGGTATTTCTCGGTGTAAATTGAAATTAAACATCTTGAGAACCGTATTAAAATAAAATAATACTATATTTATACCTTTCTACGGGCAGGTAGGTAAAATGATATAAGTATTTAATATTTCAATGTTTACACATGAGACATATTACGATAACAGGAAGTTTGGGAAGTGGTAAAAGTGTTGTTTCCTCTATTTTGAAAGAACGTTTGGGCTTGGAAGTTGAATCTATTGGAAGCCTATTAAGGAGAATGGCTCAAGATTATGGAATGAGTACAAATGATTTCAATAAATACATGGAAACACACCCTGAATTTGACTATGAATTGGATGATTTTGTTAAAAATGAAGGTTTAAAGCCAAATCCTAAAATATTTGACTCCAGGTTAGCTTGGCATTTTATTCCGCAATCTTTTAAAGTATATTTGTACGTAAAAGACGAAATTGCGGCTGAGCGTGTTTATAATGATGTGGGAAGAATCAATGAAAAACATGAAAATATAGGAACTGCTTTAGCTAATATCATTCAACGCCGAAAAAGCGAAGTGCATAGATTTAAGGTTCAATATGACGTCGATTTAGAGAATCTTTCAAATTATAATTTGGTGGTGGATACAAGTTATTCTTCACCATCGACAATTGCTGACATTATTATTGCAAATTATCAAAATAGAATCTCATCCAATGAAATTTGGTTGTCTCCCTATACGCTTATGCCGACAAAAAGTAGTGGAAATTTGTCTTTCGAAAATATTCAATCTATCGGTAATGAATCGAAAGGGTTAGATCGTTATCTTGAAGACCCCATTAAAGTCATCGTATTCAATAACAAATTTTATATTTACGACGGGCATAAAAGGGTGTTGAATTCGATCATAGAGCGAATTTCTTTGTTACCATGCGAATTAATAAACTTTAGAAATGATGAAATCTTGTCTTCCGGGCAAGCCATCCAAGACTATATTCAAGAGAACTGTAAACAGGAGGACTTGTGTGACTGGAACGATTTAAGAGCATACATAAGAGATAGAACAGATGAAAACGAGTGAAAAGAGTAGAAGGTGATGGGGTAGAAATTATCGATCGGATATAGGAAAGAATAACTGTGAAAGTTCGTTCGAAAATGTAATTGTCTTTTGGGGGAAGGTGTCGAATAGAGTTTTCAATTGGCAAATAGAGAACGAGAGGCAAGGGTTGAAAAAATACTACTTTTTATTTGAGTAATCGAGGGATATTGGCTATTTCGATAATAGTTGCGAAACAGCAGTATATTTATATATTACAAGTTTTTGAGGTGATCGGCATCGGAGTGATATCAAAAATATAAGAGTGAATTAAAATATTGCCATTCGAAATTTTAAAGGTAAGGGCTATAAAGAAGAACTTATCTAATATCAACCAAATAATAAACTCGGAGAGTTATAATTCGATTGTTGATAAAAGAGGTAAACCATCATTGTAATAATTTTTTTTATAAATCGCAGGGTCTTCCTATCGTAAATTCCTGGATTTTTTTAATCTCCTTCATTTGCAATGTCGGATTATCAATCGATATACCCGGGTTGTGAGCGCCGTAAACGTTTGATCTTACTCTTTCTATACATAAAGAAGGCGAGAGTGAGGATGACTAAAATAGGAAGAAAGAAATTGAAGTTTTTGCAAAATATTTTGGTCCCGTCACTGATGGGAGGCAGTACATGATGGGTAATAAATTTATTTCTCAGATTGATTAATCCGGAATCGTCAGCCAGCCATTCAATAGAATTTACAGCGAAAGTGATATTGTCGTTGATAAAGAAGTTGTAAAAATCATTTTGCATAAAGTCGGCATTCGTGATCACAACTATCGCGCTATTATTATCTTCATTGGTAAGTAAGGCTGCGACGGTATTGTTCGGGTGATTAAAATCATGCTTTGTCCAGGTCTTCATCAGGTTAAAGAATACAGGTATTGCTTCGACGCCTGAAATAGAAGAGGTTTTGGCTAAGGAAGTAAATATATAAGGATGGGTTGTCTTTACATTCTTAATGCTACTGGCAAAGCGGAGAGCTATGGCATTTAATCCTTTGGTAATGATATGTTTACTGAAATTTCGGATAATCGGCATGTAAGGAAAGATCGTCGTATGTCTGAATTGGTATTGTTGAATGGTTACTGTACCACAGCTTCTGTCTACGACAAAATCGTATTCGATTTTTAATCCGAAATTTTCCAGCATCTCTTCGATACCCACTTGGTTGATAAATCCGCTGTTTTGGTTATGGCCAATTTGGCCCACGGCATGATTTAACGCGATATAAAGACGTCCTCCTTGCTCCAGGTATTCTTCCAGGCGACGAATCTGTCGAGGAAGAAATTTTTCTTCAGGGCCGACAATGCAGATTACTTTATAATCGTTTAAATTCGTGAACTGGTCAATGTATATGAAATCAATATGTCCCATAGATGAAAGTTCGTTGATTACATGGGATATATTGCTTAATGGTATTTCGTTATGTCCCCGCAAAAAGCCGATTCTGGGTTTTAAGGTATCGCAGGCCTCTTTCAGTATTCGGGTCATTTCGTATTCCATGGACATATGTGAGGAGAGGTAAGGAATAGTCGTTCTTCGATCTCCTATTTTGATAGTCGCACCGAAGAATACGGTTTGGGTAAAAATCTCATTGATCTCCTGTGGAATATATTCAATGCCGGCTTCTAATGCCGCATTTCTTTTTTCCTCGTTGTCCGGATCGATTGTGTTTATGGTGAAACTTTTATTACTGAGGCTTTTATATTCTTTGAGCAGGTTCTTGAATTCTTTCTCTAATTTTTTCTTTTCCTGACTGATATCTTGAGAGATATAAAGATCGATTGTGATGTCTTTATCCGTTTTTTTAATAAAAGATTTACTTACCTGACTTAGCGAGTATTTTTTATTCGAAGTCATGTCAATTCTTACGAATACAAAATAAGCTATGATATTTACTATAATCAATAGAATGATCAAATAAGCCGGATGGTAAAATAGCTTGTTTCTCATCAGTTATTTTTTTTAGGTTGAATTCTACTCTTATTCATGACGTATTTCGTCAGGGTAAGAAATAGAATAATAATTGAAAAGAAATAGATGATATCTTTTGTATCGATGATTCCGCGCGAGAATGAATCAAAATGTTCTCCCATGGCAAGATAATGAAAAATATTTGTCAGGAGCCCTGTCTCGAATAATTCTGCAATCCATTCGAATAATTTTTGAAAACAAAGTCCTACTCCGATGCTGATGAAAAACGCAAATAGAGGGTTACTGGTAAGGGAAGAGGCGAACATACCGATACTGATGTAGCAACTACTTACTAAAATTAGCCCTATATAACCGCATATACCTACCGCATGATCGATATGCCCTAAGTAGGCAAGGGTAATATAATAAGAGAGTGTTAATACCAAACAAAGAGTGACCTGTAATAGAATAGCACAAAACTTTCCCCAGATGATCTGCCATGTTGTAATGGGTTTGGATAGGAGGAGTTCATAAGTACCCACCTTGCGTTCCTCCGCTATACTTTTCATGGTGAGAAAAGGGATTAGAAAAAATAAGGCCCAGTAAAAGATATTGAAAAGATAGCTAAGAGGGACGAGTCCGATAGAGAATATATTTGACCAGGAAAACCAGCATATAAAGCCTGTCACTCCAAAAAAAACGATGAGAGCGATGTAAATGAGTATGGAGTTAAATGTAATCTTCAGTTCTTTGTTTACTAATATCCTAACTGTACGCATACCTCTAATTTTGAGTGACTTTATGAAATATATCTTCCAGACGCGCTTGTATAGGGGTCAATTCAGTGATATACCAATTGTTATTATGGCATAAGTCAAATATGATCTTTTCGATCTCTTCCCCTGGGGTGTATTCTAATTCGAATGTTTGCCTATTTAATTTGTCAATATTTTTTATTTGAGGTAATAAAGAGAGCGCTTCATAAATGTGATTGGTTTCTCCTCCTTTTATTGCTAATCGAAGACAATGTTCAGAAGCTGATTTTTTACGAAGTTCCGAAGCGGTACCGTCCGCGACTATTTTTCCGTGGCTCATGATCATAACACGATCGCAAGTCGTTTCGATTTCGGCGAGAACGTGTGAACTTAGTATGATTGTTTTATCCTCTTTTACTTTTTTGATGATATCCCGGATCTCGATGATCTGATTCGGGTCAAGACCGGTCGTCGGTTCATCCAAGATGAGAATATCTGGATCATGAATGAGAGCCTGGGCCATTCCGAGACGTTGACAATATCCTTTGGATAGTTCTCTAATTAACTTGTGTTTCTCATTTTCCAGGCCGCATAGACGTAACATATCCAATACTCTGGCTGTCGTTTTATAGCGGGGAATGTTGTATAGCTTGGCAATAAAGAATAAGAAGTCAATGACGTTCATTTCGTTATATAACGGATTGTGTTCTGCCAGATAACCGATTGTTCTTTTAATTTTTGCCTTGTGTTTATATATGGAGTAATTTCCGTAAAAAATATTTCCTTCGTCCGGATAAAGAAATCCGGAAAGAATCTTCATGATGGTTGTTTTGCCAGCTCCATTCGGCCCTAAAAAACCGAGAATTTCTCCTTTCTTGGCTGTGAAAGAGATCGATTCCACGGCTTTTTTACGTTCAAAAGACTTGGTTAAATTTTCAACGACGATATCCATTGGGCTGCTGCTATTAGTTTCCTACAAATTTAATGATGTAGTTTTGGGCTATAGGTGGTTTAACAATATTTAACCATGTGATTAACAAGGTTTTAGTCTCCTAACTTTAAATATGATTAATTATTATGTAATACTTGTCGTTTACGGTTTGACGAGTCCCGAACAATTAATTCACAATTCACGATCTCTTCTCTTATTTTTGCATGTCTATTATCTAAGATTTGTTCAAAAAGGAGTTCAGCCGCAATTTTCCCTATTTTTTCCGGGAATTGATTGATGGAACTAACGGTGGGCGACATATATCTGGAACGTTTCGTGTTGGAGAAACCAACTAAGGCGACGTCTTCCGGTATACGTAAACCTGCTTCTTTCAAGGCCTCGATTGCCCCGATAATTAAATCGTCGTTGATTCCGAATATCGCCTCCGGAATATCTTTTGCGGCAATGATCTGCTGAACGGCTTTTTTGCCGGCCTGCTCCGTATAATCATCACAATGACAGATATAGTGAGGTTTTACTTCCAAGCGATTACTTTCCATTGCTTTCAAGTATCCTTTCATTCGATTGCCTCCGATTGCAATTTGTTTCGGTCCTGTAAGTATAAAAATCTTTTTTGCACCGGTCTCCACAAGGTGTTGAACTGCTTGGAAGGCAGCGGTCAGTCCATCTGTTACAACTCTTGAAATTTCAAATTTATCGGTTGTCCGGTCGAATAGAACGACTGGAATCCCTGCATCCTGTATATTTTTAATATGATCGAACGTGTGAGTCTCATGAGCTAAAGATAAGATGATGCCATCCGCCCGGGTACCCAATAAGATATCGATACTTTTCATTTCTTTTTTAAAACTCTCGTTAGAGGAGCTGACTAATACGTTGTATCCGTACTTATCGGCAACTTCTTCGATCGTTTTTACTACAGTTGCGAAAAAAGTGCTGACGATTTGGGGAACGATAACTCCGATCGTATAACTTTTATGCGTTTTTAAGGCTACAGCAATAGGATTAGGCTTATAACCTACCTTTTTCGCCAGGTCTTGCACGGCTTTCCGGGTCTTTTCACTAATTTCGTGATTATCTTTTAGTGCTCTGGATACGGTAGAGACGGAAATATTCAATTGTTCGGCAAGGTCTTTAATCGTTATCGGTTTTTGACTCATGATCTGTAGATTTACTATCTTGTTGTTTTAATTTTGGATAAGCAATACGGGCATGATACACATTGACTAACATTTCCGTGTATACTCTTTTTACCGTAGAGATATCTTTGAACGTGATGTCGGCATTGGCAAATCTTCCTTCTTTAAGTTGGTCATCAATGATATTATTTACCAGTTTTGCAATATTCTCTTCATTTTTTATTTCTAATGCGCGAGAGGCAGCTTCCACCGCATCTGCCATCATAACAACAGTACACTCTTTACTCATAGGATCGGGTCCCGGGTAAGTAAAGAGCTCTTCGTCAATCTCTTTATCGGGGTATTTATTCTTGTATGAATAATAAAAATACTTGACTTTACTTTTACCGTGGTGAGTACGGATAAAATTGATTATAGCTTCCGGTAATTTGTATTTATTAGCTAATTCGACACCTTTCGTTACGTGTCCGATAATGATTTGTGCACTTTCATCAAAATCCAATGCCTTGTGTGGACTGATTCCCCCGGATTGGTTTTCGATAAACATGATTGGATCGTAGGTTTTCCCGATGTCGTGATACAGGGCTCCGGTCCGGGCTAATAGAGGGCTTCCTCCGATATGATATATGGCTTCTTCTGCCAGATTGGCTACCATTAGTGAATGCTGAAAGGTTCCGGGGGCTTTTCTGGTTAGCGTACGTAAAACAGGATGGTTCGGATTGGAGAACTCCATCAAACTGATTTCGGAAGTATAACCGAATAGTTTTTCTACTAAATAAAGTACCGGATAAGTCAGGCTAAGCAAAAGCACATTAATCATTAAAAAGATGATATCGAAAAGCTGACGAGGTAATATGGTCCCGTTTTGTATGAGGGCAAATGCCCCGTAAACGAGGGTATAGGTGATAAAAATAAAAGCGATAGCCAAAAATAGTTGCCCGCGGCGTTGTAATTGTGATAAACTAAAAATGGCAACGATACCGGCGGATATCTGCATAAAAAGGTACATGTAGCTATTCGGCGAATAGTAAGATACCAACATACTTGTGCCGATTAATAGGTACAATGCCGGGCGGGGACCGAATAAAATATTCACGATAATCGGGCAAAAAAGTACAGGAATAGCCAAGATATTAATATCCCGGAAGTAAGAAAGACTTCCTAATAGGATCGTGAGCAGGAACATGCTGTAAAGGAACAGGAAATCTTTGTTGTTGTAAAAAAGCCGCTTCCTTGAGAAATAAAGAAAAATAGAGAAACTGATAAGGGCTATCAGGGTCAGGATTGTTTGTGCAACGATCATTTTTATCCTGTCACCGGAGGAACCGAGATCTTGTTCGTGTTCGATTTTGAATGATTCCAATATCTTGTATTTTTCCGGAGTAACCAACTCTTCTTTTGAAATAATAACCTCTCCCTTCCGGACCATTCCTTGTGTCGGACTGATATTCTTGATCGCATTGTCTAAGGCCAAGCCTGTTTTTAGTGCATCATATTCCAGATTCGGAATCAGGTAATTATTCAGATCCATTCCGATTAATTTCTCTTTTGCTTCTTGAGATATATTCAGTTTATGAATATAATCGGTCAATGTTTCATATGCCTTTTTAAGCGTGTATACCTGTTCGAAATTTTCTTCGAAAGCGATGTTATTTTTTACGACGAGAATAGATTTAATGTCACTTTTGCTTAATTTCTCGGGCAAAAGAATGATGCCCTTCTGGTAGATCTCTTTTAATTTCGTGATGATTTGCTGAATGGCTTCACTATTGTCTCTATTTTTTAAATCGTTGATCTTTTCTGAAAATTTATTTAGTTGTCCGGTAATTAATGCTTCGTTGAAATTGAAAATAGGTAATTGCTCTTTCTTGACTTTTTCAATTTCGGACATTTTTTCCTGGGACGTTTTATGTATGGGGAAATCCATAGGAGAGGTTAAGGTTCCGTATCTCCAGGGCATTCCTTTTTGATAAGTATATTTAAATCCTTCTATTTTAGGTAATAAGGATACGATGATGCCACAAATAATAATGATTATGACTATTTTGAAAAAATGTTGTAGCCTGCGATGCTTGTTATTCCTTGTGCTATTTGACATAATGATCTCAATTGAATGACGCGACCGTAAATCGGGGAATAAAGATACAAAAAATTTTAAAGCCCCCCATCCGGGAGGCTTTAAAATCATTTATTGTATTCCTGATGTCTCTGCGTCCGGATTTACTTTTTTGATAAGTCCTTGTAAGACTTTTCCCGGTCCTATTTCAAGGAAAGAAGAAGCTCCGTCTGATAACATGTTATGGACTGTTTGGGTCCAGCGTACGGAAGCAGTTAGTTGTGCGATTAGATTTGTTTTAATCTCTTCCGGATCGGATACGGGGGCGGCATTGACATTTTGGTATACCGGACAGGAGGGTTGAGAGAATTTCGTGTTCATGATCGCTTCAGCCAATTCTTTGCGGGCCGGCTCCATTAAAGGGGAATGGAAAGCACCTCCTACATTCAGGGGGAGTACCCTTTTTGCCCCGGCAGCTTTTAATTTTTCACAAGCGATCTCAATACCTTTATTGCTGCCGGATATCACGAGTTGTCCCGGACAATTGTAATTGGCCGTAACAACAACTTCGTCGATTTCGTCTAAAATCTTCTCTACGGTTTCGTCGGGTAGGCCTAATACTGCAGCCATCGTTGAAGGATTGGCTTCACAAGCTTTTTGCATGGCCAATGCTCTTGCATGTACTAATTTCAAACCGTCTTCAAATGAAAGGGCTCCATTGGCGACCAAAGCGGAAAACTCTCCTAAGGAATGCCCCGCGACCATATCCGGTTTTTCATTCAACGATTTGGCTAATATCACGGAATGAAGAAAGATAGCCGGTTGTGTTACTTTGGTTTGCTTTAGATCCGCTTCCGTTCCGTTGAACATTAAATCGGTGATACGAAATCCCAGGATTTCGTTTGCACGTTCGAATAACTCTTTTGCCTCCGGTGAATTTTCATATAGATCTTTACCCATTCCGACGAATTGGGCTCCCTGTCCGGGAAATACAAATACTTTTTTCATACATTTTTGTTTTTAGTGAAATTTATTACTGATTAACCGGATGAACTCTTCTCTTGTTGCCAGTTTCTCGAAAGCGCCACTAAAATCAGAGGTCGTTGTAACAGAATGTTGTTTTTGAACGCCGCGCAGGATCATGCACATGTGTTGTGCTTCAATAACGACGGCAACACCTAATGGGTTTAAGGTGTTTTGAATACAGGTTTTGATGTCATGGGTCAGACGTTCCTGTACTTGTAATCTCCTGGCAAAGGCTTCAACCACCCGTGCAATTTTGCTTAATCCGGTAATATATCCATTAGGAATATACGCTACATGGGCTCGCCCGATAAAGGGGAGCATATGGTGTTCACATAAAGAATATATTTCTATATCTTTCACTATAACCATCTGCCGGTAATCTTCTTTAAAAAGAGCCGAACGTAAAATCTCTTCCGGGTCTTGCGTGTAACCCTGTGTCATAAATTGCATCGCCTTGGCGACACGATAAGGCGTTTTGGCAAGACCTTCCCGGCATGGATCTTCTCCGAGTAATTTGATAATTTCGTTATAGTGATAACTTAGTTTTTCTGTTCTTTCTTTGTTGAAACATTCTATTTTATGATAGAATTCGTTGTTGTTATCTGTTTCAAAGTCCATCATTCCTCTTTCTCTTTATGAAATTTGATCTATGTGATCAATTATGCAAATTGAAGTGCAAAGTAAATATAAATATTTTAGATTAGGATTGATGACGAGAAATAAAATGTCTTATTCCTGATAGAAGAAGCTAATTTACTTCTTTTTGATAGGATTTTAATAAAAAAAATATACCTTTAAACGAAAATTTAAATCGATAGTATTATGGAGTGGTTGGTGCTTATTATGTTGATTCTAATAGGTTTTGTTTTATTAATTATGGAGTTTTTGGTCTTTCCGGGGGTAAATGTTGCCGGGATTATCGGTTTTCTTTGTATAGGTGTCGCTATTTATATGGCGTACAGTAATATGGGAGTATGGGAAGGACATTTTACTTTATTGGGAACAGCCGTGGGAGGTATTGGAATTACTTATTATGCCTTGCGGTCTAAAACTTGGAAGCGATTGCAGTTAAATACTCAAATCGACGGGACGGTTGAGGGAATCGATCATTCGATTCGAGAAGGTGACACGGGATTGTGTTTGGGGAGATTGGCTCCGATGGGCAAAGTAAAGGTCGGAGATTATGTTGTGGAGGGGCAATCCCAATCCGGTTATATTAATGAGAATAGTGAAGTAGTGGTGATAAAAGTTTTAAAAAATAAGATTATTGTTAAACTAAAAACAGAATAGAATGGATGGAATGGTTTTATTGATTATTGTGATAGCCGGAGGACTTTTCCTGCTTTGGATCGTACTCTATTTTATACCTATCGGATTGTGGTTCCAGGCTTTGGTGTCGGATGTGAAAGTATCTCTTTTGCAATTGGTGCTGATGCGTTGGCGGAAAGTTCCGCCTTCTGTTATCGTGAGAGCTATGATCGAAGGTAAAAAAGCCGGATTGGAACTTTATCGCGATTTATTGGAAGCACATTATCTGGCGGGAGGGCATGTCGCACAAGTTGTACATGCATTGGTTTCTGCTTCTAAGGCAAATATTGATTTGACTTTTCAAATCGCAACGGCGGTAGACTTGGCAGGCCGGGACGTATTTGAGGCTGTCCAGATGAGTGTAAATCCTAAAGTAATCAATACTCCTCCGGTAGCGGCGGTGGCAAAAGACGGAATCCAGTTAATAGCCAAAGCCAGAGTTACCGTGCGGGCAAATATCAGACAGCTGGTCGGTGGTGCCGGAGAAGAAACCATACTGGCTCGTGTTGGTGAAGGAATTGTGTCATCCATCGGGTCGGCTAATTCACATAAGGAGGTATTGGAAAATCCCGATTCGATCTCTAAGGTGGTTTTAAATAAAGGGTTGGATTCCGGAACCGCTTTCGAAATTTTGTCTATTGATATTGCTGATATTGATATCGGTAAAAATATAGGAGCGGAATTGCAGACGGATCAGGCTGATGCTGATTTGAAGATAGCACAGGCCAAGGCGGAGGAACGTCGCGCTATGGCTGTTGCTACGGAACAGGAAATGAAGGCGTTGGCTCAGCAGATGCGGGCTAAAGTGATCGAGGCGGAAGCCGATGTCCCTCGGGCTATGGCGGAAGCTTTCAGAAATGGAAATTTAGGAGTAATGGATTATTATCGGATGAAAAATATAGAGGCCGATACGACAATGAGGGAGTCCATTGCGAAACCGAATGATAAAAAAACTCCTCGCAAGTGAAAACATAGAATTAAAGATATGGGGAAAAGACGCCGTCCAAAATGGACGGCGTTTTTATTTTCCTCGACGTGTCGGAAAAATAGGAGTCGGGAAGTTCTTACTGGTAATGGCGAAAGGCTATGACTTCTCCGTAAACTCCGTGTGACGGATCATACTTTTTGATTTAATGCTTTTAAAGCTTTCCGCTTGTCTTCCTGCTTTACGAGTAAAGAGATGCTGTGTTCGCTGGCTCCGTATGAGATCATATGTAACGGGATCTCTTGCAATACATGTAATGTTTGGCCGGATACGCCTGCCTTGTCTACGTTGAAGTTACCTACGACACAAATAATAGTCAGGTTATGTTCAATTTCTACTGTCCCGTATTGTCGGAGGTCTTTCAGTATTTCTTCAAGGTGTGAGGTATCGTCGATTGTCAGAGAGATAGCGACCTCGGAGGTAGCGATCATGTTAATAGAAGTTTTCCATGACTCGAAGATTTCAAATACCTTTTGGACAAATCCGTAAGCTAACAGCGTGTGACTGGATTTGATACGAATCGATGTAATACCGTCTTTTGCGGCGACTGCTTTTATATCCTGTAAAGGGCTGTCTTTCGTGATTAACGTCCCCTCGTCTTCCGGGCATATTGTGTTTTTGAGTCTTACCGGAATGTTGGCTTTTTTTGCCGGTTGAATACTGGAGGGGTGTAGGATTTTTGCTCCGAAATAAGCTAATTCTGCCGCTTCGTCGAAAGATAGAGAACGTAAAGCTTTTGTGTCCTCCACATACCTCGGATCGTTGTTATGCACTCCGTCGATGTCTGTCCAGATTTGGATTTCGTTTGACTTTAAAGCGGCGCCGATAAGGGCGGCCGAATAATCGCTTCCCCCTCTTTTCAAGTTATCGATTTCTCCGTAAGCATTTCGACAGATGAATCCCTGGGTGATAATGATCTCTCTGGTGTCCGGAGAAGAAAGCAATCGGTTTAGATTTTGTTGTATATAGAAATAATCCGGTTCTCCGTCTTTGTCGATACGCATAAAATCCAGGGCTGAAATCAGGGTAGAAGGAATATTTTGTTCCTGAAGGTAATAATGCATCAGGGTTGTTGACAGGATCTCTCCTTGGGCAACAATTGCTTTTTCTTGCAGGGGATAAAAATCTTTATTAATGAACGAACGCAAATAAGTAAAAAGGGTTTGGATAAACTCCTTTCCTTTTCGGGTATATTCGAGACTATGGAATAATTCGCTATTCACGATCAAGTAATTGATCTCCATATCTTGGATAAGATCTGCCGCTTCCTGTTTTTCATTGCGATATAAGGCGTTCGTGATTTCCAATAGGGTATTGGTCGTGCCCGCCATGGCTGAAAGAACGGTGATGTTCGGTTCCCGGATTCCCGAAATTAATTGAGCTACACTTCGAATGCGTTGGGCTGTACCCACGGATGTTCCTCCAAATTTTAATACGTTCATGATATTTTATATATGTGATGTGATATGAAATAAAAAAGCCCGTGTAATTTACACAGGCTTTTTCCACAGTTTTGACTGAAAACAGTTCATCGGCCTGCAAAGAATCTTTGCATGCACATAAGTTTGTATGAGTTGTTAGTAAATATCATTATCCTTTATTTTTTTGCCGATGCAAATTTATACATCTGTTTTCAATTTGCAATAGGTTGTTAAATATTAAACAAATTTACTTTTATTTGTTGAATATTACAACGGTCCAATTCTCTTTCACTTTGTGGGATTTGAACCGGAGTCCCAAATTTTCTGCTTCTTTCTGGATTTTAGGCAGGTCTTGCAAATAGAATCCGCTCATGATTAAATAACCATTTTCATTGAGGACGGAGGTGTAGCAATGCATATCATTTAGCAGAATATTACGGTTTATATTGGCCAAGATGATGTCATAATCTTGTTGTTCCTGGAGTAAGTTTGCATCTCCGATTCTTATGCGTACGTTAGATATGTGGTTGGTTTTTAAATTTTCCATGGCATTATCGTATGCCCATTCGTCGATATCGATTCCGGTTACCCGGGATGCGCCCGATTGTGCGGCCATAATAGAGAGGATTCCCGTTCCGCATCCCATATCCAGTACTTTTTTATTTTTGATTTCCGGTTTAATATCCAGTATGGTTTCGAGCATAAGGGCTGTGGTCGCGTGATGACCGGTACCGAAACTCATCTTGGGATCGATGATGATTTCGTGCTCTATACCGGGAATGGAAGCGTGAAATCCGGCTCTGACTAAAATCCGGTCTTTGACGATGATCGGGGTGAAATTTTCTTCCCACACCTTATTCCAGTCTTGATCCTCAATTTGAGTTATTTCCCATTTGATTTGATATTCTTGTTCGAAGAAGGGGAGAATCTCCATTTGTGAGATGGTATCTTCGTCGTATTGTTTGCTGGGAATGTAAGCTTTAAATCCTTTGTCTGTATAAGAAAAACTATCGTAGCCTAAATTGCCGAGTTCCGAAATAAGAGCATCCGTGATGTCTTCCGAATAGGGGGTGATGTAAAAATTGACTTCCGTGTAATACATGCTATCTAATTTTTTGCAAAAGTAGCAAAAAATTAGATAGCTATGCTCTTCACATGAGTTTATCCAATTCTTTTAAGGACTGGTTAATTTCTATATCTGAGATTTGAAAATCCGAGAGATTCCCGTTCAGATATTGTTCATAAGCGAACAAATCGATCATGCCATGTCCGGATAAATTGAAAAGGATGGTTTTCTCTTTCCCTTCTTTTCTGGCAATTAAAGCTTCCCGTATGGTTTGTGCTATGGCGTGGGTTGATTCCGGTGCCGGAATGATACCTTCGGTTTTGGCGAATAAGATACCGGCCTTAAACGTTTCCAATTGCGGGATAGACACGGCTTCTATCAAGCAGTCTTTCAGAAGTTGACTCACGATCATGCCTGCCCCGTGGTAACGTAATCCTCCGGCGTGGATATCTGCCGGTTGGAAATCGTGTCCCAGGGTATACATCGGTAATAAAGGGGTTAGACCTACACTATCTCCGAAATCGTAGTGGAATTGTCCTCTGGTTAATTTCGGACAGGATTGCGGTTCGACAGCGATAATGCGGGTGTTTTTATTCTCTTTTAGTTTTTCGCGTATAAAAGGAAAAGAGATTCCGGCAAAATTAGAACCGCCTCCAAAACAACCGATGATGATATCAGGCTCCTCCTCTGCTTTTTGCATTTGTAAAATGGCCTCTTCTCCGATAATCGTTTGATGCAGCAGTACATGGTTTAATACACTACCTAAGGAATAATTTGTATACGGGTCTTTGGCTGCCATTTCTACGGCTTCGGATATGGCAATGCCTAAGCTGCCTGATGAATCGGGATGTTCCTGTAATATTTTTCTTCCGGCTTCGGTAAGTGTACTGGGGGAAGGGATAACATCAGCACCCCAGGTATTCATCATCAGTTTTCGATAAGGTTTCTGACCGTAGCTAACTTTTACCATAAATACTTTCAGATCGATTCCGAAATGTTGACAGGCAAAACTGAGTGCGGATCCCCATTGTCCCCCTCCGGTTTCCGTTGTCATCCGTTTGATACCTTGTTTATAGTTGTAATAGGCCTGTGGAATAGCCGTGTTGGGTTTATGCGATCCGGCTGGGCTTGTTCCTTCGTTTTTAAAGTAAATTTTAGCGGGTGTGTCGAGGGCCTTTTCTAAAGCGTAAGCTCTCACGAGTGGAGTTGCTCTCCATATTTTGTACAATTCTTGAACTTCGTCGGGAATCTCGATATAGGGTTCCGTTGCGAACTCTTGATCAATAAGCTCTTGGGCGAATAGAGGGGCGAGGTCCTCTTTTTTTAAGGGAAGTTTTGTTCCCGGATGGAGGGCCGGCAACGGTTTGTTCGGCATATCGGCCACGATGTTATACCATTGGGTCGGCATCTCTTTTTCCGAAAGCAAAATTTTTTTGGTCTTTTTCATGATAATAAAATTTATAAGTGAATAAAAAAGAAGCGAGCCTACTGTAGTAAACAATAGGCTCGCCTGAAATCTTTATGCAATACAATTACATAACCTCATCGTTTACTACGAAGTTTAAACAGGTGCCACCACCAATTTAAGGTTATGTATTGTTTTCTCATCACGTTTCGTGTTCTATTTGTGAGCGCTAATATAGAATATTCTTTTTTTCGACACAATAATTTTGTCGGGTATTTAGGTTTTATTAGGGTTCTTTATTCTCTTTGCAGCATGCTAACCGATCCTCCAGCTTCCCGATTTCCCGGTTTAGTAATTTGATCTCTTGATCTTTTTGGAGAATAAGTTCCTGTAAATATTCTATCTTTTGTTCTTTTTTGATACATTCTTCACAAAATCCGTAAGCATTCCGGTTAATGTAACGTACGATTCTTTGATCATTAAACATGTTTCCGATACTGGTTATAAACCAATTGGCATTTAGTTCCGGATAGAGCTCAATAATCCGAATGATATGTTTTTCCGAAATTTTTTCTCTGCAATTGATCCAATTACTGATTTGTTGCCGGGTTTTTAAACCTAATTGTGAGCGCAATTCCTCTTGACTAATATGTTTTTCTTCTAAAAAATTGCCAAGTCTTTGATTTATTGTCATATCCATGATAGAACGATTCTAAATTTCAATACATGTATTGATTATTGTATATATTTATTCGTAAAATCAATACTTTTGTCCTAAATGTCGTTTATAATTTAATGATAAATATGGATAATTACCATAATTAGGAGGATTAGATTATTTAAAAGGAACTGTCATGCAACCAGACAGTATTTATAAAGTGTGCAGGGTGTCGGTGATTTATTTCATCGGCACTTTTAATTTTTCAAGAAAAGAACGGGACAAAGAGAAGATTTTAGGTGAAACTTTTTGTAGACACATCCGTAATGGAAAGTGTTGGAACAACTTGTTAATTTAAACTGGGAAAAAATGAAAACTTGGAGAAGAATAGGATGGGTTAATTTGTTAATGGTCGTTGCGGCTTTAACCTTTGTTGCTTGTGGAAATAAGCAGAAAAATCAGAATGCAGACCAAAAGTCGACAACGCAGTCTCAGTCGGCTCCTGATTCTACGGATGTTGTTGTGGAGGAATCGGAGGTTCTTATCGTAACGGATAGCATCGCCCCCGATACAACGGCTCCGGCGAAGCAAACCAAACCTACGAAGTAAGGAAAAGAGGCGGTCTCTATTTGGACTACTCTTTTGGTTTTTAACTGATTGATTATCAGTGCTGGTTTTGCTGAGAATTGCGCATCTGTCTTTGTAAGTATACATAGATGGCGTTGACAGCCAACTAATTGCGAATACAAAGGTATATGAAATTTTTGGATTGAAACACAGAAAGAGAGTCTCTTTTACCGGAATGCGTATACAAAACAAAGCGACGTGTGTAGGGGGGCAATTTTACCGTACATGCGCCGCTTACTTAATCCGCTGATTATTATTCGTCTATATTGGTTGATGTTACGTACTCTCCATTGCTATTGGTTGCAGTCGGAGTTCGGTATTGTCCACTTGCCGAATCAGGAATATCTCCTTGAAACGGGTTTGATGAGCAAGCCTATGTGCTCGTGTTCGAGAATGTATTCCATGCCTTTAGCGGGACGATGCCCCGCGTATAAGGCGTTGGATGGCCGCATCGGTGCGGTAATCCCATTCCCTGGCAAGCAACATGTGCAGAAAGGAGTCGATTGTCATTGTCTCGGCCATAGTAGAGGTTAGGCTTTCAGTGGAGGCGGTAATCATGCCGCGGAGTTTCATATGGTTCATCAGTTCGACCGTCAACGTGTTGCGGGACAGTTTAAAGCTCGTGCTTATCTGCTTTATTCCCATCCCCAATGCATGACATTGGAGAATGTTTGCTATCTTTGTTGCATAGTAGAATGATTTTATCCCACCGGTCAAGACGGGAATCAAATCTACGAAAAACACCTCTGTCAGACAACGTTCGGCAGGGGCATTTTTATGTTGGTATCAAGGGGGATGTTTATTTGGCACAAAGGGGCAGAATCGCTTGGTTTATGGGGGCAGCTTCCGCTGGATATTCCAGATGGCGGCTTTCGTGATTCTCGGCGGAGTCATATGGTTACGACACCGACATGTCGTGCGGCTGAGGACGGAACGGTACCGTTACCAATCAAATAGTACGGCGCTTGCTTCCGAGACATTGCGGTTGACTCTCGGCGCGTATAAGCGGTTCAGGGCGGAAGATGCCGCTATCCGCGATACGGTCGTAGGGCGGGATACAGTTTCGGTTCTGAGACGGAAAGTGTAGATGATTACGCCGTATATCCGGTTGGCCGGTATTATCGAGAATAACCGGCCGCATGGTAAGATGCGGGTAGCGGTGACGTTGCATCAGGCTGTATGGATAGAATACCGAGGTTGGTGGTTTTGGAGTCGGGTGAAGGCGGTCTATCAAACGATTTCGGGTGACAATCCGTATGCGGAATCAGGTATTCCGAATACATAGGAATACGTAAAAATAAAAATAGGAGCCTTCATTTTTTTAATGAAGGCTTTTTTATTGGCTGAAATCAAAAACAAATCGTATGGCAACAGTAAAAGTGAAATTTCGTGCTTCTACCATCCCAACGAAGGAAGGCACAGTATTTTATCAAGTGATTCATAACCGTGTGGTACGACAAGTCAATCCCGGTTACAAACTCTACCCGCATGAATGGGATACGGCAAACGCGGAAATCGTCTTTCCTCCGGGTATAGAAAGCGGTCGCCGGAATTATCTTTTTTCCTTGAAAAGCGCTTTGGCGGAAGATGTCAGACGTTTCAAAGGCATCATCACCCGCTTCGAACGGGCGGCCCGGAACTATACGGCCGAAGAGGTGGCGGAACGCTTCCTTGTCTCGGCGGACAGCGGAGGGTTCATGTCGTTTGGCCGTGAACTTGTGCGGCAGTTGAAACAAATCTGCAAAATGCCTACCGCCGAGCGTTATACGACCGTCCTGAACAGTTTCGAACGGTTTCTCGGGGAGAAGGACGTTCCTCTGGACGAGGTGGACTCCCACCTGATGGTCGAGTATGAAATCTTTCTGCATGCGAATGATGCGTGTCCGAATACCTCATCCTACTATATGCGGGGATTACGGGCCATCTACAACCGTGCCGTCGAAAAGGAACTGACCATACAGCGCAGCCCTTTCAAGCACGTCTATACAGGAATCGACAAGACCGTCAAACGTGCCGTGCCCTTGAAAATCATCCGGCAGATAAGGAAACTCGACCTGACATTGTTTCCGGCCATGGACTTCGCCCGGGACATTTTCATGTTCTCGTTCTACACACGCGGAATGTCGTTTGTGGATATGGCCTACCTGAAAAAGAAGGACCTGCAAAACGGTATACTATCATACCGCAGGCAAAAGACGGGTCAGCTACTTTTCATCAAATGGGAAAGACCGATGCAGGAGATCATCGACAAGTACGATACGGGCGGGAGTCCCTATCTGCTGCCGATTATAAAGAACATGAATGCGAATGAACGCTGGCAGTACAAGAATGCCGCGCATCTGGTCAATAGTAAGCTTAAACGGCTCGGTGAAAAACTGGGACTGGCCATGCCCTTGACGAGTTATGTGGCCCGCCATGCGTGGGCTTCCATCGCCAAAAGCAAAAACGTGCCGCTGGCAACCATCAGTGAGGCTATGGGGCACAATTCCGAGAAAACTACGCAAATCTATCTGGCTTCACTGGATACGTCCGCTGTGGATAAGGCCAACAGCCAGATATTGAAATCTTTGTAAGTGATGAGGTCGCCGGAGTTTGTCGGACAATAGTAAAGTTCTCTTTTTAAGAGAAATAGTACGCAGTTGCAAAATTAGTGAAAACGTGGCAAACATTAAATTTCGGACAGATAAAAAAAAAAAAATGCCTGCACAAATTAAAAATAGCGTAAGTCTGCTTTGTAACCCGTAAAATTCTTTTTAAGAGAAATAGCATACAGACGCAAAATTAGTGAAAACGCTGAAAACGACAATGAAAACCGATAAAAAAAAATCGGTTTTCAAAAATGAATCTGGTCGGATGTTAAATGAATACTGGAATTTGTTGTACAATTCTGCCATCCTTTAACTATAACTCCCTAAAAATAAGGCAATATTATTTCTGTCTTTCTCTTAAAAAGAGAAGTGGTTAGAAAAAGTTGTATGTATATCAAGAAATGCCGTGTCGTGTTAATTTTCTTGTATTTGCATACGCATTATACATGTATTGCAAATGATTGCCATAGAAGGATATATAAAACAACATATGTAACATATAATGGATATGAGACTGAAATTAACTGTCATCGCTGTCATGCTGACGCTTTTTTCGAGTGTCAAGGCGCAGGATGTAGCATTGAAGACGAACCTGCTCGCCGATGGCTTTTTCAACCCGAACCTCGGTATCGAGGTGGGGCTTGCTCCGAAATGGACTTTGGACATTACGGGACAATTCAATGCGTGGACTCTCTCGCACGACCGTCGCTGGAAACACTGGGCCGTGCAGCCCGAGGTCCGTTATTGGCTGTGTGATCGTTTCGGCGCACATTTTTTCGGTGCGCATTTACATGGCGGACAGTACAACATCGGCGGTTTCGATGGCAAAATCAACATTTTTGGGACGGATGCCCGGAAACTGAAGGATTCTCGTTATCAAGGCTGGTTTGTAGGTGCGGGCGTGGCATACGGCTATGCATGGATTCTCGGTCACTATTGGAACTTGGAGGCGGAAATCGGTTTCGGTTATTCCTATACCCGTTACGATAAGTTCCGGTGTGCAGGATGTGGGAAAAAGATAGAAACGAACAAGCCGCACCACTACGTGGGACCCACCAAGGCGGCCATTAACCTGGTTTATCTATTCTAAATTGCAACGAACATGAAAAAGACGATATTCATACTGGCAACCTTGCTGGGCATGGGAAATATGTCGGGAGCGATGGCGCAAGACACAAAAAACATTCTACCCGGTGTTTCCATCGAGAATTTCAATATGAATCGTAACGGCAAATACCTTACTGTAGAGATGGATGTCGATTTGACCGCACTCGACGTGGACGCCAACCGCGCCGTACTGCTTACCCCTCGATTGGTCAATGGTGCGGATTCTTTGGACTTGCCGTCGATAGGTATTTACGGACGCCGTCGGTATTATTATTATGTACGAAATGGTATAAGCACCATTTCGGGCGGGTCGGAGAAGTCATTCCAAGTATCGAAAAAACCGGAACAACTGGAGTATAACAACCCTATTCTCTACGAAGATTGGATGAACGGAGCCACGCTCAAGCTACATCGTAGCGACTGGGGATGTTGTCAGGAAATACTGGCGGAATACGAAGGCGATTTGGGAAGCCACCATGAGGCGTTTTTCCCCGAACTGGTATTCGTGCAGCCCAAGGCAGAAATCATGAAAAGCCGTTCGTTATCCGGTTCGGCATACATCGATTTCCCGGTGGATCAAACGGTGATTTATCCCGACTACCGTCGGAATACGGTCGAGTTAGGCAAGATACAGGCGACCATCGACTCCGTGTGCGATGACAAGGATGTCACCATCACTTCCGTGTGGTTAAAAGGGTACGCCTCGCCGGAGAGCCCCTACAAACATAACACGGAACTTGCCATCGGACGTACCGCCGCACTCAAAAAGCACATAGGACAACTATACCGTTTTGCGGATAACGTCATCCAAACCGATTACGAGCCTGAGGACTGGGCCGGATTGCGCCGTTACGTGGAACAATCGAATATCGACCACCGCGCGGAGATTCTGGCTTTGATAGACAGTGATATGGAACCGGATGCCAAAGAGACGAAAATTAAGCGCACTTACCCCAACGAGTATCGCTTCATGCTGCAAAATTTCTATCCCGCGTTGCGCCATACCGACTACCGCATAGACTACAACATCCGCACGTTCAGCGAAGTGGATGAAATAAAACGCATCATGGCGGAGCAGCCGCAGAAATTGAGCTTGGACGAGTTTTACCTCGTTGCCGGAAAGTATGAACCCGGCACGGACGAGTTCACGGATGTCTTTCAAACGGCGGTGCGCATGTTCCCGAACGATGAAACAGCCAACCTGAACGCCGCCAACGCCGCCATCCGCCGTGATGATTTCGGGACGGCACGCAAGTATCTCGACAAGGCCGGCGACTCCGCCGAGGCTGTCTATGCACGTGGAGCGCTTGCCGTGCGGGAGGGAGATTACGATACGGCACGCCGCTACCTCGGCAAGGCGAAAGAGATGGGACTTGAACAGGCCGGCAGGACGCTTGACGAACTGAACGAAAGGCAGAAATGACATCAAATCAATAATATAAATCAAAAGAGAAGAAACATATTTTCAAACAATTTAATTTAACGATATGAAAAAGAACTTTTTATTTATATCTGTGTTGGCATCCCTGTTTATCGCGGGATGCTCACGGGATGAGATTGCTCCGAACGAGGAGGATGTAGGCAACGGTAAGGCTAATACCAGCTACATTGCCGTAAACCTGGTGTCTTCAGATGTTGCACGTGCACGTGCCTCTTCCGGTTACCAGGATGGAGAAGATTATGAAAACAAAGTTACCAAAGTTCGTTTCTATTTCTTCACCGAAAACGGTGCCGCCACTGATGTCAAACTTCAGGGCTCCACTTATGTAAATTACTACGACTGGCCGAACGTGGAGCAGATAGGTGGCTCGATTGACACGGATGATATTGAAAGTAAACTCAAGGCCACTATTGTCATCAGCACCAAGTCCGGAGACAAACTTCCCCAGATGATGGCGGCTGTGCTGAATCCCACCACTGATTTGGGCAACGAGTCAAAGAGTCTTGATGACCTAAAGGCGATTTCCAAAGATTACGCTTCCGATGACTTCACCAAAGAGGGCTCGTTCGTTATGTTCAACTCCGTATATGGAAATAATGGTGCAGAGGTCTGCGCTGTTCCCGTAAAGGCTGAAAATCTGTGTAAGGAAGAGTCTGAGGCCAAATTACATCCCGTCACCATATATGTTGAGCGCAGTGTGGCCAAAGTTACGGTCAGTTTAGGTGATGCAGTAAAACTCGCTGGTACTGGCAAACTGCCACTGAAAGATAAGAACGGGAATGCACTCACGGCCGACGGAAAGCAGGTTTACCTAACCCTTGAAGGCTGGGCCCTGACCGCAGAAACCGATAACAGTAGACTTGTCAAGAAAATTAATCCCGCATGGCCAAGTGATTGGTGGAACGGCACACACCGCAGTTTCTGGGCCATGAATTCTTCTAATGCAAAGAACAAGTATCGTAAGTACGCCGATATCCCTACTGCCATTGACACTGTATTGTACACCAATGAGAACGCCGCTAAGGCTAGTGGTAGTGATGTTGCCGAACTGGCCAAAACCAAGGTTATCCTAAAGGGTTTCCTCTGCAATGAAGACGGCTCTCGCTTGACTTTGGTAAGACACATGGGTTCCCACTATGCCGATACGTATTCCGAGATTCCGTCTGAAAACCTCCCCCTCCTGAAGGCGAGTATCCTTGCCCAGCTGAAAGCCAATGGCTATAACTACTATTATGGAAACAGTACAACGCGTACACAGATTGGTACCGACGATCTTCAGATTGTAATTGCTAAACAGCTGGAAGAAGAGAACAGTACGAACAACTGTTATGTATATGCCCAACTGACAGAAGTCGCAAAAGGGAAAACATGGTACAATTCTGCGGATCGAACTGTAACAGATACTATTAAAGTAGATACAATTAACAAGAAACTTAAGAACAAGGATATAGTTGACTGGGCTTTGGTTTGGAAATCCGGTATGACCTACTATTATTACGAGATTATTCATAATGGTGAAGGTGAAAATGCTACTAAGGGCGTAGTCCGCAACCACGTGTATAAGACAAACGTGACAAAGATAGCTGGCTTCGGCACCCCAGTCTACGATCCTGAGCAGGAGATTTATCCCGAGAAGCCCGACCCCAATGATCACTACATTGCGGCTGAAGTCAAGATTCTGTCCTGGCGCATTGTCAATAATGACTATGCTTTGGATTGGTAATGAACCTGACCGCCCGAAGGCGTTCCTGATACTTATGATGAGTGGGAAACGGCTACCGTCTCCCACGCATCATACAATAATCAAATAAATAAACACAGTACCTGCCCACTGGCACACAAGGGAGGTGCGGCATCGGAAACCTGAACATAAAGCAGGTATCCCACTTGACGAGGAAATCCGGATGCGGAAGTTCCGCACATCATACATATATAAGTAACACTGGTATAAACTATACAAAAGAGTATACGATATGGATATACAGGCATTGATAAGGAATGTGGTAGTGAAGGTCGGCGTGGCGTCGGTCTGCCTGTTGGTTCTTCCGTCATGCAGTAACAACTGGCTCTATGAAGAAGAAGGCGATTGTTCGGTGTATTACCGGCTCAAATTCCGCTACGACAGGAACCTGAAGTGGGCGGATGCTTTTGCAAACGAGGTTTCATCGGTGCATCTGTATGCCTTCGACACGTCGGGTATACTGACATGGCAGCGGGAAGAACAGATAGATCCGTTTACGGCGGAGAACTATTCGATATCGCTCGATCTGCCGGCCGGCGACTATCGACTGTTGGCATGGTGCGGTCTCAGGAACGACGGCGGGCACGAAGAGTCCTTCTCCGTACCTGAAGCCCGTGTCGGCGAGACCCGGATGGAGCAGTTGCAATGTGCGTTGAACCGCCAGCATGACGAGTCCGGTGCCTACAGCAAAGAAAGGCTTTATCGACTCTTTCACGGCACTTTGGATGTATCGCTGCCTTCTAACGACGACGGAGGCAGTTACGACTATACCATGTACCTGACCAAGAACACCAACCATATCCGCATCATACTGCATCATCTATCGGGAGAGGATGTGGATGTCAATCAATTCACCTTCCGCATAGAGGACGAGAACGGGTTGATGGCTCATGACAACGAGTTGCTGGAAGACGAGAACATCACTTACCGTCCTTGGAAAATGCAGAACGGCGAGGCCGGCCTGGGGAAAGCCGATTCCCGTGCCATCATCCATGTAAAGGGTGCCATCGCTGACCTGACTGTAGGACGCATGATGGAAACGCATCGTGAAAAGATGTTCCTTACAATCACCAATCGAGAGGGCGGGATTGTGGCCCGCATCCCGGTGATCGACCATGTGCTGCTGGCGAAAGACTATTACGAGGAGGAGTACAATCGCACGATGACCGATCAGGAGTTTCTGGACCGCGAGGACGACTATGTGATGACATTCTTCCTCGACGAGAACAACAAGTGGATTAGCAGCTACATACTGATTCAATCTTGGCGGGTGGTGCTGAGTAACGTTGAAGTTGAATAATTAGGAAGAGGGATTGGACTGATGAAACCGAACATTATACATTGCATTGCAGTCTGCCTGGCGGCATTCGCACTGCCTTTTATGGTGGCGTGCAGCAGTCAGGAAGAATCCTTACCGGAGGACACTACGGAAGCTGCTCTTTATTTGAATATAGAGCCGATTGTACAGACGAGGTCGGAACTGGCAGAACTACCCGACAACGAAAAGATGAAAAGTATGCGCGTCGTGATCCTGCATGTTGATGGGACGGTGGAACATAACGAATTTTATCGGTTGGGCGCTGCGGTAGAGCGAAAATACATATTACTTAAGGTAAAACCCAACGAAAAGAAAAAGATATTCCTCTTCGCCAATGAAGAGAGCGTATCAACTGTAGAAGGCGTAGCGGGGCCAAACCAAACGCTGACCGGTTTCTTCGACAATTATGCAGAGAGTTCGTCCGGCTTTGAAACTGCGGTGAACGGGCTCTATTTTGCTCCGGACTACTCGGGCGGAAAACCCATCCCGATGTCCTCCATGTACGAAATAGATTTCCCTGAAAAAGGAAGTTTCTATGGCATGTTCTACGTGGTACGTGTCGCCACCAAGTTCACGGTGAACTTTATGAACTGGCGTGGCGAGAAAGTGACTGTGAACAATTTCACCATAGCGAGCCATGCCGACAAGAACTTTCTGATGGCGCATGTCGATGACAGCGAACAGAACCGACAATTATTCAATGGGAAAACTTGGATAAATTGGTTGAAGGAGGTTTCCGACGCTTCGTCCGAAAATGACGATTACGCCACCACGGAAGCCGCCGGCTGGTTGAAGGACTACCAATTACCTACACAAGCGGATAAGACAAAGACCTATACCCACGGGACGGTTACTTTAGGAGTACCGGCAGTTGATATGGTAAACCCTGATAACTCAAAACCGGGTGTAGCAGAGAATGTTCCCGTTTTCTACCTGCCCGAGAGCATGAACCCCAAGGCGGGTACAACGGATGGCGAGCAGGAGTACACCCTGACAATTAATATAGACGGAAGGAGTGAACCTTTTGTCTACACGCTGCCCAACTTGAAGGCACTTTTTCGTAACACCCATGTCGTGGTGGACATAACATTGTATAATAGTAATGAAATCGTAGTTGATGTGATTCCATATAGCGAAAAATTCCTTTATCCAGCATTTGGATTGTAAAAAAATAAATGGAAAGAAGTATATGAAGAAGAGTTTTACACAATTTATGATTGTCTTCCTGATGAGTTTTACCGTTGCAGGTTGTCAGGACGAATTTCTGAAGGAAGAAACCATAGGCGAAGGTCACGCGATGGTTTCCGCCACATTGGACTTCAAACCCATGTCCTCGGCGCTTGCCCGTGCACGGACTGCCGGGGATGCCCTAAAGGATATCAGCTCTCTGCATGTATTGTTGTATGATTATGAAACAAAGGCACTGAAAAAGAGCTGGGAGATAAAAGGATACACCATGTCCGATGAAGACCGTAAAAACACGGATGCGGAAAACGGGCACAGCGCGGAAGAAAAAACGAGACGCGCCACTTTCAAACTGCCGGAAGAAATCGAATTCGGCAAGTATTATATGTATGCCGTAGCGAACATCCCCGACTTACTTACAAACTCGAAGTACTCTGAAGCCATAAAAACAGTGGAAGACCTCAAGAATATTCCCCTCGCATGGGATTCCGAAAACATAGCTAACAATGGCCAGATGATAGGCTTTTTTACAAAAAAATCTGCTCCCGCTCTATCAGCGGACGACGAGTCTCTTGTAGTGAATGAAAAAAGCGTAAAACTCCACGCGTGGGTGCGCCGTGCGGCTTCCAAAGTGACCATCGCTTATGACGGCTCGAACCTCAAAAAAGATGTATCCATCTATATTATGGCTGCCTCCATAAAGGACATACCCAGATCATGTCCGCTGGGAATGCCTAATACACCTGCCCACAATGATTTACTCGTACATGACGGAGGTATTATAAAATATTTCGAGAGCGATATCCAACCCGATGTGGACGGTTTCAAAGACCATTATAAGGCCGTTATCACTAACCAAACGCCGACATACGGGTCGGATCATTCGGAAACGGCTGATGCTCTCTTCTTCTACGAGAATATGCAGGGCGAAGGTAAGGACAAGACGCAGACGGCCCCCGGACCGGGAAATAACAACGGCAATGACCATGCCATAGGCTATCCCAATCCGGATAAAGATGTCGAGGGTTCCGGCTGGAAAGACAACAAACCTTACGGCACTTATATCGAGGTCAAGGCGATATACCAATCGACGAATACCGAGCGCCCCGGAAACGGAATCATAACTTATCGCTTCATGCTCGGCAAAGACATATACAGGGACTACAACGCAGAACGTAACCATCACTACAAACTGACCCTGAAATTCAACAATTTCGCCAATGATTATGACTGGCACATAGAATACAAGGAACAGGTCCTTGAGGTGACAGAGCCTAAAGTGATGAATTACCAGGGAAAGGTCTTCGTTCCTGACAATTCATTGCCCAATCGCGGGCATAAGTTCAGTGACAAAAACACTGTAACAGTTACGAGCTATATAGAGGAGAACGAGAAAATAAAGATGGATTTCTCGATAAAGTACCGTGACTCCGGTAAGGCGGATTTTTCCGATGCTTCCGAGTGGCTCGAATGCGTTATTGAAGATGGCGATGTCCCATACGAGAAAAAGGTGGGGTTCAAAGTCAAAGAAGAGAGACTGCAACCCGATGAAAAAATAAACATAAATGCCAAACTGCAATCCGCTCCCTCGAAAGGTTCGAAAGACGCCCCTTACAATCTTGCAGATCCGAATGGTACACCTAACAGTATCGTCTGCACGGCCAACTGCTACATGGTCGATGCTCCGGGATGGTATATCTTTCCTTTGGTATATGGCAATGCGATTCACAATGGGATAGATAATAAAAGTTCCTACACGTATACCGGCGGAAGTACTGGTGATAATATATTGTCAGTGTTCAGGAACCATCTCAATAAGCCTATTACAAGTCCCTATATCAAAAAAAACGAAGGTTGCAACCCCACAAACGCATACTTCGTATGGCAGGACGTGAACGATCTTCTGCGTCCAAGCTATACGTGGGAAAGTGAGCCGCATGACGAATCCCCGACATATTTACCGGATGCTTACGATGGAAAAGGAGGAATCAGATTCTATGTTGGTGCGAATATTAAGCAGGGAAATGCCATTATAGCGATAAGCGACAAGGCACCTGAAAAAGTAAATGATGGTACGTGGAGGGTTATTTATCCCAATGCTATATGGAGCTGGCACATCTGGGTAACCCGTCTCGATGTCGAGGACAGCGACAAGACTATCAAGGTCACCGCCCATGATACTAATCGCAAGTTTGAATTCATGCCGATGAATCTGGGCTGGTGTTCCGAAGACGGAGAGGAAATAAAGTATTACAAAGAACGCGAGTGTGAGGTCCAGTTTATTTCCGGTAATAAGACCCAGACGATAAAGATTGTCAAAAAATCGCACATGGCTTTCACCCGTGGCAATAATCCCTATTACCAGTGGGGGCGCAAGGATCCTTTCGGTGGAAGAACAGAAGACAGGGTTAATAAGAAGAGATGGAATTACATAGGATATGATGTCAACGATAATCCTCCGCTGCTCACAGGTTACTTCGATGATTCAAAGTTGACCACACGTGCTGCCCTGCACTTGCTTATACAGAAACCAGATACATGGCACAATCCACCACGAACAACGGGGACGGGAGGACATGATTTTGACAGCGACAACAAAACATACGCCAATCTGTGGGAAGGACGCCCCGGAACAGACCCGTCAGCTCAAATTCTTAAGACTATATATGATCCATGTCCGGTAGGTTATCAGGTATCCCATTATAATGCTTTCACCGGCTTCACGACCACGGGTGATAACACCGATTACTCTCCGGAATGGTACGATGTGCGGGTTGAGAATATCGCTGACTACGATGAGACGACCCAGTCGTGCGGAATATATTCGGATAACCTCTACGAGTTTTATACGAATCCCGATAAATACCAGTCGATCATATTCCCCCAGACCGGTTATCGGGATTGGAATAGTTATGCGGATGTCTATCATTTGGACAAGATTGGCTATGTCTGGGCAGCGGGAAATGTGAAAAATGACGACAACAACTCTTACAATTTCGAGTTTTCGCGCATGGATGAAGGACGCAATAGCTATGTACGCCCGAAAAACACCTTCTATCCTTGTGACGGCTTCCCCGTGCGTCCGGTCCGCAACGGTAACCACGGCATAAACACGCCTTAAAGTTTGTCGTTATGCAAGATGCCGAGTTTCGTTATAGCACCGTGCAGGAACGGTACCGTATTGTCAAGATGGCCGTGAAAGAAATCCGCGAACAGGAAGAGTTGGAAAACCTCATGACGGCCCTCGCCTCCGGCAACGCGGAAGAGCTGGATGCGTATTGCGGCGAGGACAAGGTTATCCGCGTCAATAACGATTTGCAGCTCGGGTTAGCAGGAGACATCACGCTTACCATTCCGGATGGATATGCACTTGATGGTACGGGGCATAACCTGACAGTCACCGGTGGAGATTTGACGATTAGCGGTGGTGTGAGTGATTTGTACATCACCAGAAAAAGCAAAATCAATCGGAGCAGCCTTGAAAAAGAGAACGGGTCTAACCGGGTAAGAGGGTGCAAGCCGGAGACGGAAGCAAAATATCGTTCAGCACTGGAGTTGTACACTGCCACTGATCTTTCCTATGTCGAGATATGTCGGCAGTGCGGAGTTTCTCTCAGCGGATTTTCCCGATATATCCGTACCTATCATCGCCATTTGATGCTGAAACGAAAGGGTATCAAATACAGTCTGGAGGAAGCCGGCAGTATTAAAATAAGTCAGCGATGCGGACAGCATCCCGAAACACATGCCAAATACAAGGAGGCTATTGCGGCGTGTGACAGCATGGAATATATTGCATGCAACGTATCGCAGATTGCCCGTGAATTCGGATTGGACGGTACGAACCTTGCCAGACAGTTGATTACACATTATCCCGACGTGCTGGAATTTCGTGAGCGGACACGTCAACAGTTGGGTTTGAACGATAACCTGCCGCGCGGTATGCGCCAGTGGTGCAAAGAACAGTATGCCGAGGCGGTGGAACTTTTGCGTGCCGACCGTTATATCACGGTACAGGATGCCGCCAAGCGTTGCAATGTCTCCTACGCCGGATTGAAACAACACTTGATATTCTACCACAAGGAGTTGGTTGAAAATCGCATCAAGATACGCGAGCGGGCTGTAAGACAGCAATGCAAGGGCAAGATAACGGGGCGTGGAACACTTCATGCCCCTTCCCCTGAAACAATTGAGAAATATGCGGAAGCTCTACACTGGTACCGCACTACGCCGTTGTCCGCCAGAAAGATAGCCAAGCAGGCGGGGGTGTCGATAAAAGGGTTTTACGAATACTTGCAAACATGGCACAAGGACTTGGTTTGCAGGCGAAAAGGTATTCCTTACGAGGAAGGCAAGCCTGTGGACTGGTCAGCCGTTCGAAGATATAACCCTGCTACGGCAGCCAAATACGCGGACGCCATAGCCCGGTTGAAAGAGGGCGGACTTACAACGGCAAAGGTCGCCGCCGAGTTCGGTCTGCATCCGGAATGCTTTAGACAATACCTGAAAGAACACGAGCCGGAACTGCACGCCAGCTTGGGAATGAAAAAGACGGAGAACGGTAAAATGGTATCGCCTCAAAGCATGGAGAAATACAAGGAAGCCATACACCTGTATGAAACGACCCCGGAATCCTTGAAATCCATCGCCCGCCGTTTCGGACTGCACGCCTGCTCGCTGGGACAATTTATCAAACGGCATTTCCCCGAACTTATGGAACGCCGTAACCTGCGGGAAAAAGAAAGGAACCGGAAAGGCGA
This sequence comes from uncultured Sanguibacteroides sp., assembly GCF_900543425.1. Taxonomy (GTDB): domain Bacteria; phylum Bacteroidota; class Bacteroidia; order Bacteroidales; family Marinifilaceae; genus Gabonibacter. The sequence continues at coordinate 87,899 of NZ_UQRQ01000011.1, read as the reverse complement.
AAAAGAGCGGTCGGAATCTACCGAACTCGCCTTGAAAAAGGAGACCGAGGAAAAAGTGCCTCCTACAGGCATTGGTCCCGCGTAACTCGGCGTATTTTTTCGCATTGTTGGAACTGTTGATGATTTGGTTGTTTTTGATGCGTTTTTTTTTCTTTGAAACGTAATTCGAGATAGTCTGAAGAACTGACTTGACCTTGCCCTCCGATTGGGTTTGTTTCACTTCGTCAAAGCAATGTGAATGTTGAACCGGAGACCTGTTGCGTTCTTCCGATTCCCGCGTGTCGGCCATATGTAGGTATTTGGTACGCAAATCGAACAACAGTTTGTTCTTGGCAGTCGCTTCCGCACGGCCGACACGGAAACTCTGTGATTTGGCGTCTCAATCCTCTAATGAACCGGTAATATTTAATACCCTTGGTATGCGGGTATAGCCGGTTTTAAAGAATATCATCTCCAGCTTGACCATTTTCTGGTCCTTGGGGTTTTGTTTGCCCCGGATGTTGATCGTGTACATAAAAGGATAACGTGTTAGTTAAATGGTACTTTTAATTCGCCTTGGTAGGCATCAAGTCAGCTTAATTAACCTACATAGAAGCCTATTTGAAAAGTGTAGGACTCTCGGCGAAATAGTGGTTATACGGTTTAATCCGTACTTGTATCGTTTGTTAACACGTTATCAATCAGTGAATTTTAAGCAAAATTAAAATTCATTTCGAAAAAAAGGAAACCCACAAAGAGACCGCTTTTTCTATAAGATCATTTGGGGCATAAATTCGAAACTGTTGTATTTGGGTCGAAGTCGTTCCGTGTTATAGAACTTTTGAACGTCGACTAATTTTTTCGAACTGGTGACGATTTCTATGGGCGCGTTGTCGTAGCGGCCGTTCCTAAGGATGACCAATCGTCCGTGTAACCCTTTGTTGATTAAGTCTAACGCGAGATTTCCGTACGCCATAGGGACAATGGAATCTAAGGCATCCGGATCTCCGCAGCGTACGAGGTAGCCTAATTTTTGGGTAATCGTGTCGATGGCTTCTCCCCGATTGAATTGTGGGGTTAATTCTTTTAATTGCTGGGAGATCAGGTCTCCTATTCCTCCTAATTTTTTATGTCCGAACATATCTTTTTCTTCGCTTTGGAAAATCATATCTCCTCCGGAGTAAGTCGCTCCTTCCGAAACTAAGACGACAGAATACCTGCTTGGGTTGGTAAACCGGTCTTCGCAAAGCAGCTCCGTCAATAGCTCAATGTCGAATTGGTATTCGGGGATAACGCAGCGGTTGGCAGCTCCGGCTAATGTGGGTAGCATGGCCGTGAATCCGGCATATCGACCGAACACTTCCAGAACCAGAATACGTTCGTGCGAACCGGCGGAGGTTCTCAGATCGTGGGTAAGGGAGATGGTTCTGGTAATACAGGTACTGAAACCAATACAATAATCGGTTCCGGGTACGTCGTTATCCATTGTTTTGGGGATGGCGACGACTCTTACCCCTTCCTGGCTCAATCTGACCGCGTAACTGAGGGTATCGTCTCCTCCGATGGGGATGAGAAAATCCACTCCGATGAAATCAAGGTTCTTGAGCACTTCCGGTGTTAAGTCGTTTATATCGTCCGTGTACTTGTCTTGCAAATGTTTCGGAACGCTAGCCTTGGGTACATGAGATGCCCGTGTTCTGGAGGTATGGAGAAAGGTTCCTCCCGTGCGTCCGGCTCTATTTACAATTTCTTCTGTTAATTCGAAAAAGTTATCCGAATTGTCATATGCCGGATCGCGGATGATGTCAATGAGTCCTTTCCAACCTCTCCGTATTCCGATTACTTTATAGCCTTCTCTCAGAGCTCTTATGGTTACGGCTCGTATGGCCGGATTCAGGCCGGGGACATCTCCTCCTCCCGTTAATATCCCGATAATTCCTTTTGTTTTTTGTCCTTTCATAGTATAGCTATTTGTGTTCGCAAATTCTCTTCTAATATAAATAAAATTGTTCAATAGATACGGTAATTTAAGGTTTAAGTATGTATATTTGTCCGATTTTTGCACGATTGAACAAATATTTGTATTATGGAGAATCTTCGGATTATATGGGAGGGGTATGGGTTTTACGGGTATATGGTGATTTTTCTGCTTTTTTTGTGGGGAATTCACCTGTTTTACGTCATATATAAGAGCATCTCCATTCTGGTCAAGGATAAAAAAAGAGCGGGAGGTACGGGAGAAGGGGTTTCGGTTATTATTGTTTCTCATAATAATGCCGGGTTCCTGAAGAAAAATCTGCCGAGTTTTTTAATGCAGTTTTACGACGACTACGAAGTCATCGTGGTGGATGAGTGTTCGGAGGACGATACTCAGGATATTTTAGCTGAAATGCAAAAAGCATATCCTCAATTACGTTATACGCGTATCTTTCCCGACACTAAATTTCGTTTTACGAAGAAACTGGCGATTAATATAGGTATACTGGCAGCAAAACATGACGTATTACTGTTTTCAGAGATCAATTGTCGTCCGGCTTCTTCTTTTTGGGTAAGAACAATGCAATCCTATTTTGATAAGGATACGGCGGTCGTATTAGGATTCTCCAATTACGCCGGAGATGGCCCCGGGATGATGAATCGGCGATGTTTTCGGCTATTGCGTTTTTTAAAAATGTGTTTTCTCGTGAAATCGAAAAAATATATTTTAGGAGATGGATGTAACATGGCGTATAGAAAATCGTATTATATAACGAACCGCGGTTTCACGGGAAATTCGCAATCATATTTAGGATACGATAACGATATGGTTAAGGAATTGTCTAAGTTTGGAAAAGTTCGAGTAGTTAAAGACCCGAATAGTTATGTAATTGTAGATGAAAACGATAAAAAGAGTGGAGCGGATGAAATTTCTTATTACTTTGCCAGTAAATTTAAATGGCCGATCCTGTTGCGTGCGCAAGTGGAAGGGGATGAGATTGTGCGTGTTTTATTTTACGGATTATCATTTTACTTTATAATTACGGGTGTTTTTGCGGAATATTTATTAATATTAGTTCTTTTAACATTTTTATTGGATTTTATATTGTTAAATATTTACTCTAAGCATCTAAAACAAAGAAAATTATTCCTAACTTCGTTAGTCGTAAGTACAGTGGGTTTTGCCTATCGATGGTACTGGAATGGATATTCATTTTTTAACAGAAAGAAATGGAGATAACGAATAATTTATCAGAAAAAGCGCTTTATGATTATAAAATTGTAAAGCGAGCGATTGGGGGTGACGAAAAAGCTTATGCAGAGTTGTTTAAAAGGTATAAAGATTCCGTCTATTTCATGATATTGAAGATGGTGAATAACCGTACCGATGCGGAAGATTTGATGTTCAAAGCATTTGAAAAGGCTTTCGCGAGTTTAAACTATTATTCTCCTCAATTTGCGTTCAGTACGTGGTTATTTAAAATTGCATCGAATAATACCATTGATTTTATTCGAAAGAAAAAAGCCTTAACCGTTTCTTTAGATAAAGATGATATCAATCCGGATGACCGGGGATATATCAATAGTGTCCCGGCGGATGTATTGAGTCCGGAAGAAGAGACAATCCGTAATCAACGCGCAGAATTTATGCGTGAAAAAGTGGCGATGTTGAAAGGACGTTATCGGAAATTGATAGAGTTACGCTACTTTGACGAATTTTCTTATGAAGAGATTGCCCAGGAATTGGCAATACCCTTAGGAACTGTTAAAGCTCAGTTGTTTCGAGCAAGAGAGCTATTGCTGAATATTTTGCAGAATAGTGAAATCGCTCGGGAAAATGAAAGAATTTAGATTATTCCTATTATTTTTCTTTTTTTATGGTATAAATAGTGTCAACGGGCAGGTTGAGAATCAGGATAAACTGTTTGTTACGGGAGTGGTATGTGATCGGGATAGTGTTTTTCCGCTTCGGGATGCCATCTGTCGATGGGAAGGGACTTACCGGGGAATGGACCGGGAGGGACGTTTTGCCTTTGAGGTAAAGCTGGGGGATACCTTGATCTTTTCTCACGTGGGATATGTACCCGTGAAAGTTGTCGTTAGCGATACGCTTACTCAAAAAGATTATCTGTTGGGAATTTTTATGACCCGAGATACTATATTATTGGCAGAGGTTGTTGTTATTCCCCGTTATTTATTGAAAGATTATAAGCCGGACGCCAGGATGGAGAATGCCCTGTATAACGAAAAAGGGATTGTTGCCGGGGCTTTTTCTCCGGTAACGAAGATGGACCGGGAAATGAATCAGAAAATGCAGATAGAGAAATTCGCTTATACGGTAGAAAACAAGGGACACGTGGACGTCGGATTTGGGGTGGGGGTACAGTCGGTAAGAATGATTCGTAAGCTTCATATCTCTCGTGAACTAAGTGAGCGGTATCGTCCGATTCGACAGAATGAAGTGGACCTGTTAAAGAAAATTTTTTATGTAGAAAAAAAGGAAAAACGAGCTAACTAAAAGAAGAAAGACTATCTTTGTAACTGAAACTATTCCCACCGGGAAAGCCGTTTCCAGTTAATCGATTTATTAATAACAAAGTTATATTTTATGAAAAATTTTTCGATAGGATTAAATGTGTTATTGTTAGTTGCCGTGGTCGTATTGTATATTTTGCATTTCGCAGGAAATACCAAAACAGGCAACGAATCGGAAGGAGTAAAAGTTGTTAATCCGGAAGCTAAAATCGTTTATATCAATATGGATACCTTGTTGAGCAATTATACTCAGTCGAGAGAATTGAATGAGGCTTTTTTGAAAAAAATAGAGAAGTATAAGACGGACATGAACGTGAAGATGAAGTCTCTGGTAAAGAGACAAGAAGAATATCAACGTAAGTTGGAAAATAACGGGTTCGTGACCAGAGAGAGTGCCAACCAAGAGTATTACGATATCGTACTTGAAAGCCAGAACATGGAGCGTTTGAAACAAGAGACGCAGGAGAGTATTTTACGTGAACAGAACGAAATCAATAAAAAGTTGTATGATGTCATTATTGCTTTTTTGAAAGAATACAACAAGGATAAAGGATATAGTTTGATCTTGAGTACAACCTTGGGAGGAACTGTTTTTTACGCGGAAGACGGATTTGATATAACACAAGACATATTGAAACAGTTGAATGCGCAATATAAGAAGAAATAAATTAAATAGATAAAAAGAGAAAAGGCTGAATAAATCAGCCTTTTCTTTTGTATGGAAAAGCTTATGGATTTTAAATATACAGTTGAAATAGTTGCTGATCCGGAAGAGGTTTTTGCGGCTTTGACCAATCCTTTTCAAATCGAGCTTTGGAGCGGTTATCCGGCACAAATGAAGGCTGAAAAAGGCTTTGTCTTTTCTCTTTGGGAGGGGGATATCTGTGGTGTGAACCTGGAGGTCGAGCCTCATAAGAGGTTGGTACAGGAGTGGTTTTTCGGAGAGACTGAAAATCCTTCGGTGGTAACGATTGAATTGAAGAAGAAAAAAGAGACGACTCACGTGGAGTTATTGCATACCCATATCCCGGATGAGGTGTATGATGAAATTGTGGAAGGCTGGAAAGAATATTATTGGGGTGCTATAAAGGGGATGTTGGAAATGTACTGATACAAAATCAGTAAAAATGCGGATGTATTGAAAAAAAATGTATCTTATTTTTGCCACCGAATAAATTTAAGAATTAGTCAGATGAGCAAATTTAAGATTTCCGAAGATTGGACCTCAGCAATTGTGGGGTGGTTTATTATTTTATTGATTATTTTTCAGTTGAAACCGCATTGGCCTTCTTTTAGTTGGCCGGATGCAGACGTCTTAATGAATAAAGTGTTTGCTTTAGATAACGTGGGACACGCTCTTTTGGTGTTTGGGTTTATGTTTATTATGGCATTGATCGCCGGAAAAATGACCGGTCGTGGTTTTAAATCCGTTATCTATAGTTTCCCTGTCGTATTCTTTTTGACACTTTTGGCTATGGTCGTCGGCGGGAATAAATTTTTAAAGGATTGGGGACTGGAAACAGTAATATTCAGTTTATTGATCGGCCTTTTCATTAGCAATGTTTTTTCTATTCCCAAATGGTTGAAAGAGTCCCTTTCTTCGGAACTTTTTGTGAAGATCGGATTGGTGTTATTGGGAACGACCGTATTGTTTGGAGACTTGTTGAAGTCCGGTTCGTTAGGGTTGATACAGTCTTGTATTGTTGTCTTTGTCGTGTGGAATTTTTGTTTCTGGTTATGCAAGAGAATGGGCATTGATAAAGAGATGGCCCTAATGTTATCCAGTGCTGTTTCCATCTGTGGCGTGTCGGCTGCCGTGGCTACGGCGGGGGCAATCAAGGGGGATAAGACTAAATTGTCCTATGTCGTTTCGTTGGTTCTGGTCGTGGCTGTCCCGATGATTATACTTATGCCGGCTTTGGCTAAATTGCTCGGTTTGCCGGAAGATATGGCGGGGGCTTGGATAGGAGGAACGATTGATACTACCGGAGCTGTAGCCGCAACGGGAGCTATATACGGGGAGGTCGCTTTGCAAACCAGTACCATTGTGAAATTTTCTCAGAATGTATTATTGGGTATTGCCGCTTTTTTAATCAGTATATATTGGTCCTATACCAAAAAGGAGGTAGAGGGAGTAGAGGAAAAACCGACTTTAAAAGTAATATGGACCCGTTTTCCGAAATTTGTATTGGGTTTTGTTGCTGCTTCTTTGGTGTTTTCTTTTATGATAGACCCGGCCGTTGTGAATGAGGCAAAACCGATTCTGAAAAATATTCAAGGGCTGTGGTTTGCGCTTGCGTTTACTTCAATCGGTTTGGAAACGGATTTCAGGAGTTTGATTACCTCCGAAAACAGACGTTCGACATATGCGTTTTTAGGAGCCCAGACATTTAATGTATTTTTTACCTTATTGATAGCTTGGTTGTTATTTGGTGTATTGAGTTGAGAATGATAATTTTAATTCTTCATTTTTAATAATATTCAGATATTGTTTATACTTTTGTGTGCAGTTCATGATGTTAAACCTAAAAATGATAAGATAATGAAGTTTTTTATTGACACCGCAAATTTGGATCAGATTCGGGAAGCTAATGATTTGGGGGTACTGGACGGAGTGACAACAAATCCCTCGTTGATGGCCAAAGAAGGAATAAAAGGAGTAGAAAATTGCAAAAAACACTATATCGAGATATGCAACATCGTAGATGGAGATGTTAGTGCGGAAGTGATTTCGACTGATTACGAAGGAATGATTAGAGAAGGAGAGGAGTTAGCTGCCTTACATCCCAATATCGTAGTGAAAGTGCCTTGTATCGCGGATGGAATTAAAGCTATAAAATATTTTTCGGGAAAAGGAATTCGTACGAATTGTACTTTGGTTTTTTCACCGGGACAAGCTTTGTTGGCTGCTAAGGCAGGTGCTACCTATGTGTCTCCTTTTGTCGGTAGATTAGATGATATCAGTAGTGACGGTATTGAATTAGTGGAAAAAATTGTGGATATGTATGCTTATTATGGATACAATACCCAAGTGTTAGCCGCTTCGATACGCCATACGCAACATATTATTCAATGTATAGAGGCCGGAGCGGATGTCGCTACCTGTCCGTTAAGTGCTATCAAAGGGCTATTGAAGCATCCGTTGACAGACAGTGGTTTGGCTACATTCTTGGCTGATTACAAGAAGGTGAACTCGTAAATCAGCGGGTTATGTTTGTACGCTTATTCGAGGATAATCCCAACGAAAGGGAGATTCGGAAAATTGTGGATTTGTTACACGACGGAGGCGTGATTATTTATCCTACCGATACGATCTATGCTATCGGGTGTGATATTAATAACGTGAAAGCGGTGCAACGGGTATCGGCCCTTCGCGGTGTAAAAGCGGAGAAGGCAAATTTCTCAATGATATGTAAAGATCTGAGTAATATATCTATCTACGCAAAGGTGAATAATGAGGTATTCCGGACGATGAAGCAGTACTTGCCGGGCCCTTATACCTTCGTGTTACCTGCCACGAATAAACTACCGAATGTGTTGATGAATAGGCGGAAAACGATAGGAATACGGATTCCCAATAATTTTATAGTGCAGGCCATCGTAAAAGAGTTAGGCGGGCCTTTGTTGACAACCTCCGTAAAGGGAGATCCCAATGAGGAAGTCGAATACATTACGGATCCGGAATTGATTTATGAAAAGTATGAAAAAGTGGTGGATATGGTTATTGACGGTGGTTACGGTAAGAATATTCCTTCGACCGTATTGGATTGTACGGGAGATGAAATAGCCGTATTACGTCAGGGATTGGGAGAATTATAAGATCACTTACTTTTATGATATAACGGCGGTCTCTTTTAAGAGAGCGCCGTTTTTATTGCCGGCTGAGTTATTTTTTCCAGAAAGTCCTACTGAATAAAACGAGTACGGTAAATACCTCCAAACGACCGACTAACATTAGGATTGCCAGAAATATTTTTGCGATATCAGACAGACTTGAAAAATTATCCATCGGGCCAATTTCTCCGAATCCTGGTCCCACGTTGCTTAAAGAGGTAATTACGGCACTACAGGCTGTTGCAATATCTTTCGTGAAAAAAGACATGATAACGCTGGAGATACCGAATATGAAGATGTATAGGATGGCAAAACCCATCACCCCGCTCATGATGTTCGGATGCACGCTTTTGTTATTGTACTTTACGTTAATGATCCCGTTGGGGTGTATGATCCGTTTCATCTCGATGAATGAGTTTTTAAACAGCAGGCTTAAACGGACACATTTTAATCCGCCTGCGGTGGAACCTGCCGAAGCCCCGATAAACATCAATACGAAAATAATAATGCCCAAAAGAGGAGGCCACAGAAGGTAATCGGTTGTAGCGTATCCTGTGGTCGTTTGTATGGTAACGACTTGGAATAATGCATCGCGTATGCTTTTCTCTAAATCGGAATACCCGTTAAAATAGAGCCCTGAGGCAATAATTGTGCTGGATACGATGACAATTAGAAAATAGAGTTTAAATTCTTCATCCCGGAAAGGGTTACGTATCTTTTTTAGAATTACGGAATACATGAGCCCGAAATTCGTTCCTGCCAAAAACATGAAGATAATAAATACATATTGAATATAGGCTGAATCCCAGTAAGCAATGCTATTTTGTTTCGTCGAGTATCCTCCGGTTGCCATGGTGGTAAATGAATGGCAGATGGAATCGAAAAGATCCATTCCGCCCAAGAGGAGGAATCCTGTTTGTAAAATAGTTAGGGATAAGTATAGAGTCCACATACGTTGCGCTGTTGAGGTGAATGTGGCCGTAAATTTATCGTGAGTCGGACCCGTTACTTCCGCCACGAACATATCGCGTCCTTCAATCCCGAAACCGGGTAGGATAGCAAGTAGTAATACGATGATTCCGATACCTCCCATCCATTGGGTTAGGGAGCGCCAGAACAAGGTCGCATGCGGAAGTGTTTCGACATTATTTATAATGGAAGAACCCGTTGTGGTAAATCCGGACATGGTTTCGAAGACAGCATCGACAACGGATGGGATGGTATTGCCGAACAAGTAGGGTAAACAACCGAACACGGTAAAAATAACCCAAGTAGAAGTTACGATGAAATACCCGTCTTTCTTGGCTAAAACCCGGTCCTTGACTTTTACCGTAAATGCCATAAGTGATCCGGCGGTTAACGTGATTAGGGTGGAATAGATGAATGCCAGTAAATCGTTTTCCCCGTAAATTAGAGCAACAACGATACAAAGCATGAGAAAGGCACTTTCCACTAATAAAAGTTTTCCTATGATATTAACGATAAATCGGAAGTTAATCATCTTTGAAAGAGCTTAATTACTTTTTTTACGGCATTAGGCAAAGCGAAAATAACCACGTTATCTCCGGCTGCAATTTGTACGTCTCCTTTGGCAATAATGGCTTCGCCATCCCGGATGACCCCTCCGACTGTTGCGTTAAGGGGGAAGTTTACATCTGCCAATGTTTTTTTAGTAATCCTGGAACCTGCTTCTGCCGTTAATTCGAAAACCTCGGCCTCAGAAAACGTCAGGAATTTCAGGTGTTTTACATCTACATTCATGGTATAACGATAGATGTGTGAGGCGGCAATTAATTTTGTATTAACTAATGTTCCTATACCTATATTTTCAGCAAGATCGATATAATCGATATTTTCCACTTCCGCTACACTCTTTTTTACTCCTAATTTCTTGGCTAATAAGCAAGACAGTATGTTTGTTTCGGAAGAGTGCGTAACGCTAATGAAAGCATCTGTATTTTTGATTCCCTCTTCCCGGAGAAGGGCAAGATCCCGTCCGTCGCCATTGATAACCAAGGTCGATTTTAATTTGTCGGCTAATAGGATGCATTTTTCCCGGTCTTTCTCAATAATTTTTACATTGTAGTTTTTCTCTAACAGAGAAGCTGCTTTTACTCCAATGCGGGAACCTCCCACGATAACGACATTTTTAATTTCATATTGTGATTTTCCACAGAGGGCAAAGATATTGGGGACATAAAACGGCTTCGTTACAATGAAGACCAAATCTCCGTACATAAAAGAATCTAATCCTCTCGGAATAATGGTTCTGTCTGCTCTTTTTATGGCAACGACCCGAAAGTTCTGAGCTCCATAGCGTTCAGCCATTTTGATCAGGGTCAAATTTAAAACCGGGGCATTTTCCCATAGTTTAATACCTAAGAGCTGCAGTCTCCCGTCGGAGAATTCGTGTAATTGTCTTGATCCACTTTGCTTTAAAGAGGCGACAATCTCTTCTGCAGCTAAACGCTCGGGATAGATCAGAGAGTCGATCCCGATCATTTTCAAGTACTCTTTATTTTCGTTTTCCAGGTATTCGCTGTTGTTTACCCTGGCGATCGTCTGTTTCGCTCCTAATTTTTTGGCTAAAATGGCTGAATTGATATTTTGGTCTTCTAAATGATTTACCGCAATGAATAGATCACATTTGTTTACACCGGCATCTTTTAAGGCTCCGATAGAGGTACATGATCCTACGATAGATAGCACATCCAGCTGGTTTTCGAGTAATTCCAGTTTTTCCTGATCGCTGTCTATCAACATGATATTATGCTCTTGCTTGCTGAGCATATTCGCGAGATGTGTTCCGACTTCTCCTGCTCCCGCTATAACGATATTCATTTTAGTTAGGTGTTATTTAAGCCAGCAAAATAAAGAATTATAATTTTAATACCATAATTTTGCTGAATGAAATTACGATAAAAGGGCTATTTTAGTTTGAGTTGCAATGATCCGTTTTCAGCAGTAGCTTGCAAAGGAATCCCTTTTTCTTTTGCCCATATTCTCCAAACTTCTATGCTACTACTGTAATTGGAGCCATCAAGTATGATTTTTTTTAATTTACTTTCGGATTGACAAGAGAGCTGGCCGGGAAAAATATTCCCGGTGATAACGAGGTAGTCGGTAGGGGGAATGCTTCGGGTTGAGGTGTCGGCAATGTATAATGAAACAACAGGGGAGACGAGTTGATTACGAGTGTGTTGTATTTGGGTCGTAACAAAGCCGTGATGGGGAGGGATGGCTTTCAGTCGATTCGCTTCTATATAGGGAAGATTTTGCGAAAAAGGGTGGGTGTTCTTCAGAAAGGTATAGTATCCTTTATAATTTAACAGAATCATAGAACTGTTATGTCGGTGATAGATAACGATCTCTTGATTGTTTTGTTTGTCGTATCGGGAAATGACACAGAAGAGGAGCAGGAAGACAAAGGTAAAGTATATGATGTGGCGAATGTATGGTGTACGCTTTTTCAGGTAAACCAGAAAAGACAGAATGAGAAGGTAAATTAAAACAAGTTGTATCGGAGTGGGATAGAGATTATCTTGTACGAGAGTAAAACGGTCAAAAGTACGTAGCAGGAATAGAAGGGATCGTTCTATTCCCATGATAAAAGGAGAGAGGAGTAAGCCGATACAGTCCGGTAATGCAAGTAATAGAATACCCCCGTATAATAGAGATGTAGCCAAGGGTATGGCTACGATATTGATGATAACGCTGTTTAAAGTCAAGTAATGAAAATAGTAGGCCGTTAGGGGGAGAATGGCAATTTGGGCTGCCAGACTAAGACAGCAAAGCGAATAGATTTTTCGAATGATGATAGGCCAATGGGTGGATCTTGCCCGGAAAACGGGATAAAGTAGTACGATTCCCGTGTATGCCGCATAAGACATTTGAAAGCTGACGGAATAAAGCAGTATAGGCTTTATTAATAACGTAAAAAAAGCGGAGGCCCCGATGGCGTTTAAAGGAACATGATCTTTGTGTAATAGTTTACTTATGGTGATAAAACTTAGAATAGACGCTGCTCTGCATGCCGACGGAGAGAGGCCCGATACGAAAGCGAATAACCATAATAAGGGAATAAGTAGCCATACTCCCTTTTTCAGATGAAAAACCGATAGAACAGACGTTAATAACAAGTAGATGGCTCCCATGTGTAGACCGGAGATCGCCAATAAATGGATTGTTCCGGTGGATTGAAATACTTTGCGGTAATCCGGAGAAATATTGTATTTGTAACCGAGGCATAGCGCCTGTAAGAGTGAGCGTGTTGTTGTGTCCTTTACCGTGCGATCTAATTTTTCGAGTAATATATTCCGAATTCTTTGTGAAATCCCCCATATGGAGTACCGGTGTTTGACAGGAATCAGCGGAGAGAGTGCGATTCCTTGTACATGGATTCCCTGTTGCCGGAGGTAGCTATTGTAATTGAATTCATTGATATTAGAGCGAGAGGAAAGGGGAAATAACCTGGCCCGGAAAGAGAGGTAATCTCCGATTTCCGGAAGAAGAGAGTCGTTCACCTGCAAGCGTATACATAGTTTCTTGTTTTTTATGATGTAATGACCTGGTGAAGACTGACCGATGTATTCTCCTGTTATAGCGTAGTCTTTTCCGGTTCGGGGAATGGGAATTTCCGGAGAATGATTTCTATAGGCGGCAAGAAGAAAGAGGAATAAGGCGAGAGATAGATTTTGAAATAGAAAATTCCGGGAAAATAAGAAAGTGAATACGATGGAAGAGAGTGAGAAAAGTATACCTATCACGTATTCTTGGGGAGTGAAGGTTGTCATGTGGTTGCTCCATAAAATCCCGGCTACTACCGGAAGGGATAGTAGTATAAAAGGATATTTATGTTTGGATAAAGCAAACATACGCAATTGGTTTATAATGAATAAACTACAGCGTATGTTCTTATGGAGGGCCTGAATTATTTCGGCAATACGACTCTGTAGTCTATTTTAAATTTACCGGCGCTGATATTATTCAGCTTGCTCTTTAATAGTCTTTTTTTCAATACGGAAAGATGATCCGTGAATACTATCCCATCCAAATGATCGTATTCGTGTTGTATGATACGAGCGCACATCCCTTCGAATTCTTCCACATGATCCTCCCAATTTTCGTCTTTATAAGCAATTTTAATTTTGTCTTTTCTAAGAACATCCTCGTGAATTCCGGGGATGCTGAGACATCCTTCGTTTTGTAATACGTTCTCCCCTGTCCGCTCTATGATGTGGGCGTTGATGAAGGCCTTTTTAAAATCTTTACACCGGGGGTCGTATTCTTCAAACGGAGTACCGTCTATCACGAAGATACGGATGTTTTTTCCGATCTGGGGTGCAGCGAGCCCTACGCCATCCGATTCATACATGGTTTGCCACATATCTTCCAATAATTTAGGCAGTCCCTCGTAATCGGGCGTAATATCTTCTGATATTTTTCGAAGGATCGGATGTCCGTAGATATAAATAGGTAAAAGCATATATTAAATGTTTAAATTTCGTTGTTTTTCCATATAAGACTGTAGAATGATCGTTGCGCTGATGGTATCGACGATCGCTTTGTTCTGCCTTTGTTTCTTTTTAGCTCCTCCTTCCAGTAAGGCTTTATGGGCTAATACGGAGGTAAACCGTTCGTCGTACATTTCCACGGGAATGGTTGGAAATTTTCGTTTTAATGCCGTGAGAAAAGGTTTGATATAAACCATACTCTCGGAGTCCGTGTTATTCAATTGCTTCGGGTAGCCCACGACAAACAGATCAACCGTTTCTTTGGAAATGTAATCTTCCAGAAATTGTAAAATTTCATGTGATCCGACTGTTGCGATGCCGTTGGCAATAATACGACAAGGATCTGTTGCGGCAACTCCAACCCGTTTTTTCCCGTAATCGATAGCAACAATTCTTCCCAATACGTTTACTTTTTTATTATAATGAAAATATCCTCATTTTCATTTTTCATTAAATACTGTTCTCTCGCGAATTTTTCGAGATTATCACGGTTACTCAACAATTCCTCTTTTTTCCGGTTATCCTCTTCAATTTTTTTCATGTAATATCGCTTTTCGCTTTCCAGTTTGAGAATTTTGGATTGTAATTGAATCTTATCGATAAAACTGTATTTATCGAATAAAACGATCCAGATGACAAACACCAGAGTAACAAACGTGTACTTGTTTGCGAATCGTTGAAAAAAGTACCGGATAGGTTGTTTTTTTTCGCCTTGCATATGGCAAAGATACGAAAAAGAGAAAGTTAAATGAAAGTTCTATTGGAAATTTTTATACAGGAAAAGGTCGATTTTGCGCTGCATATTTATAAAAACGGAGAGAATATTTATACATATAGTTAATAATCAGTATGTTGCTTGGGAATAAAAATGGAATTTACCTATTTTTCATATGACTTATTTCGTTAGCTTTGTGGACGAAAATGAAGCATTGAAAAGAGTTAGAAAAATAATTATAAAAGTTGTTGTATGGAAAAGAAACTGGCTGTGGTTGCCCTGGGTGGTAACGCTTTGCTGAGAGGAAATCAAAAGGGAACAATCGAGGAGCAAAACGCGAACACGATTGACACTTTGGAGAATTTAATCTTTTTACTGAAAGATGGATATAACCTTATCATTTCTCACGGAAATGGTCCGCAAGTCGGAAATGTTTTGATGGATAATGCTGCCGGTGTGGAAAAATATGGAAATGCAGCTATGCCGTTGGACGTGTGTGTGGCTTATACGCAGGGGCAGATCGGATACATGATCGAACGTAATTTGCGTAATATCTTAAAAAAACACGGGATCAAACGTAACGTGATCTCTATGGTGTCGCAGGTTATCGTGGATAAAAATGATCCTGCAATGCATAATCCTACCAAGCGTGTTGGAAAAATCTACATGAAGGATGAAGCCGACAAATTGGCAAAGGAAAAAGGTTGGGTGTTTAAAGAGGAGATTAAGGTTGAGGGAGGTTGGAGACGAGTTGTTCCTTCTCCGGATCCGATTGACTTTATGAACGCGGAGTTAGTGGAGCGTCTGGCTCGGGAAGGGAATATCGTTATTACCACGGGAGGAGGAGGAATTCCGGTGTATTTGGATGAACAGGGTGAAATTAAACCGTTAGAAGGTGTAATCGATAAGGATTTGGCTTCTTCCATGGTGGGTAATCGAGTGAAAGCAGACGAATTTTATATTTTGACGGATGTACCTTATATCTATAAGGATTATAAAAAACCGACTCAACAGGTATTGGAGTTTTTGGATTATGCCGATACGGTAAAATACCTGGAGGATGGAACTTTTGCAGAAGGTAGTATGGCACCCAAAATCAGAGCTTGTTTACGTTTTGTAAAGAATGGCGGATTGAAAGCCGTGATTACGGAGGCCACGAAGTTGGAAGATAAAAAATACGGTTCAAAAATAACAATGGAATACGAAGACGATAGAAGATGATTTTTCACTTTCTATTCTCGCTTCTATATTGTAAATTTGGCGAAATTTTATAGAGGAAAGAACATCGTTTTTTCCCCTATTAAAATCTAAAATCATAAATCTAAAATTATATTAGTATGGCTTTTAATTTAAGAAACAGGAATTTTTTGAAGTTATTGGACTTCACTCCGAAAGAGATTAAATACATGTTGGATTTGGCTGCGGATTTGAAAAAGGCAAAGTATGCAGGAACAGAACAACCTCGTTTGAAAGGAAAAAATATCGCTTTGATATTTGAAAAAACATCTACTCGTACTCGTTGTGCTTTTGAGGTAGCCGCTTATGATCAAGGTGCTCATGTGACTTACCTGGGTCCTTCCGGATCTCAGATCGGCGTAAAAGAATCGATGAAGGATACGGCTCGCGTACTGGGACGTATGTACGACGGAATCGAATATCGCGGATTTGCCCAGAAAACTGTTGAAGAGCTGGCCGAGTACGCGGGAGTGCCCGTGTGGAACGGATTGACGAATGAGTTCCATCCGACTCAGATATTGGCTGACTTCCTGACCATGATGGAGCATTCGGATAAACCATTGAATCAGATTACTTTTGCTTATCTCGGAGATGCTCGTTTTAACATGGGTAATTCGTTGATGGTCGGTGGAGCTAAAATGGGAATGGATGTACGTATTATTGCTCCGAAAGGATTGCAGCCCGATGCCGAATTAGTTGCTACTTGTCAGGAGATTGCCAAGGAAACCGGAGCCAAAGTAACAATTACGGATAATGTTGAAGCTGGTGTGAAAGGTTGCGACTTCTTGTATACGGATGTATGGGTATCCATGGGCGAGCCTGCAGAAGTTTGGGCGGAGAGAATCAAACTCTTGACCCCGTATCAGGTGAATAAGAAAGTAATGGAAATGACCGGAAACAAGAATTGTAAATTCATGCATTGTTTACCGGCATATCATAATCTGGAGACCCAAGTAGGACGTGACGTGCACAAACAGTTCGGAATGGATGGAATCGAAGTAACCGAAGAGGTATTTGAATCTGAAAATTCAATCGTGTTTGATGAGGCCGAAAACCGGATGCATACGATTAAAGCTGTTATGGTCGCTACATTAGGAGACTAAATGATAAGATAAATGAAAAAAAAGCGGGTTTTTACCCGCTTTTTTTTTACATCGATTGTAAACAAGTTTCTCTGGTTCCGGTAATATCGAAGATTACCTGCAAGTGCAATAATTTGAAGATTTCTAACACTTCTGGGGTAAGATTACATAGTTTCAGGGTAGATCCGATACTTTTGGCAGTCTTGAATAAAGCAATAATACAACCGATACCACTACTATCGATAAAATCAATTCCATGGAGATCAAAAACCATTTTACACTCCTTGTTGTTTAAAAGTGGTCTGAGTTGTTGTTTTACTTCGTCGGCGATGGATAGTGTGAATCGGGTTACATCCACAAACTCGACAAGAGTAATTCCGTTTTGTTCTATTACATTGAGAATCATTGTTAATCGGTTTTTTAAGGATTAATATTTATCGTAGTTTATGTTTTTCATTCGAAAAGATATTGTTTTTTGGGCCCTTTATCCGGGTACTATGTTACAAAAGTAATCATTTTTTATTGGAATAAAAAACAGAATAATCCGAAAGACAATATTTTTAATGAAAGGGTGGCAAGGATAAATAAAAATTTTAACTTTGCGGAACGTTTAACACAACGTGCGAAAAATAATATAAATATAAAAATAACAGATAAAATGAAAACTACCGTTTTTACACATTTCCATGAAGCACTTGGAGCGAGAATGGCTCCTTTTGCCGGTTACAATATGCCAATAGAATATACTGGTATAAAGGAAGAACACAATACAGTTCGGGAAAAAGTCGGGGTATTTGATGTTTCTCATATGGGTGAATTTTGGGTGAAGGGTCCCAAGGCTTTTGAACTGGTACAGAAATTGACCTCCAATGACGTAGCCGCATTGACAGACGGAAAAGTTCAATATAGTTGTTTCCCCAATGAGACAGGTGGAGTTGTGGATGATCTTTTGGTATATCGCTTTAGTGCTGAAAAATATTTGCTGGTAGTAAATGCTGCCAATATTGACAAGGATTGGGCATGGTGTACCAAATGGGCTAAAGAGTTGGGAATGAATATCGATACGGACCTGGAAAATGCATCGGATAATATTTGTCAGTTAGCAGTTCAGGGACCTTTGGCTTTAAAAGCGATGCAAAAATTGACAACGGCAAATGTTGAGGACATGGAGTATTATACATTCCAGGAGATTCCTTTTGCCGGAGTAGATAAAGTGATATTTTCCACCACCGGTTATACCGGGGCGGGTGGATGTGAAATTTACGCTTATAATAAAGACGCGGATAAGATTTGGAACGCCGTATTCGAAGCCGGGGCTGAATTCGGTATTAAACCGGCAGGATTAGGAGCTCGGGATACTTTACGTTTAGAGGCTGGTTTCTGTTTATACGGACATGAAATTGACGATACACACTCTCCGATAGAGGCTGGTTTGGGCTGGATCACCAAATTCGTTCCGGGAAACGATTTTATCAATCGGGCTTATCACGAGAAATTGAAGGCGGATAAACCTTCTCGTTACATGAAGCCGTTTGAATTATTGGATAAAGGTATTGCCCGTCAGGGATATGTAATCGAAGATGCCGAAGGAAATGAGATCGGAGTCGTTTGTTCCGGAACTGTTTCTCCTTGGACTGGAAAATCGATCGGAACCGGATACGTGAAGAGTGGTTTCCATAAATTGGATACTGAAATTTATATTCGGGTAAGAAATAAAGCTCTTAAGGCAAAGATTGTAAAGACGCCGTTCTTTTAATCGGATGCATGGAGTGGAATAATCAGAGAGGCATCCGGAGACGGATGCTTCCCTTTTTTAGGTGAAAAATGGGTTTGTAAAGAGCTTTTAGAAGGAGGTAAGCTATTTGATTTTCAGTAAATAAGAAAAACGAATAAAAAAACGGTAAAAAGGTTTTTTATACAGACTTATTTCGCATATTTGTAGTGTTTTTATAAATAAGATTTTCGTATTAAATCTATTAAATAATTTTAGTAATGAGAAAACATATTTTTAATGCCGGTCCTTGTAAACTACCGGATTCTACATTGGAAAATGTATCAAAAGCTGCTCTTGAATTCGGAAACACGGGTCAATCTATTATGGAGGTATCTCACCGTTCTGCTGATTTTCAGGCAGTTTACGATGAAGCTGTTGCTTTATTCAAAGAGGTGTTGAACATTCCGGAAGGTTATTCTGTACTCTTCTTAGGGGGTGGTGCCAGTATGCAGTTTTGTATGATTCCGTACAACTTCTTAAACAAGAAAGCTGCTTACGTGAATACCGGAACCTGGTCTACGGCTGCCATTAAAGAGGCTAAAATGTGGGGAGAAGTGGAAATTGTGGCTTCTTCTGAAGCTGACGGATTTACCTATTATCCGAAATTTACCATTCCTTCTGATGTGGATTATATGCACATTACTTCAAACAATACCATTCGCGGTACTGAAATTTTTGAAGATCCGACTTCTCCGGTGCCTTTGATCGCGGATATGTCTTCCGATATTTGCAGCCGTCCGGTTGATGTGGCCAAATACGCTATGATCTACGGTGGTTGTCAAAAGAACCTCGGACCTGCCGGTGTTACTTTTGTAATCATTAAGAATGATTTCTTGAATAACGTGGTAAAAGACAGAATGATTCCGACGATGTTGCGGTATCAGACTCATGTAGATAAAGAATCTATGTATAATACACCTCCTTGTATCAATATTTTTGGGGTAAAAGAGACCTTGAAATGGGTAAAGGCAATGGGAGGAGTAAAAGCTATGGAGAAATTGGCTATTGAAAGAGCCGACATGGTGTATGCTGAATTGGAGAGAAGTAAGGTATTCCGTCCTGTTGTTAAAGAAGGCTCTCGTTCCAGAATGAATATTCCGTTCTTGTTGAGAGAAGGATACGAGTCTTTGGAGAAAGAATTCCTTGATTTTGCAAAATCTAAGAATTTGGTAGGTCTTAAAGGTCACCGTTCTGTAGGTGGATTCCGTGCTTCTACCTATAATGCATGTACGATTGAAGATGTAAAAGCTTTGATTGCTGCCATGCAAGAATTTGAAGCAAAACATATTTAATGATTATAGATTTACGATTTTAGATCTACATTCGGTTTGCTTTTGGCAAACGGATTGTGATCCGGAATCGTAAATCTTTTTTTTTATTATTAAAACATACGATGTTTCCCGTTTCGGAAAAGTCGTGATTTAAAATTTATCGAGATGGCAAAGAAAGTTTTAGTCGCAACAGAAAAACCGTTTGCAGCTGTTGCCGTAAAAGGAATTAAAGAGATTGTTGAAGCTCAGGGATATGAGTTCGTTTTATTGGAAAAATATAGTTCACAGGCAGAGTTGCTTGCAGCTGTTGCTGATGTGGATGCTATGATTATTCGTTCTGATAAAGCGACTAAAGAGGTGATCGACGCTGCCAAGAATTTGAAAGTAATCGTTCGTGCAGGAGCCGGATATGATAATATCGATTTGGCTGCTTGTACAGCACGTGGCATTGTTGCCATGAATACTCCGGGACAGAATTCAAATGCCGTTGCTGAATTAGCTTTCGGTATGATGGTTTACATGGCCCGTAATTTCTATAACGGGAAATCAGGTTCCGAGTTGAAAGATAAGACGATCGGTATTCATGCTTATGGAAACGTAGGTCAGAATGTTGGACGTATCGCTCGCGGTTTCGGTATGGAAGTATATGCTTTTGATCCTTTCATGACAGATGAGCAAATCAAAGCCGCTGGTGCGACTCCATTGCACTCTGCAGAAGAGATGTATAAAAAATGTCAATACATTTCATTGCATATCCCGGCAACGGAACAAACCAAAAAATCGATCAATTACAATTTGTTGAAAGACATGCCGAAGGGAGCTGTTTTGGTAAATACGGCCCGTCAGGAAGTAATTGACGAAGAAGGTTTGGCTAAGTTGATGGAGGAGAGAAACGATTTCCACTACATCACCGATATTGCTCCGGTATGTGATTGTTTCAGTAAATTCGAAGGTCGTTTCTTTACTACTCCTAAAAAGATGGGAGCTCAGACAGAAGAGGCTAACGTGAACGCAGGTTTGGCTGCAGCGCATCAGATCGTTAATTTCTTCGAGAAAGGCGATCAGAAATTTAAAGTAAACAAATAAGATTATAAATTTGGATTTACGATTAAATAAGGATTAATAGATGGGGTGAGTATGGAATTCAGGAGATTACCAATTGAAAATCCACTGTTTAGCACCCAATCGTTAAATCAGTATAGTTGTAAATCGTAAATCATTAAATCTAAAATTAAGTATGGCTATAGTAAAACCATTTAAAGGATTACGTCCACCAACCCAAGAGGTTTGCGAAGAGTTGGCGTGTCTGCCTTATGATGTGATGAACTCGGAGGAAGCCGCTCAAATGGCTGCCGGAAAGCCTCGTTCTTTATTGCATGTGACCCGTGCGGAAATAGATTGTGCTCCTGGTACGGATATTCATTCCGAAACCGTTTATAATAAGAGCGTAGAGAACTTTAAAATGTTCCAGGATAAAAACTGGTTAGTGCAGGATGCCGAACCTAAGTTTTATATTTATGCTCAGACGATGGAGGGAAGAACTCAATACGGTATCGTGGGTTGTGCTGCTTGTGAAGATTACATGAACGGAGTCATTAAAAAACATGAACTGACCCGTCCGGATAAGGAAGAGGATCGTATGATCTTGACCCGTTACGTGAAAGCCAATCTGGAACCTGTATTTTTTGCCTATAAGGCTGTTCCTGAAATCGACGCTATCGTGGAGGATATCGTGAAAAACCGGGAAGCCGATTATGATTTTGTGGCGGAAGATGGCTTCGGACATCATTTTTGGGCTATCAATTGTCCGGAGACCAATAAACGTTTGGAAGAGTTATTTGCCACAAAAGTTCCTTATACTTATGTGGCTGACGGACATCATAGAACGGCTGCGGCTGCTCGCATCGGAGCTGAGTTCAAATCTAAGAATCCGAATCATGACGGAACGGAAGAGTATAACTTTTTCATGGCAGTACATTTCCCGGATACTCAGTTGAAAATTATCGACTACAACCGGGTTGTGAGAGATTTGAACGGGTTGACCGAAGAGGAATTATTGGCTAAGTTAGCCGATCATTTCACCGTAGAATGTATGGGAACGGAAATTTACCATCCGTCTAAATTGCATGAGTTTAGCATGTATTTGGGAGGAAAATGGTACAAGCTGACAGCCAAAGCAGGAAGTTACGACGATAATGATCCTATCGGAGTATTGGATGTGACTATCCTTTCCAATCATGTATTAGCGGATATTCTTGATATTCAGGACTTGCGTCGTTCTACCCGCATTGACTTCGTCGGCGGAATTCGTGGTTTGGGCGAATTGAAACGTCGTGTTGATAATGGCGAAATGAAAGTGGCTTTTGCCCTTTATCCTGTTTCTATGGAGCAATTGATAAATATTGCAGATACTGGTAATATCATGCCACCGAAAACTACTTGGTTTGAACCAAAGCTTCGTTCCGGAATGGTAATTCATAAAATCTGATTATAGCGGCCTTCGGGCCGCTTTTTTTATGCCTTGAAACTTTATTAATTTAAACAATTTTGTACCTTTGTTTTGCCAAAGTATATTTATCGGGTAAATACCGCATAGATGAATCCGTCTTATTATATAAGAGCAGGGAATTCCTCGCACGTGTATTTATCCGTGTATACTTTGGAAAAGTGAGGAACCCTGCTCTTTTTTGTATGATAAGCAAAGTAACAGACTGGGGCATGAAATAAGAACTGGTTATCCGTTCGAAAACAAAGATCGTTGGAGTATACGTGATATGTAGCGTGAGGTTACCAGGTATTAGGAAAGATTAAATTTCTATAGAGAAATTGAAGATGCGGTTGAGAGATAAGTGTTCATGTTGGTGACAGAGGTGGTGTTGTCAACCGGGTAGTAGCACTACCCGGTTTCGTTTAATATTTTAACCACTTGTATAATTCTTTCCAAGTAACTTTTTTGCCATACATCAGAATACCAATGCGATAGATCTTACCGGATAACCAAGTGAAGAACAAAAAAGCGGCAACCAAGACGAGCATAGACGTTATGATTTCCCACATGGGGACTCCAAAAGGAATTCGGACAAGCATAACAACAGGAGAAGTAAACGGAATCAATGAACCCCAGAATGCTATTGACGAATCCGGATTTTTCATGGCAGCTATACCGATATAGAAAGCAACAACCAGGATGATAGACAGGGGAGTCATAAATTGCTGCGAGTCCGTTTCGTTATCGACGGCTGCACCTATGGCTGCAAACAAAGAAGCATACAATAGATACCCTCCCATAAAATAAAAAAGAAAGGTCCCGATGAATTTGAGAATGAATGAAGGGTCTATTGTCTTCACGAGACTTTGAATGATGGCAAGTTGCTGCGGATTAAAGGTCGAATCTTGAGCCATTATTCCTAAATCGGTTGCGTTTTTCAGGGCTTCTATGTCTATATTAGGCATGAAAGCGACTTGTACGATAATGATTACGAACAGGCATATCACTATCCAGATAAGGAATTGCAAAAGACCGACAGCAGCGACCCCGATGATCTTGCCCAGAAGAAACTGAAAAGGTTTTACGGAGGAGACGAGCACTTCAATGATTCGGTTCGTTTTTTCTTCGATAACTCCTTTTAAAACCTGAGAGGCATACATGAAAATAAAGAAATAGATGATGATTCCCGGAACAAGCCCTATGATTGAGGCGATCTCTGAAGAGCTTTCTTTGACGTCACCTTTTCCCGATACGACCATCGTCCGAACCAATACGGGGGTTCTCGTGTTCTGTAACCTTTCTTCCAAATCGGGAATTTGGCTTTCCGCAATGACTTGTGAACGTTTGATACTTTCAATCTTCTGACGCAATTGGGCAGAAAATTCGTTCTTTAACTCCATGGGAACCTGAGAAAGCGAATAAATAGAAAATTCACCGTCTCGCATTACTTCTTGAGGAATGATTGCGATGGCGTATAAATTGTTTTGTTTCAAGTATTGAGCAAAATCACTTTCCGGAATATCCTGATCCAAATAGGTGAAAGTGGTATTGTTAATCTGCTTAAAAGGTTGTTCGATAGAAGAGTGGTTGATGACAGCAATATCCCGTTTTTGCTGATCGTTTCTTAATAACATCCACATTAAAAAAGCATAAAATAAAGCAAAAAGAATCGGGACGAAGATCGTGACGATCAGGAATGTTTTTTTGCGAACCCTTGTCGTGAATTCCCGGTTGATAATAATTAAAGTTTTGTTCATAGTAGTTTAATCTTATTGCTCTTTTACCAGTTTAATAAAAATATCGTTCATTCCGGGAATGATTTTTTGGAAAGAAATGATTTCGGTTTCGGGTAATACCCTGTTTAATAAGATATTCGAGGTACAAGGTCGGGTTTGTTGCAGAACGATTTCCTGCATATCTCCTTCTATCCGTTGAGATATGATTTCGAATTCGTTTCCGAGAATTTGTTCCGGGAGAAATTGAGAATTGTACCTGCAAGTTAATTTATAAGTATTGCTCGCGTATTTTTCCCGGATTTGATTAATGGGGCCTTCGATAATTTTCCGGGACTTGTTAATCAAAGCGATGTGACTGCAAATTTCTTCGACGGATGCCATGTTATGAGTGGAGAAAATGATAGTTGTACCTTTACGCCGTAATTCCAGAATTTCTCTTTTCAGTAGCTCCACATTGATAGGATCAAATCCGCTGAAAGGTTCATCGAAGATCAATAATTCCGGTTCGTGGAGTACGGTGGTGATAAATTGAACTTTTTGCGCCATACCTTTTGATAATTCTTCCACTTTCCTGTCCCACCAGTTTCCGATTTCGAATTTTTCAAACCACATTTTCAATCGGTCAATAGCCTCTTTTTTGCTTATACCCTTGAGGCGGGCGAGGTATACAGCTTGTTCTCCGACTCTCATCTTTTTGTACAATCCCCGTTCCTCCGGCAAATAACCGATATGGTTTACGTCTGACCGTTGTAAAGGATTACCTTTGAATAACAGTTCTCCGGCATCGGGAGCGGTGATTTGGTTAATGATTCGAATTAAAGAAGTTTTTCCCGCTCCGTTGGGACCTAATAGGCCGTAGATTGAGCCTTCCGGGATGTCAATGGAAACATGATCTAAGGCTACGTGTTGGGTATAAGTTTTAACGATGTCTATCGCTTTGAAGAAACTCATGATGTTAGGTTTGTTTAAAGCCGCCCCGAAGGGCGGCTTTTCGTTATTCTATCTCGAACATTGACGTGTCTTTGGGAAGTTTGTCTCCTTTTTTTACATGGATTTTTTTTACATGTCCGGAAATCGGAGCGAGCACTTTATTGTGCATCTTCATGGCTTCCAGCAGGCATAACAGATCACCCGCTTCAACCTCTTGTCCCTCTTGAACATAGATATCTATAATGGATCCCGGAATGTGAGTCGTAACATTTCCCGGATCCGGTTTTTCCCATTTCTGACGATTGGTAAATTTTGTCGTCAGGTGAGTTTTGTATTTTAACCCGTCAATTTCCAGGCTATCGTATTTACAATTGCTCATCGTGGTATGTTTTAAAGTTAAAATGGAGGAATCCCGTGTTTTTTAGCAGGAGTCATAACCGATTTATTGCTGGATACCTCGATAGAGTGTTTTAATATTTTCCGGGTCTCTTCCGGTTCGATAACAGAGTCGATGTAACCTTTAGATGCAGCTACATAGGGATTCGCAAATTTTTCCCGGTATTCGGCTACCTTAATTTTGCGCATCTCTTCCGGATTTTCGGCCGACATGATCTCTTTTCTAAAAATAATGTTGGCAGCACCTTCCGGGCCCATTACCGCAATTTCGGCTGTTGGCCACGCGAACATGAAGTCTGCTTTCAAATGACGGGAGTTCATGGCAATATAACCTCCTCCGTAAGCCTTTCTTAAGATAACGGTTACTTTGGGTACGGTAGCTTCACTGTAAGCATATAAAACTTTGGCTCCGTGACGAATAACTCCCATGTGTTCTTGTTCCGCTCCCGGTAAATATCCCGGCATGTCCTCGAAAGTTACCAATGGAATATTGAAAGCATCACAGAAACGAATGAATCTTCCGGCTTTATCAGAGGAGTCACAGTCCAATACACCTGCCAAGACACAGGGTTGGTTGGCCACGAAACCGATTGTTTCTCCGTCGATACGGCCGAAACCTACAACGATATTCTGTGCAAATTCTTGTTGAACTTCCAAGAAATCCGAGTCATCGGCTACGGCCCTGATAACGTCTCTCACGTCATAAGGTTGAGTCGGATCTGCTGGAACTATTTTTTCAATTTTGTATTCCGGTTTGGGAGGTTTAGGTGGGAATGGTTTTGCTTTCGCTTGATTACTCCACGGAATGAAGGTTAGTAATTTTTTGATTTGCTCAAAACATTCGTGCTCGGTTGGTGCGAAGAAATGGGCGTTTCCACTAACTTGACTATGTACTTTTGCTCCGCCTAACTCTTCCATGGAAATTTCTTCTCCCAGAACTGTTTTCACGACCTCAGGTCCTGTAATAAACATTTTAGAGATATTATCTACCACGAAAACGAAGTCAGTCAAGGCCGGAGAATAAACAGCTCCTCCCGCACAAGGACCTAAAATAACAGATAATTGGGGGATTACTCCTGATGCTTGGGTATTGCGGAAGAAAATTTCTCCGTATCCGGCTAAAGAGTCGACTCCTTCTTGAATACGGGCACCACCGGAATCGTTAATACCGATTAAAGGCATACGCATTTTCAAAGCATGGTCCATGATTTTGGTGATTTTGCGGGCATGCATGAGTCCTAAAGAACCTCCTGCTACCGTAAAATCTTGTGCATAAATACATACAGGTTCACCGTAAATGGTACCGGTACCGATGATCACACCGTCCCCGTGAAGAACCTTTTTATCCATGTCAAAATCTTTTGCCTGATGCTCTACGAACATGTCGTATTCGTGGAAAGAATCTTTGTCGAGAATGGCTTCAATTCGTTCGCGAGCTGTCAATTTTCCCATGGCAGCCTGCTTCTTAATCGCCTCTTCGCCACCTCCTTGAAGAACAATCTCTTTTCTCTTTCTTAAATCAAGAACATTTCTTTTAAGTGACATATTTTACATTTTGGTTAATAAATAATGTGTCATTCTTTTTTAGAAAAAACACACCTACCAGTTTGCAAGATTACGAAAAAAAAACGAGGAAAAAAAACGGCATGAATTGATATTTAATATAATGAATTGATAGCTAAATGCTTATTCTACGTTTTTTGAGAGTAGGCAAATGGATGGGTTTTCGTAACTTGTATTTCGAGTTATTCGTTGAAATAAATTTAAGAGGTTATTCCTTATGAAGAAGATGGAGAAGTGGTAGCATTCTTCGGGGATAGCGACTGAAAAGAGATTTAAGATGTTGTAGGTAGGGAATTGAAAAGAAATAATTGTAGTTTTGTTGGGATTTTTGACTGTAAAAGAAAATGAAGGTCTTACGGAAGGTTTTGAAATATGTTTTGAGAGGCGTATTGTTTTTATGGGGAGTCGTCGTGCTGCTCGTATTACTTTTATATGTGCCGGCAATTCAAGATTATGTAAGGACAAAAGTCGAAGATTACGCGTCTGCAAATTTGGGGATAGATTTATCGGTGAAAAGAATATTATTAAAGTTTCCCTTAGATCTTTACGTGGAAAAAGTTTATGCCGAGCGGACAAAGGGAGATACATTGTTGGCTGCCGAGCAGATTCAGGTCAATGTATCTTTGCTTAAGTTGTTGAAAAAAGAAGTTGAGGTGCGTCGTTTGCTGTTGGAAAAGGTGGTCGTTCGTTTATCCGACGGCTTGTCGGGGATGAAATTGGATGTCGTTTTGGGGCAATTGCGTTTACAGGCAGGAAGGGCTGATTTGAATCGACAGGATGCGGAGGTAAACTCTTTGTTATTAGCGGATGGAAATGTTAAATTCCGGGCGGGTAAAGAAACGGCAGACTCTGTCGATACGGTTGCTACTCCCTTGGCATGGCGTTTTTTGTTGGATGAAATTTCTTTGAAAAACGTGAATTACGAGATGATGGGATTACCGATGGGATGGCTTCGGACCGGGATAGGAAATGGAGAGTTGGAGGCCGGTCTGGTCGATTTGGGAAGTCAGTCAATTGCAATTCGACGGTTGGGATTGGAGGGAGCTTATTGTGAACTTCAGACGACAAATCAGGATGAGGAATCAGACCAAGAGGCTCCTGTCGTACAGAAGAAAGTGGCAGACACTACAGCTTGGGAAGTAAAGGTGAATGAGCTGGATTTGAAGGATGGACGTTTTAAGATGGGGCCCGAGTACGAGAATCGTGAGGTTTTTCCGGAGGTGATCGATGTCTATTCTTTAGCCGTTGTGATGGATAGCGTTTATAATTGCGGGATGGAAGTCGCTGCTGTGATTAAGAGTATACGATTGCAGGAAAAGAACGGGTTGGATATTCGTAATCTATCGGGACGAGTAAAGATCGGAGAAGAGTTTATGACATTATCCGATTTGGCCGTAGAAACGCCATACAGTCATTTTTCTTTACAAGCGAAAGTGGGAAGCGGTTTGTCTGGTATGAACTCCTCTACTCCGATGGAAATATTGGCTCAGGGAAATGTGGCCGGTAGGGATATTGCCTTGTTTGTTCCGGATAGTAGCAGTCAATTGAAGGATGTATTACACGATAAATCCATAAATTTGGGAGTAAAAGCAAACGGGACACAGGAACGGATCAATTTGCAATATTTACAATTACGTTCGGATTCCTGTTTTTCTTTTGACGGAAATGGAACGCTTGCTTTTTGGAATGACCCGGAACGGTTGACAGGTACATTTGATTTTATCGCAAAAATAGAAGATAGTAGTTTTTTATCTCCTTTCTGGATGAATGATTCCGCGTCCGGAATCCGGATCCCCAGTCCGATTGAAATGGACGGAGGAGTTGTGGCGTCCGATGGAGATGTTCGTTTTAGATTAGGAATAACTCCCGGTAAAGGAGCGATTAATTTGAATGGTCATTATGGATTGAAAACGGATTCATATCGGTTTGGAGTGAATATCGATCAGGTGGATCTTGCTAAATTCCTTCCCGGAGACTCATTGGGGATGATCACGATGGATCTTTCCGCATCCGGCCGAGGACTGGATTGGGAAAAGGCGACTGCCACTTCAAACCTGGAATTACAATCGTTGGTTTACCGGGGATATTTATACGAGAATATTACCTTAAATATAGCTCTTGCTGCCGGCAAACTAAAGGGCAAATTACAAAGTCCGGTTGAAGACATGTATTTGGATTTGAATTTCGGACTGGATTCCGATCATGGAGATTATAGTGCTGTTTTGGACGGAGAAGTTCATCGGGTTGATTTGCAGGCATTGCATTTTATGCCGGACGAGTTGGCTTTTGCGTCGGGGATTCATTTGGATGCAGCATTAAAGACAGATGGAGAATCTTCCCTGCGATTACAACTCACTGAAATCAAATTAGACCAGAAGGGGCAAAAATTGAATTTGGGTAATTTCGATTTATCAGCCTCCGGCGGAATGGAAAATACAGACGTGAATATGGAAACGGGTGATTTGAGGTTTTCTTTTAAAAGTTGTGAGGGAAGAGAGGAATTGATCCGTCGATTTACGGCAACCGGAGAGCGGGTAGCTCAACAGTTAAAAGAGTATGCTTTGGATATGGACTCTATTCGGGGAAGTTTACCGGATTTCCGATTATACGTTACAGCCGGAAACAACAATCTGTTGAATCAATATTTAAAAATGAACGGCATCCTGTTTAAGAGTTTGAACGTGGACATGAGGGTTCCTCGGGAAAAAGAATTGGATATTACGACGGAGGTAAGGGGAATTGTTATGGAGAAAATGAGTGCGGACAGCTTGTTGGTTCGTGTATGGCAGGAAGGGGCTGTATTGAAATACGGGTTGACTCTTTACGATTCAAAAGATATACAAACCAATTTTTCTCAGGTATCTTTAAACGGAGGAATCGTTTTTGACCAATTGTATGCTCGTTTGAAAGGAAAAACCTTGTCCGGAAAAACGGCGGTTAACGTGGGGATGAATTTTACTTTGCGCGATAGTGTATTCACGTTTAATATTGCTCCTGATTCTTTGATCTTCGGTTATGTCCCCTGGCAAGTGAATCAAGATAATTATCTTCGTTTGTCCCCGGAAAGGACTTTGTCGGCTGATTTGCAATTAACAAGCGGGCAAAAGAAATTTAAGTTGTTGTCTCATCGGGAGCCCGACAGGTCAGGAGAATCTTTGAGTATTGATATTCAGGGTATAGACATGGGACTAATTTCGGAGATGTTACCTTTTATCCCGAATATGTCGGGAATCTTTTCTACCGGTTTGGAGTTAAAGAATCAGGGACATATATTGGACGTGAACGGGAATATCCGGCTCGATCAATTTTTTTATGAACACCAAAGGGTAGGAGATCTGGAGTTGGATGCAGGATATCGATTGACCCGGGAACAACTTCATGAAATAGACTTTGCCTTGCACCTGGATGGAGATAAGACTGTTTTGGCCAAAGGAATGGTCCTGACAGGGAATCAGGATAAGAGTATGTCTATAGATGTAGACATCCCCAAGTTTCCTTTACGTGTGGCAAATGCTTTTATTCCTTCCGGTCTTGTCGATTTGCAGGGAGACCTGCATGGTGCGATCGCTTTTCGGGGGGATCTGGAACATCCTCTGATTAACGGAGGATTTTTATTTCAGCAAGGGCACGTGACGGTTCTACCTGTCGGTACATTATTCCAAATAGATTCAAATCGGATTTCCATTACAGATAACCGGTTGTTATTTAACGGTTTCGGACTAATTGCACCCAATCGTCAACGGATGGAATTGCAAGGGGATGTGAGTTTCGCTTCATTTTCGGATATTCGAATGAATACGACTGTAAATGCCAAAAATTTCCAGGTGATCAAGGTGGATCAAAATGATACCACCATGGTTTACGGTAAAGCCTTTATTGATTTGGGCGTTCAGGTCAAAGGGGCTTTGAATGCTTTATTTATACGGGGTAATGTAGGTCTATTAGATAATAGTGTAATAAACTACACCTTAAAATCGTCACCTCTGGAAGTAAATGATAAAAGTTCTAATATCGTGCGTTTCGTTTCTTTCAGGGATACGACCTTGGCGGAATCGGACGATCGTATCGGAACGATACAGAATAGCAGTTTGGATATTTTGTTGTTATTGAATATTTCTCCTCTGGTTAATTTGAACGTCTTGCTTTCTGATAACGGACAGAATCGAGTTGTTATTAATGGCGGAGGAGAACTGACCTATTCTTTAAGTCCTTTGAATGAAAGTCGTCTTGTGGGTAAATACGTTTTGACGGGTGGTTCTGTAAATTATAGTATCCCTGTTATTGGGGAAAAGGTTTTTACGATTCAGGACGGAAATTTTGTAGAGTGGACCGGAGATATGGCTAATCCGACATTGAATATCACGGCGGCGGAAAATATTTCGGCTAATGTTTCCGATGATAATCAAAATTCAAGAATGGTAAATTTTAAAGCTTTGATTCGGATTACCAATACATTACAGCATCCGGATATAGCTTTTGATTTATCGGCAACCGGAGATATGACCATACAGAACCAGCTGGCTGCCATGACCCCGGAAGAGAGGTCTAAGGAAGCCATGAATCTGATGATATACGGTTCTTATAACGGTCCGGGTACGGTAGCAAAATCAAATGCGTCCAATAATGCGTTGAACGGATTGATTGAAAAGGAGCTGAATCAATGGTCTCGTAGATACCTGAAAGGGATGGATTTAAGTTTCGGAATAAACACTTACAATCAGACAACCGAATCGGGGGAAACCCAAAAGACAGATTATTCATATCAATTTTCCAAACGGTTATTTAATAATAAGGTACGAGTAAAAGTCGGAGGCCGTTTCTCCACGGACAATGATCCGGCAGAGGGAGGTGGCGGTCTCGAAGAAAATTTGATAGATGATATTTCCGTGGAGTATTTGTTTGGAAAAAATCCGAATTTCTTCTTAAAAATATTCAGGCATACCGGGTATGAAAGCGTATTGGAAGGAGAGGTGACACAGACGGGTATCGGTATCGTTTTAAGAAAAAAGTTTCAAAAATTCTTAGATTTGTTCCGGAGGAAAAGTGTAAGAGAAATTAGAAACGGAACCTTAAAAACAGAAAAGGAAAAATAGAATGAGAAAAGAAATTTATCGGCTCGCCATAAAAGGAAATAAACATGGTCATTACGGGATAGGCCTATTCCGGATGATGTTATTTTTTTGTGTGTTTTGGGGGCTGTTTTGGGGAGGATGTTCTACGACGAAGAAGTTGACGGAGGGACAGGTGTTGTATACCGGGGTGAAAAAGATGAAAATAGAAACCGAAAAGGATGTTCGTTTGGAAGGTCCGAAGAGCTCCGCTATTACAGGTCCTTTATCTTATCCTCCGAACAATCCCTTGTATTCTCCTTACCTGCGGACTCCTTTTCCGATAGGATTGTGGGTATATAACTGGGATATAAAGAAGAAAAAAGGTTTTAAATATTGGTTGTATAAACAATTGGCGAAAAAGCCTGTTCTGATTTCAGATGTCCAACCGGATTTGCGACTCAAGGTTGTCGATTACGCGGCTAAGGATTACGGGTATTTTGGTGTAAAATCCGATTATCAATTAATTTATAATAAGCGTAATCCCAAAAAGGCGAAAATCAGTTATCATGTATATATTCCGAAGGCTTATGTGTTGGGAGATATTCATTTATGGGGATGGGAAGGACGGATGTTACGAATTCTCCAAAACACATGGGGAAGAAGTTTATTGGTGAAAGGAAATGAATACAATCTGAACGTGTTGGAAGACGAGAGGGAGAGGGTGTCGACCATTTTGCGAAATAGAGGATATTATTATTTTCGCCCGGATTATATAGAAATATTGGCAGATACGACACAGGAGAGAGGAGTTGTAGATATTCGGGTCGCTTTAAAAAGGGGAGTCCCTCAAAGCGCTCTTCGTCCTTACAAGATTAATCAGGTCGATTTGGTATTGGAGGATTCTTTCACGGGTGTGGTTAGGGATTCTTTTTATTTTCACGGGTTTAATATAGATTATACGAAGCCTTTGCGTATAAAACCTAAAATTATAGCTTCTTCTATTCGAATGCTACCGGGCGAGGTGTATTCTATTGCCCGGCAAAATAGAACGCAAACTAATTTGATTCGTTTGGGGATTTTTAAATATGCAAATTTGGTCATAACTCCGGCAGATACTCTGGTGAGGGATTCTTTCGGGAAATTGGATGTAAGGATCACGGCGGCTTACGATCTGCCGATAGAAACGGAAATAGAGGTTGACGTTTCCTCGAAATCCAATAATTTATTGGGACCAGGCTTGATTTTAGGTGTTACAAATAAAAATTTATTTCGTGGCGGAGAGAATTTATCATTCCGTTTGAATGGGGCTTATGAATGGCAAACGGGAAAAAAGCAAGGGAAATCGACCTCGGGTTTGATCAATTCTTATGAGATCGGTTTGAATGCCGATTTGTCCGTACCTCGTTTGTTGGTTCCCGGTTTTATGAAAAGAGAGAGGGATTTTGCAGAAAGGACTCATTTTCAGTTAGGAGTAGATTTTTTGAATCGCCATACCTTTTTCCGGATGATCTCTTTTACCGGGGCGGCTAATTATAACTTCCAGTCTTCTTTGAGGAAATACCACACGATTACGCCTTTGAAAATTAATTATACTTACTTGCTTCGGACCTCTTCTGCATTTGACTCGACGATGACGAATAATCCGGCAATTGCCTTGAGTTTTAAGAATCAGTTTATTCCGTCTATGTCTTATTCATACACCTACGACCGCGCGGCGACTTCCCGGAATCCGAATCGATTCTTATGGCAGAGTACGTTGATGTCTGCCGGAAATGTTTTATCCGGAATTCTATTCCTGACAGGGGATCATCACGGAAGCGGTAAAACCATATTCGGTAATCCTTATTCTCAATTTTTGAAATTGACCTCGGAGATCGTCGTGTATCGTCGAATGACGGAGAAGTCGTTATTGGCCATGCGTTTGTTGGGGGGAATAGGATATGCCTACGGAAATTCGGAGGTGATGCCTTATAGCGAGCAATTCTATATCGGGGGAGCAAATAGCATCCGGGCATTTACGATTCGTTCTATCGGTCCAGGCAGTTATCATCAGAAGAGTCGTAATTCGACTGCTTATCTGGATCAAACCGGAGATATAAAATTGGAGGGGAACATCGAATATCGTTTTAAAATCGGATATCGTTTGAATGGTGCCGTCTTTTTGGACGCGGGAAATGTTTGGCTGCTTCGAAATGATCCGAAACGTCCCGGAGGAGAATTTAAACTGAAAGGGTTATGGAAAGAGATTGCGTTGGGTACCGGCTTCGGTTTACGATATGACATCAGTTATATAGTCTTAAGAGCGGATTTGGGTATTGCACTCCATACTCCTTATAAAAATCCGGATAAACGAGGATATTATAACATTTCTAAGTTTAAAGATGGCTTGGCTTTTCATTTGGCTATTGGTTATCCCTTCTAATGGAAGAGGTACGTTAATTCAATAACGTACCTCCTTTCTATGTAGACACCACCAATCTATAACATTACCATGGGAATATTGGCAATGTTATCAATAAATTGTTATATTTGTAGTAGACAGATTACAAATGTAATACAATTTTAGTAGTCGCGCAAATAAAATTGGATTATTTGTGAGCTGTGGATAAAATTTTAAATGATTCTAAATAAACTATTATGGGATTTTCAGAGAGATTAAAAGAAGTTATGGATGAAAAGGGCTACACGAATTATCGTGTCGCTAAGGAGTTGAATCTATCAGCTACCACACTTTCCAATTATTTGAACGAGCGTACTAAGCCTGATATTACAAAATTGGAGGTAATTAGTCGTTATCTTGGCGTAAACAGAAAATGGTTAATTTCCGGAGAAGGAGAAAAAGAGCGTTTGGTAGCGGAGGACGGAAAACCGGAAGAGGACGAGAATACGGTTAATAGACTCTTGAATTTGTTGGAAAAACATACGGATAGCATCCGGGAAAAAGATCAACAAATATCGCAATTGATTAATACGGCAGAGCTGTTGATAAGTAAATTACCTCCATTAGGTAATGAAAAATAGATGTCAAAAAATCTTGAAATGAACGGAAGATCAACGATCTTCCGTTTTTTTATGTATAATGCTTACTGCTATAAGACTGAATGTTTGTGCTTTTCTTTGTTTTTATTTGTCATAATTTTTATATCTTTGTAAAGTTTAAGTGGATTGTATAGAATAAGAGGGGAAGCGTGGTTATAAAACAAGCAGATTAAACATTACTCATGGTCCAGGGAATGGGTATATATTGGAACATGTGATAAAAAGTGTGGTAGTATAATATTCCGAAGGGGTGGAAAAATGGGCGTTTTAATCATTGTGCGGTAGATGTTTATCATGGGTCATACGTGCCGGATTCCAGGTATAAAGTTAAACTTTTTGTCATGAGAGAATTATGAAAATTGAGAAATTGACAGGTACGGAATCCCGATTGTATGAGCTGGTTGCACCTCTGGTGATGAGTCCTAATGTGTTGCGTCAAAATAATAATTATCCTTTTAAAACTTCTCGAAATCATGTTTGGTTTGTTGCTTGCGACGAGCGGTGGGTGTACGGTTTCGTTCCGGTGGAACTTCGTACACAACAGGCCATTATCAATAATTATTATGTAAGAGGTGATGATGTATTGGTGCTTTCTTCCCTGATCAGGGAGGTACTAAAGACGTATGAGCGGGAATGTAAGATTACATCCGTGACCTTATCCCGCCATGTTTCCGTGTTTAAGGAAAATGGTTTTCATTCCG
The DNA here is from genome assembly GCF_900543425.1 of uncultured Sanguibacteroides sp. GTDB lineage: Bacteria > Bacteroidota > Bacteroidia > Bacteroidales > Marinifilaceae > Gabonibacter. The sequence continues at coordinate 52,079 of NZ_UQRQ01000011.1, read as the reverse complement.
TGCGCGAGTGGAAGCAATATGTGAAAATGGAAAAAAGTAATGAAGATGGCAAGAAACGTTTATGAAGCGGTTTTGATACGTTTGAGTAAAATCTTTACTGACTTTGATAATGTTTACGTCTCTTTTTCGGGAGGTAAGGATAGTGGGGTCTTGCTTAATCTTTGTATTGATTTTATTCGGCGGAATAAGTTGAATCGTAAATTGGGGGTTTTTCACATGGATTACGAGGTGCAATACGAAGAGACAATCCGTTACGTGGAGCGGATGCTAAGTTCCAATGCCGATATTCTGGATGTCTATCGTGTTTGCGTGCCGTTTAAAGTTCCGACTTGTACTTCGATGTATCAGAATTACTGGCGTCCTTGGGATGAAGAAAATCGAGATATTTGGGTGCGGGATTTGCCACAGGGAAGTTATACTCAAAAAGATTTTCCTTTTTATACGGAAGATTCGTGGGATTATGATTTTCAGATGGAATTTGCGCAGTGGTTTCATAAACATAAAAAAGCGGAGAGGACTTGTTGTCTGGTGGGGATCCGGACACAAGAAAGTTTGAATCGATGGCGTTCCATACACGGGGAAAAGAAATATTATACTTATCGGGGGATGAGATGGACGCGTAAGTTGTATGATTATGTTTATAACGCTTATCCCATATACGATTGGTTGACTACGGACGTTTGGACGGCGAACGGTAAGTTTCGTTGGGACTATAATCGGTTGTATGATCTCTATTATCAGGCTGGAATACCCATTGAGAAACAACGGGTGTCGAGTCCGTTTATCTCTCCCGCGCAAACCAGCCTGAAACTGTACAGGGTATTGGATCCCAATACCTGGGGAAAAATGGTGAATCGAGTGAACGGAATAAATTTCGTGGGAATATATGGTGGAACTTCTGCTGTCGGCTGGCAGTCCGTGAAGTTACCTCAAGGACATACGTGGGTAAGTTATATGGAGTTTCTGTTGCAGACTTTACCGGAAGAGACCCGACAAAATTACTTGGAGAAATTGTCAGTAAGTATTGAGTTTTGGAGGAAACGGGGCGGTTGTTTGGCGGATGAAACGATAGAGAAATTGCGTAAAGCCGGAATTGCGATAGAAGTAGGAGAAAAGAGTAACTATAAAACATTCAAGAAGCCGGTTCGAATGGAGTATCTTGATGATATCGATCTACCGGAATTTAAAGATTTGCCCACGTTTAAGCGGATCTGTATCTGTATTTTGAAAAATGATCACGCTTGTAAGTACATGGGGTTTGCATTGAATAAGAGCGAAAAGGAGCGTAAAAAACGTATAATGGAAAAATATCAATCATTGTTACACTATGAGTGATTACATCAGTCCCGTATATAAAGTGATAGCCGTACCGGTTGAGAAAGTATGTGCCAATAATTACAATCCGAATATAGTCGCACCTCCTGAAATGAAGCTATTGGAGCTTTCTATCTGGGAGGATGGTTATACGATGCCCTGCGTGTGTTATTACCTTGCCGATAAAGATATATATGAACTGGTGGACGGGTATCATCGTTATCAGGTGTTGAAAAATTCAAAACGTATCTACGAGCGGGAAAAAGGGTTGTTGCCCATTGTCGTGATCGAGAAAGACCTGTCGAATCGGATGGCCTCCACGATACGGCATAATAGGGCAAGGGGTACGCATTGCATCGAGCTGATGACGGAAATTGTTTCCGAACTGGCAAAAGCCGGCATGTCGGATGAGTGGATTCTTAAAAATATCGGGATGGATAAAGACGAGCTGTTGCGATTAAAACAAATTTCCGGTTTGGCCGAACTCTTCGCCGATAAAAATTTCAGCATTCCCAAAAGAACTTTGCTTAGATAATAACAGTTGCAGATTGAATGACTATGTGATTCCGGGATTGTTTTTTGATAGAGGATGAAAGTCGTGGGCGATACATACTTACGCTTTTTTGAACGAAAGGGTTCCTCTTACTCCCGAACTGACGAAAAAGGAAGCATTAGCCCGCCTGTTTACAGTCATCAAAATAAGTATGTCCAGTTTTAAAAACTCTGAACATACTTAATTATACCTCTGTCGTTTGATACATCCGATTCTTGAAGTCTATTCCGATGTCCATTTAGCAACTACCCTGCGCAGTTCGGGAGGCGAAACCGGTTTGGTCAGAAAATCATTACAACCCGCATTGAAAGCCAACGACTTGTCGCTGGCGTAAGCAAATGCCGTAAGTGCAACTATGGGAACCTGGGCACCATTCTTTCTTAATATAGCGATTGCATCTATTCCATTCAAGTCCGGCATCTTCATGTCCATAAGTATGAGATCGGGATTTTGGGCATTGAAGAGTTCTATAGCTTCGTTTCCATTATACGCTCGCAGTAAACGGTACTCTTTTTTGAGTAATGCCTCAATCAGTAAGTAGTTACTGTCGATATCCTCGGCAACCAAAATCAGAGGTTTGTAATTCCTTGGCTTCATCTTTGGAGCCAAATTCGATTTCTCTTCCACGACAACTTCCGCAATCGACTCGTTGTCATGTGTATATGGATATGTAAACCAGAAACATGAACCTTCCCCTTCACGGGATTCCACTCCGATTTCTCCGCCCATCTGTTCGACCAGGCTCTGGCAGATAGATAATCCCAAGCCGGTACCTTGTGTAAATGAGTCGAGTTTCACAAAACGGTTGAAAATCTCCCGCTGTTGTTCTGCAGGAATGCCCTTGCCGGTATCCGTCACACGGAAACGTACCTGAGTATCATTTTCCAAATCATAGGAAAGTGTAATCGATCCTTTGGTCGTAAATTTCAAAGCATTGGTTATAAAATTGGAAAGCACCTGCAAGATTCGGTTTTTATCAGCGACAATCATTATTTCCGGTGAATTTTCATCAAAACGTAGTTCTACCGCCCCATCCTGCTTCTTGTGCGAGAAGGTGGCGATCAATTCCCGACAAAGCCGGGACACGTCCACTTGCGTTGTAACAAGTTCTATCGCACCGGATTCGATTTTGGAAATGTCTAAAATGTCGGAAATAAGATTGAGTAGCAGTTCGTTATTCTCCTCTACCAAAGTCATATACAAACGACGCTGCTCTTCCTCATCCGTCTCGACAAGCAAGCTCGAAAAGCCCACGATAGCATTGAGAGGTGTGCGTATTTCGTGGCTCATGTTAGCGAGGAATGCCGATTTGAGTCTGTCTGATTCTTCAGCCTTCTCCTTGGCCTGAATAAGCTCCAGTTCCACATGCTTGCGAGTAGTGATATCAGTAGCCAATTCCATGATAGCCCATCGTCCGTCAAGCCACTTGATCGCCATACTTTGGATAGTATACCAGCGTTCGGTAACAGGATTGTAGTCTTCCCAGAAATGGACTCCCAGGGGATTACGGTTGGCATCGAGTAATTGTGCCTTGGGACAATGCTTGCATATTCCGTCCAATCCTGCATTCAGCATCTTCCAACATTCCGCTTTTTCGGGAAGCTGTCCGGCTTCTTCCCTGAAAGGCTTGTTTGCAAAAAGTACTTGATGCGTATCATAATCACAGACAAAAATATTGGCATTGATGTTGTCCAATACCTTTTGCATCGTTCGCTGCGATTGCTGCAGGGATATTTCGACCTGCCAACGTTTCGTGGCGGTAGATACAATTTGCGATATCTGACTCATTAATTCCACATCCTTTTCATCCCACTGTTTATTCCAGCAAAAATTAAACGAAAGGAAACCGAAATGCACTCCCAACTGTGATAAAGGGAAAACAGCAATAGCTTTTACTCCTTGTATTTCAAGCATCTGTGTAATAAACGGGTCAAGCGAATAAATGTCGGACGTACAAATAATATGATTCTTTTCGAGCATATCAAACCAAGGCTTTCCTGCTTCAATTGTCATACTCCGCAGGTAATCTATGGCAGGTTCGATGCCGTCGTTGCACCATTCGTAGGTACAGCCATACGTAACTCCGTCGAGGTGGTTTTCCCACGTAGCCAAACGGTCGACACCGGTGTAGCGGCCGATTTCAGCAAGCGCCATATTCATGGCCGTAGGTATGTCCGGTTCCAGTTGCAGAATCTGCAGTACCTTGATAAACAATGCCTGCCGCCGGTTGGTTGCCTCCAGATTTTCCTGAATGGCAATCAGGTCTTTCGATTTTTCTTCGACCATCTGTTCAAGCCGGGTACGATACTGCTCCAGTTCCATGCCGACTCCTTCTCGTTCAGAATCAGTAGATTTCATATTTAATAGGGATAATTTAATAAAAACATTTGCTTGCCTCCTGACAGAATACACTCTATACTTCGCAAATATATGAATTTATTCTACAAATTCATGGTTTTGTTCTACAAATAAGCAATATGTTTCCGACTTGTATAATTAATTCAGAATCTTATAAATCAATGTATTAATTCGGAGATGAGTAAAGTTTTTTTGTACTTTTATAGAAAAAAGACATTTTGATTATGGAAAACAGAAATTATAAATTTCGAAAAGTAACCCTTGACGATATTCCCGAACTAAAGGAGATGTACGAAGCTGCTTTATATTTTGGCCATAAGGCTGATTATACGTCCGAAGAAATAGAAGATTGGACTCTATGCGGAGATAACGTGCGGCATCTGGCTGATTTAATCACCAATCTGTATTTTGTAGTTACATTACAAATGTAATCAAGACTGGGATTTACACACTTTTTGGAACACTATCCGAGAACCCGTTACGCCCCCCGTCTTGCGCTTCGTTCGAATCCCTTTAATGTAAAAAAGAGAATCGGCTTATTACCAATTCTCTTTTATTTTTAGCTACTTAAGCGGAGAGACGGGGATGACTCGGGAGTTGTACTCCCTCGAGAACTCGTTACGACCCCCGTCTTGCGCTTCGTTCGAATCTCTTTAATGTAAAAAAAAGAGAATCGGTTTATTGCCAATTCTCTTTTATTTTTAGCTACTTAAGCGGAGAGACGGGGATTCGAACCCCGGATACCCTTTAGGGGTATACACGCTTTCCAGGCGTGCCAGTTCAGCCACTCCTGCATCTCTCCGGATGCGGGGGCAAATATAGAAATAATTTTCTATTAACAACTCCATTCTTATCGATTTTTAACGGAAAATCAACAACGAAAATGAAATAGAAGGCGTATCAATAGTACAATTTAGTGGGGGAGATATGATATGGGAATTGAAAAAGAGACTACTAGCATTAGGGTAGGAGAGGATCCCCGGCGTAAAATCTTGGGATTACACGTGAATGTAGATTGTTGCTAGTCTCGGTGCGGTTTTCTTCGTGATGAAGTGAACCGCACTTTTCTTTGAAACTTTTGAATCGGTCTATACACGATAGTCTGATATATTTGGTAAATTTGTGGTGAATTTAATAAAATGAATATGGACGATTTTCAACATGTCGGTTATAGTAAGGAAGTAATCGAATTCGTGGCCGTGGCAAAAGAATTTTGTGATTTTGTTGAAGCAGCCGCGGAGGGAGGACAGGAGCTCTTTCTTTCCAGGTTACAAAAATTTATTCCTTTGATTTATTTGAAGGGTAGTTTATTGCCTCGTTGCGAGAGCGATGAGTTAGGTCTGTTGGAGGATACGGTGACGGAAGAAGATTATAATACGTTGTACGCTGCACTTCATCAATTGATGGGTGAACATGATGAGTACCTGGAAGTATTTGATGATAATATGCAATATAGCGAGACTCCGGTCGTTAATTCTATAGCGGAGAAAGTTTGTGATATTTATCAAGACCTGAAAAATTTTATATCGGCCTACAGGCATGGGATGACAGACGTGATCGAGGAGGCTTTATGGCAATTGAATAATAGTTTTGAGCTTTACTGGGGGCGAGCATGTGCAAGCGTTTTAAGGGCTGTTCATGTAGCCGTATTTAGGATAATGGATAATGAGGTTGAGTGATTCATGGGAAAAATTGTCATGCAAGAATATAAGAAGAAGATAGAGCCTAATGAAGTTGAAGAGTTTCCCGTTTTTTTATATAAAGGAGAAATTATTGTGGTGGATAGACCGGAACAGGTGGCTGCTGCTGTTGCCGATCTGAAAAATAATTCTGTCCTTGGTTTCGATACGGAAACAAAACCTTCTTTTAAGAAAGGGGTTGTTCATCACGTGGGACTATTGCAATTGGCCTCAGAGGAGCGAGTTTATCTATTCCGGTTGAATAAATGCGGTTTACCCTATCCTTTACGGGAATTATTGGTAAATGAAGAGGTTATGAAAGTCGGCGTGGGGATTCGGGACGATATCCGTGCATTACGTAAAATTGCCGATTTTCCACCGGCCTCTTTTTTGGATTTGCAACTGTTTGTAAAAGCTTTTGGTATTGAAGAGATGTCGTTTTCTAAATTGATGTCTATCGTCTTTGGCGTGAAGATTTCAAAACGGCAAAGGACATCGAACTGGGAGGCTCCCGTGTTAACGACCGCACAGATCCGTTATGCTGCAACGGATGCATGGGGAGCTTTGAAAATGTACGAGGCTTTACGTTCCGGAGAGAAGCAGGATATCTTACTCCCCTGACCGTAACGGTTTGGTCGGGACGGAAAAATAGAAGGTCGTCCCTTTTCCTTCCGTCGATTCAAACCATAGTTTACCGTGATTCAATTTTACGAATTCCTGACTGAGTTGAAGACCCAATCCGCTACCTTTCTCTTTCTGGGTTCCGAATGAAGTAATATAGCTTCCTTTATCCAGTAGTTTACGTTGATCCTCTCGCTTAATGCCCTGTCCGTTGTCTTTTACGGATATAATCAGTTTGTTATCATGTTTTTGGCAGTCAACATGTATCTCTCCGTTGGGATAGGTAAATTTTATGGCATTGGAGAGCAGGTTACGAATTGCCGTATTTATCATATTCGTATCGGCATAGGCCTCGAAGTGTTGTTTTACCTCATTATGTATTTTGATTCCTTTTGCTTTGGCAACGTTATCAAATAGAGAGGTAGCCTGTCGTATCGTGGCTGTTAAATTGAATTCCTGCGGATTTGCTTCCAGTCTCCCGTTTTGGCTATTGCTCCATAGCAGAAGGTTTTCCAGAAGAGAGAAAGCTTCATCCGTAGTTTCTATTACCATTTGAAGTAGATGGCGTATATTTTCATCCGGGATTTTGCTTTTTTGATTATCAATTGCTTCTAAGATCATTTTGATCGTTCCGATCGGTGCCCGTAAATCATGGGCAATGACAGAATAAAGTTTATCTTTTGCCCGAACTACATTTTGGAGTTTTTCATTTTGTCGTTCAATAATCCGTAAAGATTCCAGCAGCAATAATTGATTATTTAGTCTGATAAGCAATTCTTGTTTGCTTAGTGGCCTGGAAATGAATTCGACACCATCATAATGAGATACCATTGCAAATTCTTCGTGTTTATTACCTGTAGTCAGGTAGATGATTGGAATTAATTTCGTTTGTGGGTCAGATTTCAGTTTTTGAGTAATTTTCATCCCTTCCCCGTTGATGCGTGTTAAGGCCAATATGATGATATCCGGGGATTTTGTTTTAACTATGGGAATGACTTCTTCGCCCACGGGAGTTGTAATAACATTAAAGGCCTCCTTCTCGAGAATATGTTTTGTCTTTTCGAGGTTTGAGGCAGAGTCGTCCGCGATAAGTATGGTGTATTCGTGATAATCAATGTGCATGGGTAGTGAATTTGGGATCTATTTTTAATAATAGTTCTTCATAACGATGGTTGAACGTGAAAACCTTTTCGTATATGCTATCCATGGAACCATTACAATCAGATCGTTTACAATCAGACAATCCTTCCTTTATGGCAAGCCAGATCGGATACATGTTTTGACTGAAAGTTCGTAATTCCGATTTGAATAATTCGATTTCTTCACTTTCTTTGTAATAATCGGAAATATCATGCCCGACAATATGGAGTTCGATTAAGTTCTTTTCAAGCCTTATGGAGTAAATATGCCATTTGATCCATATAATTTCATCCTCTTTTTTCAAGGGAGCGTTTACAGACAAAATTAATTCCTGATTGTCCTGAAGATTTTCTATTTCTTGAGTGTAGGAAATCATGTCGGGGATGAGTTCTGTAAATTTACAACCGAGGACTCTTTCCGGGGTATCTCCGAAGAGAGAATAGAATCTTCTGTTGGAGTAACTGATATGCAATTTCCGGTCGAGACGGAGAATAAAATCAATTTTATTCTCAATAAAGTCTTGATATAACGTGTGGTGTTTCACTAATTTGGAAAGGATAAGTTCTTTTTCCAATGCACCTGAAAACACACTGGCCACTTTAATTAGAAAGCGGATCTCTTCCTCTTGCCATTCGTCGGAACAATCCACTCTGCTAAGGCTTAAAAAAGAGAGAAGATGACTGGAAATGAAGAGAGGGAGAAAAAGAGCGCAACGAACCTGGGTTGCTTTCATGATATTTTTTATGCTCGAGTCCGTGATATCCTCTATGTTTTTGATGTAAATATAGTTGTGTTCATCAAGTTGTTTTTCTAACTTTTTATCGAGTAAGAAGATATTTTGGGATATATTGTTTTGGATAGAGCTTGCTCCCTCCCTCGACCATTCGTGAGAGATTGAAAAGCTCATATCGTGTTTTATGTCAATAATGTGTATCCGATCTGCTTTTTCGTGTTCACCCAATTTCTTTAGTGCCAACTGAATGTTTTTTTCCGATTCCAGATTTGCGGCAAGTAAAACATTTAATGCTGAAAGAAAATCTGAGTCCGATGAATGTATATTATTCTGCATATATTATATCGATATTTTTTATTCTTTACTTTTGTTTTTACTTTTATACTTCAGTCGGGCAGAACAAGTTACGTTTAAGCTGTTTTTTTGTGTCCAATTCGGATTCTTTTTAAGATTAAGATTTTTATATTCAGATTCTTATCTTAAAGGTTAAATACTATGTAAGAAAAATCTCAGAAAATGTTTGGTACGAAAGAAGAATTTTGTACTTTTGTGCCCGGGTAAGTCCTATGCGACCAGCTCCTGTCGAACTCCCCCAGGGTCGGAAGGCAGCAAGGGTAGATGGTTGTAGCGGTGCGACATAGTAAGCTTACCCGTTTTTATGAAATTTGCCTCTTTAGCTCAGTTGGCCAGAGCACGTGATTTGTAATCTCGGGGTCGTTGGTTCGAATCCGACAAGAGGCTCAAATGAAGGGAATGTTCAGAAGAGGAGAATAACGGATTTGAATGCTGTTGTAGCTCAGGGGTAGAGCACTTCCTTGGTAAGGAAGAGGTCTCGGGTTCAAATCCCGATAACAGCTCGCTAAGTCATCAGAAATGATGACTTTTTTGTTTTATATATCAGCGAGTTATGATTGTTAAGTCGAATTGAGGAGCTGATCTCTTGTTTAATGTTTTTGAAGTGAAAAAAAAGGTGTTTTTCATCTTAATTTGTCCCCATTTTTGGATAGTGTTAGTAAGTAAGTTCCTATCGTTGAGGATCTGTTGGAAACGACGAAAAAAACAGAAAGCGATCGCAGTAGAAAAATATTTCATACAACTGATCTCTCGCTTAAAAGAAGTGGGAAAAGAGATCGTATCATTCTATGTAATAATTGTTATTTTCGTTACGCTAATGAACGTGTATTGTAAAACTGTTGGAATAAATATTGTTGTAATTGTATATAAATTTATCGCATGATTAATCCAATGGTGTTTGTGTGGCACAAAATATTGTTTATATTTGTGGCGTTGCTCGAAAAAAGGTGAGTAATAGAGATGTTAGATAATAGAAGCGTTTTTGTTTTAACTTTAGTAAGAAAATCGCCAATTTTTCAGACTGAAGGGATAAGCAGTACAAAACCGTATGTTACGAAAGTAATATAAGGTTAGGTATAGGGTAGCTGTTTGTTGTGGTGCGGTGTTTGGCAATGCCTCATATAAGTAGAATAATCTCCACGCTTTCTTTTTGTTAATGCCTTGGGGAGATTGAGGTAAATAAATTTTCGAAATATGCGTTTGCCTTACTGTTTCTGTAGCGGGAAAAATTCTAAATGGGTTTATTATTTTCGAAATTATATTCGTTACGCGATACCTCAATTTATATACAGGTTGTCACTTGATCATGTTCTGTATAAAGCCATGAAGCGGGATGATTTTTCATACATACGAGAGAGAGTTGAATATTACAATAAACTTGATACTCCGGAGAAATTACCCCGGAATTCTTCTCGTCTTGTCGAACATCGATATGGTCAGCGAGAGAAGCAATCTGTTTATTTTTTTGATACTTACGAGTTTACTCGTTGGTTTCCCCAATCAATGAAATGGAACCATCTGCCGGGAGATATAGTTCATGTTCCCGAGAATCCTTGTATCGTGAAAAGTAGGCCTCTTGACGTGGACAATAAAAACTCAGTACTTTTGAATTTAGATAAAATTCGTCATTTCACTTTCCTTAAAGATAATATCCCTTTCACGGAAAAAGAAAACAAAATTATTTTCAGGGGAAAAGTCGGCAATAAGCCCCGTCGAGAATTATTCATGAAAAAGTTTATCGGTCATTCCATGTGTGATGTCGGGGATGTTAGCAAGGATCCGAAAATACCACAAGAGTGGAAAGCACCTAAAATGACATTACATGAACATTTTAGATATAAATTTATAATGGCTTTAGAAGGAAATGATGTGGCAAGTAATCTGAAATGGGTCATGTTTTCAAATTCTATTGCCGTAATGCCAAAGCCTACTTGTGAAACATGGTTTATGGAAGGAAAACTACTTCCTGATTATCATTATATAGAGATTAAAAAAGATTATTCCGATCTTATTGAGAAAGTTAACTATTATATTAGACACGAGCGTGAAGCATTGGAAATCATAAAACATGCTCACGAGTACGTGTCGCAATTCCAAGATAAACAGAGAGAAAAATTAATTTCCCTCTTTGTCATGAAAAAATATTTCGAGAAAACAAATTAAAACAATTTCGAGATCATTTAATATGTTATTATTTATCATTTAGATTTATCGGCACCTAAAGATCTAAGTCTTGATTGAGGAGACGGGGTGATTATCGTTTTTTTTTTATGATACCTATTTTGTCTCCAATGTTATATGATAGAAAAACGATTGCTTAAATATCATTATGTCAATTTGTTGTGGTGGTAGGGAAGAGGTAGGGGTACTTCATTCGCGAGGAAGAGGTCTTGGGGCCAAATCCCGGTAGCAGCTTGCTAATTCAGCGGAAATGAAGACTTCTTTGTTGTTTACCACGTTGTGTGAAAATCTTTTAGGGTGATCCGCACGTGATGAAGATGAGGGAAAAGTTTTACAGGAATAGAAAGCGGCCACCGGGGAGGGAGGCCGCTATGTCAAGGATCATACAAAGATCACTTCCGTGCGTGTTCCGTGATCTATTGATAAAAACATTAAATAATCGTAGTGTGCTTTCGTATCAACATAACCACATCCTTGACTAAACAAATATACGATTTTTTTATATTTCAGCAATATGAAATAAAAAAAATCGTGCGGAAGAATTATCCGCACGATTCTTTAACAGGTTATTTTTCAATTAAAATAAAGATTCAATGAGTTGGTCGTCGGCCAAATTTGGAAGAGTGACTTTTAGGTTCGGGTTGTTTTCCATGGCCCGTTTGATGGCAAATATGGCTCCTTCGTTGCGGGCCCAACTGCGACGGGAAATTCCGTTGTTGACATCCCAGAAAAGCATATTCTTTAAGCGTCTGTCACTATCGACACTTCCGTCGAGCATCATGCCGAAACCGCCATTGATGACTTCGCCCCAGCCCACACCGCCGCCGTTGTGAATGGAAACCCAAGTCGCTCCCCGGAAAGAATCTCCGATGACGTTTTGGATGGCCATGTCAGCGGTAAAACGTGAGCCGTCGTATATGTTAGATGTTTCGCGATAGGGGGAATCCGTGCCGGATACGTCGTGGTGATCCCGTCCCAGAATGACAGGAGCGGATATTTCACCTTTCGCGATGGCTTTATTGAATGCTTCTGCGATCTTTATGCGTCCTTCTGCGTCTGCATACAGTATACGGGCCTGAGAGCCCACGACTAAATGATTCTCTCCCGCGGCTTTGATCCAACGGATGTTATCAGCCATCTGCTGCTGAATCTCTTTGGGGGAGTGAGACATAATTTCTTCCAGTACTTGTGCGGCGATTTCATCGGTCCTGGCAAGGTCTTTCGGGTCACCGCTGGAACATACCCAACGGAACGGACCGAAACCGTAATCGAAACACATCGGCCCCATGATATCCTGAACGTACGACGGGTATTTGAAGTCCCCGTTCGGTTTTAGAATATCGGCCCCTGCTCTGGAGGATTCCAGCAGGAATGCGTTTCCGTAATCAAAAAAGTAAGTGTTGAAACGTTCCACGCATTTGTTGATGGCAGCCACATGACGGCGTAAAGATTCCTGAACTTTTTGTTTGAATCGTTCCGGCTCCTCGGCCATCATACGTTTACTCTCTTCGAAACTGATCCCGGCGGGGTAATAACCGCCGGCCCACGGGTTATGTAACGAGGTCTGGTCTGAACCTAATTCAACAGGGATATCTCCTTTTGCGAAGTGCTCCCAGACATCTACAATGTTGCCCTGAAATGCAATGGAAACGACTTCTTTTTTCTCTCTGGCTATTTTTACCCGTTCTACCAATTTATCCAAATCGTCGATCACTTCGTCTACCCATCCCTGGTTGTGACGGGTTTGAGTGGCCTTCGGGTTTATCTCGGCAGTGATGCTGATACATCCGGCGATATTTCCTGCTTTGGGCTGGGCTCCGGACATACCGCCTAATCCAGCGGTAATAAAGAGTTTGCCGGCTAATCCTTCCCCGTGTTGGGAAATTTTACGTCCTGCATTCAATACGGTAATAGTTGTTCCGTGAACAATTCCCTGGGGACCGATATACATGAATGAACCGGCAGTCATTTGTCCGTATTGAGAGACTCCTAAGGCATTGAATCGTTCCCAATCATCCGGTTTGGAGTAGTTGGGGATAACCATCCCGTTCGTTACAACTACCCTGGGAGCATCTTTATGTGACGGAAATAATCCCATGGGGTGTCCCGAATACAAGACGAGTGTTTGCTCATCCGTCATTTCTGACAGGTATTTCATGGTTAAGCGATATTGGGCCCAATTTTGGAATACAGCCCCGTTTCCCCCGTAAGTGATTAATTCATGCGGGTGTTGGGCGACGGCTATGTCCAGATTGTTATTTAACATCAACATGATGCCGGCTGCTTGTAGGCTTTTGTGCGGGTAATCGTTGATGTTATGCGCGTACATTTTATAATCCGGACGAAGACGATACATGTAAATACGTCCGTATTTTTCAAGCTCATCTGCAAATTCGGTAGCGAGAACGGCGTGATGCTTGGGATCGAAGTAACGCAATGCGTTCCGGATGGCTAATTTTTTCTCTTCTTTCGTCAGAATATCTTTCCGCTTCGGAGCGTGATTGATTTCAGGCTCGTAAGGCTTTGGGGCGGGTAATATATCGGGAATACCCTCCGTGATGGATTTTTGAAACTCTTGTAACGTCATTATATGTATTTTTTAACTTATGATCCAAATTAAAGGACTAAATTAATAATTTCTAATCTCTTTCTTCTCTTCCTTGCCGTTTTTTTTTACTTATAGCTCTCTTTTATATTACCCGAGCGGGAAAAATCTTATTTTTGTAAACTAAAATAAGAAATGCGATGAATGTAAGAATAGGTGATATTGTTCGTTTTATTTCGGAGAAACTGGAGGGTAAGGTGACCGGAATAATTGATGCGAACAGCGTAAATGTATATTGTGATGAATATGGATTTGAGATTCCGGCCTCGGTAAATGATTTGGTGATCATTCGTTCGGATTTTCAGGCGGCATCTGCTTCCGGTACGGCAAATACTCCGGCTCAGGTACAAAAGGGCGTGGAGATGTCATCGGCGGATACGTTGTATTTTGCTTTCGTTCCGGAGAATTTTAATAACCTGAACGAGAGTCGTTTCGATCTTTATCTGATTAATGATACAAACTTGGTGTGTTTGTGTTCTGTGGCCTTCTATGATGGTGAAAAATACAATGGGATTACGGCTGGAAACTGTAATCCTGATACTGTTTATCTTGTCGGTAATTATTCTTTAAAGGAGTTGGATGTTGTCAAAAGCGTTCAGGTGCAAGCTGTTTTTTATCAAAAAGGCTATTTTACCCTGAAAAGTGCGATTGATGTACCTGTAAAATTGAATCCGGTTTCTTTATGTAAGGCGGGAGCCTATAAACATGTGCGTTGGTTTGATTCGGTGGCTCTCGTTCGTCCTCTTGATAAAGAGAGTTTGATGACAGAGGAGCGTGTCGAAATAGACACAAAAGAATTGCTGCAGGCCAAAAAAACGAAAATGGATGAGGTGCCGGAGAGAAGACCGGCGAAACAAATGGTAGGAAATATTCTTGAAGTAGACCTCCATATCACTCAGTTGCTTGAAACGACGGCGGGTATGGAGAGTAAGGACATGCTCGAATACCAATTGGACGTGTTCCGCAAGACATTGGAAGAATATAAATTACGTCGGGGACAGAAAATTATTTTTATTCACGGGAAAGGAGATGGAGTTTTAAAGCAACGTATTTTGTGGGAGCTGCAAACCAAATATAAACGTTTCCAACATCAGGATGCTTCTTTTAAGCAATATGGCTATGGGGCGACGATGGTAACGATTAAATAACAAAAGATCGGGAAAACTTCCCGATCTTTATTTTAAATACCACATTCCAGTTCGCTCAGGTAACGCTCTACGTCGATGGCGGCACGACAACCGCTGCCGGCGGAAGTTATGCCCTGACGATAAGTCGGATCCATCACGTCTCCGGCTGCAAAGACGCCGGGGATATTGGTCTTGGTGGTTTTTCCTTCCGTGATGATATATCCCTGATCATCCAATTCTATGTATTTTTTGAAAATGTCCGTGTTGGGCGTATGACCGATAGCTAAGAAGAAACCATCGATTTTTATCTCCTTGAAACTTTCGTCGGGAGTTCCTTTCCGGTAGACTAACCGGGCTCCCTCTAATCCCATATCGGATCCGAATAGCTCTATGGTGTTATGTTCAAACAATACCTCGATATTGGGAATAGCAAAAACTCTTGCCTGCATGGCTTTAGAAGCTCTCAGGTAGTTTTTCCGAACGATGAGATATACTTTACGGCATAGCCCGGCGAGATACGCGGCTTCTTCACATGCCGTATCCCCGCCTCCAACGACAGCTACGTCCTTATTCTTGTAAAAGAATCCGTCACAGGTGGCACAGGCGCTGACTCCGGAACCTCTGTAGGCTTCTTCCGACGGTAGACCTAAATATCGTGCCGTGGCCCCGGTAGCGATAATAACAGCGTCCGCTTCGATCTCCTTCGTGTCGTCGATTGTTATTTTGTGCGGATGACCGGAGAAGTCAACATGGGTGACAATACCGAAACGTATATCTGTACCGAACCTCTCCGCTTGTTTTTTCATATCTTCCATGAGGACCGGTCCGCTGACGCCTTCCGGGTATCCCGGAAAATTTTCAACTTCTGTCGTGGTGGTCAACTGACCGCCCATTTGTAAGCCCGTGTAGAGCACGGGAGACAGATTGGCTCGTGCAGCATAAATAGCTGCCGTGTATCCGGCAGGACCTGAACCGATGATAAGACATTTTACTCTTTCTGTGATTTCTGCTGATGACATATTTGTATCTATTCGTTTCTTATTATTTTTTTCTTTATGTGCAAATTTACCAAATTAAAACCGGAACGCCAACTTTTATCTTGTACGGTCAATCGATCGATTGTGTTAATTCATTTAGAATGAAAATATTAAATATCAGCTCTTATTTGATAAATATTTTTTTAGAACGGATTACTTCCATTCTAAAAACTTTTTACTAAATTTGCACCTGCATTTCGGGATGTAGCTCAGCCCGGTAGAGTCCACGTCTGGGGGGCGTGTTGTCGCAGGTTCAAATCCTGTCATCCCGACTACTGAGCATCAAGAGGTTAGATTAAAAGTCTGACCTCTTTTTTATTGTATAATTGAGTTTGATTATAATTTAATAATTTTCGTAAGATCTGGTTTGTATTAATATGGAAGACAATGAAGTTATGAGTTGATTTTGTTACAGGCCATAATATGGGTTCTCCTTTCGAAATATAAATATTGAAACGTTTTTGTGTTTGTTGGTAAGGCTTTTATATCGCTTCTAATTTTTTGTATCAACGTCGAATGGAAAAATAGTTTTCTGTGTTTTGGTTTATTTTATTATATATTTACAAAAAAGTTTGTAGTGTCTGTGTTGATTTGTTATATTTGTATAAATAACAAGGTAATGAGAGTATCCATATAATGGCTGTATGGAATATGATATTTGATTATCAGATCATTTTTCGACTTGATGAATAATAATGTAAAGCAGATAGATTGGTTTCGCCAAATCTGTTATATCTGATTTTTTTATTCATTTTAATTTTAGAAAACTATGGGAAATATGAAAACACCCGGTGTTTACATCGTGGAGAAAAGCGCCTTCCCCAATTCTGTGGTGGAAGTGTCGACTGCTATTCCCGCCTTTATCGGAATTACCGAAAAAGCGGAGAATGGAAATGATTCGTTGAAAAATAAACCATGGAAGATCTCCTCAATGACGGAATATATGAAGTATTTCGGTGGAGGGCCGGAACAGGTTTTCGAGATGTCGGTTGTACAGGAGGCTGATGCGAAAGGATTTTACACGATTTCCGGAAAGGAAGGAAAGTTGCAGGTTGTCAAACCAAAAAATAAGTACACCTTGTATTACAATCTGATTATGTTTTTTGCAAACGGGGGAGGAACCTGCTATATCGTGTCTGTCGGAACTTATCGCAATAAGGATATGGTGGATAAGGGGAAAGTTAAGGAGGCTTTGACGGCTCTGGAGAAAGAGCGGGAAATAACCATGATTGTGGTTCCTGAGGCTGTAAATAACGCTGAAGATTGCGCGAGTATACAGACGCAGATGCTGGCTCATTGTGCCAAAATGCAAAATCGCTTTGCTATTTTTGACGTGCAACCGAAAGAGAAGGATAGCGAGACAATGGATGAGCAAATCAGTAAGTTTCGTACTAATATCGGAGCGAATTTCCTTTCATACGGTGCAACTTATTACCCGTGG
Source organism: uncultured Sanguibacteroides sp. (assembly GCF_900543425.1). Taxonomy (GTDB): domain Bacteria; phylum Bacteroidota; class Bacteroidia; order Bacteroidales; family Marinifilaceae; genus Gabonibacter. The sequence goes on along the minus strand of NZ_UQRQ01000011.1, from coordinate 34,936 downwards.
TTGGAAACGTCTGTTTTGGGAGATAAAGACATTACCGCTCGGGTATTATCCTGGAAACAGGACGATACGGCTACTTTGGAAAAATTTTTCGGGAAAGACTCTCAATTGGGTAGTTATGTTATGAAATGTCTCGACCAGATAAAGAATGGCAAAAAGATCGTAAAGCAACCGGAGGTAGATCCGGAGACGAATGAACCGAGAAAAGATGAAAACGGGGATATCGTCATGAAAGAGACGGAGGAGCCACTCTCTGCCGATGATAAACAAAAAATAGCGGATGAATTGCATAGTGCCCTATCGCGGAATTGGCCCGATTATCGATTGTTGGTGAAAGGGGTCAAAGAATACCTGAATCTCTTGCCTCCGTCTGCAGCTGTGGCCGGTATTTATACGATGGTCGACAATACCCGAGGCGTGTGGAAGGCTCCGGCAAATGTTTCGGTTAACTACGTGAATAGTCCGTCGGAAATAATCGATAATACGGCATTGGAGAATTTAAATGTACCGATGAATGGAAAGGCCATCAATGCTATTCGTGTTTTTGTTGGCGAGGGAATTAAGGTGTGGGGGGCACGCACGTTAGATGGTAATTCATTGGATTGGCGTTATGTTAATGTTCGCCGAACAATGCTTTTTTTGGAAGAATCTGTCAAGAATGCGGCCCGCGCTTACGTGTTCGAGCCGAATGATGCGAATACGTGGCTGAATATGAAATGTATGATTGAGAACTTCCTGTATGGTGTCTGGAAACGAGGCGGATTGGCGGGAGCTGTACCGGAGGATGCTTATGGTGTACATGTCGGTCTGGGTGATACGATGACTCCGGAAGATATTCTGGAGGGAATTATGCGAATTACCGTGTTGGTAGCGATTTCTCATCCGGCCGAGTTTATTGAAATCACCTTCCAGCAGCAGATGCAGAAGAGTTAATGCGTGATAAATATAGAAATGTATAACCATTAAAATGTAAAATTATGGCAGGAGAAGCACAAGATAAGAGTATATGGCCATTACCTGAATTTTCATTCAAAGTCAGTATTGATGATATAGGTGATATGTCCTTTAAAGAAGTTTCCGGATTGGATATGGAATTCGATGTCATCGAGTATCGTGTCGGTGATAGCAAGGAGTTCACGAAAGTGAAAATGCCCGGGCTGAGAAAAAGTGGAGATGTAACTTTAAAGAAAGGTGTTTTTGTTTCCGATATGAAATTTTGGGAATGGATAGGAGAAGTAAAATTAAACACCATCAAAAGGCGTTCCGTTACGATCAGTTTACTGGATGAGAGCGGTTCGCCCGCCCAGAGTTGGAAACTGACCAATGCCTGGCCGAAAAAAATTACCGTGGAAGGTTTTAAGGCAGACGGAAACAATGTTGCGATGGAAACATTGATCTTGGTTCACGAAGGTATAACGCTGGCTTAATCTTATAACTTATGGCAAAGAATGATAGTTGGATCCCTCCCATGGCATTCTATTTTCAAGTACAATTCCATTGGGGTAGTCAACATATTGGGGCATCGTTCATGGAAGTGAGCGGACTGGATCAGGAGATGGTCATAGAGGATTTGTCTCAAGCCGGGGATGATAGAATGATAAAACTTCCGAAAGAGATTAAACATGGAAATATTGTTTTGAAACGTTCTTTGGAACCTTTGGATGAAAAGATAACTTCTTGGGTAAAAAGCTGTTTCTCGTATTCTATGAATGGTCGGATATCGCCGTGTAATCTGGTCATTTCTCTGATGGATGCAGGACAACAGGAGGTGGCTTGCTGGGCATGTAGTCGAGCATATCCGGTAAAATGGGACTTGGGAATACTGGATGCTCAAAAAAGCGGGCTTGTCGTCGAGTCGTTAACATTGACTTATAATCGACTGGAGCGTAAAAAATAATGGCTATAGTAATAAAAGAGATACGTGTGAACACGGTCGTGGAAAAAAAAAGTTGTGGAGACTTCCGATATATTCGAACATCTCTACCGGAGAATAAAGGAGGAAATCGTACGGGAACTCTCTTTATCGTCTCAAACGATTGTTCTTGTATCCTTCAATAGGAAAATAATTTTCTGGCGGATTATGCTTTTCGGTATTCCGCCAGATTTATTATATCATTAAGTCTAAGTCGTTTTCATTCATTTTCGATTTATTAATTATATGTAATTTTATAAATAAATAATTTAAATTAGTATTTGTAAATATTTGACTATAGCTTTTGCAATAGCCCGTATATGGCGGGTTTTATTTTCGTTTTTGTTTTTATGTGATACATAGCCGGTTGAAGGTATATGCCTCAAGAATACCCGTTTTCGTGAGGTTTGTTCGATTTTGTGAATATTAATCTCAAAAAACAGAGACTTCGTTTTGGGCGTAGAAAAGAATGAATATAAATGAATAATTTCATGAAATTAGTATTTTTTTTTGATTTTAATTTCTACATTTGCATATCTCACTCAAGTAATATACGTGCATTGCATAGGAAGATAGTGCCTCCGGTGTGCAATTGCACGTTTTTTATTAAATTTTGAGTGAGATCTTTATTTAATACCGGAGGCTTTTACCATCTTCTATTTTGTTTGAACGTTGGACTGATAATATTGTTATATTTTTATATAGCAACTTTTGAAAATTCTAATTTTGGGGCGGGGCCGTGATGGTTACCCGCCCTTTTTGTTGTTTTCCCGTTATTTTTGTTTATTTTTGTTTAGGATTAATTTAAAACAATATTGTCGTGAAACAGCGGAAAATTTTCAATCTTTATTTTATACTACTCGTTGTAGTGGTGATGTTCGGGTGTTCTAATAACAAAAAGTCATCCAAATCCGGAGAGGCTGAAATCGTTATTATTTCTACGAATGATATGCATGCCCAGATCAGTCAGTTCCCTAAATTCGCTACTTTTGTGAAGGAGATAAGAGAGACGTATCCTAATGTAATATTGGTGGATGCGGGAGATCGTTTTTCCGGTAGCCCTTTTGTGGATCACGCCAAGGAGAGGGGAAAACCGATGATCGAATTGATGAATAAGTTGGGATACGATCTTGCAACGATGGGGAACCATGATTTTGATTACGGTCAAACGGAACTAAAAAAACGACTTTCCGAAGCGCAATTTAAAGTGATCTGTGCCAACATTCGCTCGGAAGGGAGTGAATTGGGACAATTACCGCCTTATTTGATCATAGAGAAGGCCGGGATAAAACTCTGTTTTTTGAGTTTTATCGAGATCAGTCCGACAAGTCATATTCCTGCCACGAACCCGGAACATCTGGAAGGTATTGTATTTGCCGACTTTAAGGACGAGGTGGATACGTACCGGAAGTTGAAGAATGAGAGTGATGCTTTTATCGGACTTACTCATCTGGGTGTCTATGCCGATTCGGTGTTGGCTGCGGTTATGCCAGAACTGGATGTTATTATCGGGGGACATTCCCATACACTTTTGAAAGAACCTAAAATGGTGAATGGGGTATTGATCAGCCAAACGGGAAGCAGATTGCATTATGCCGGGATTACGGTGTTGAAATTTGAGAAGGGTAAATTGACGGATAAATCCTACCGAGTCGTAGATTTGGCGGGTATAGAGAATCCGGATGCCGAGGTTGTCGCCATGATTGAAACTTATAGCAACGATCCTGATTTTAAGGTTGTGATCGGAAAAGCGGCGGAACCTATGAAATATAAGGAGAATGTAGCCTCCATGGTAACGGATGCCATGGTTGATCAGGCGGGATGCGATTTTGCATTTTATAACTCCGGAGGGATTCGTTTGAATACTATTCCGGAGGGAGATATTACGAAGGGGATGGTTTATCAAATAGAGCCTTTTGATAATTATGTAGTGAAGCATGAGCTTTCCTTGCCGGAGATGAAGGAATTGATTCTGAATCGATTTAATAGTGAAACGAGTGACGAATATCGTCACATAGATCTTTTTATTTCCAGGGGGAGTTACACGATTTTGCAGGATAAGACGGGGAAAGGCGTGGATGTGGTGTTTAAAGATAAGGATGGTCGTAAATTGACTGATGGGCATCGATATAAGATCGGATTGAGTAATTACGTGAGTACTACCTATGATTTTTCGGGAAAGGGTAAAGGAGAAAAGTCCCTATTGATCACGGAGGCCGTGATACGATATTTACAAAAGGTCGGGACGGTTACTTACAACAAAAAACGTACATATATAAATCCTAAGTAAGAGATTAAGCGGTTGGGTGATTGAAGGATTCAATTGCTCAATCGTTGAATCGTATTTTCTTTTTCGATATAGTGGAAATTAATTGTTTATTTTGTCGCATTGGTTATTTTATATATATTCGTCGCATGCAAAAAGAAACGAGTGGTAACCGGGATGAATGTGATCTTTTAGAAAAAATAAACAAAGGGGATGAGTCTGGATTAAAAGAGCTTTTTGACCTGTATTATAAACCTTTGTGTGTTTTTGCATTAAACTATATCGATTCGTACGAAGAAGCTGAGGACGTGATTCAAGAGTTGTTCGTGAAGTTTTGGGAGAGAAGAGAAAAAACGATGTTTCAAGGTTCTTTGCGTTCCTATTTATTCTCGTCTGTTCGGCATAACTGTATCAAATTGGTTAAAGTTAGACGGAAATATCAATTTGATGAGTTAGAGCGTTATGAAGAGATCCTCGATGTTCAGTATACAGCCGAGGCTATAGCGGAAGAGAGGGAAAAGTTATACCTGGAGATTGAAAAATTACCTGAACAATGCCGTAAGGTATTTGAAGCTATTGTATTGAGAGATATGAAATACAAGGAAGCGGCTGAGCATTTGAATTTATCTGTGAATACGGTAAAAACACATTTATCGAGGGCTTTGAAACAACTGAGAAACTCATTGAACACGATCGTGTTGATATTACTTCATTAAAAAATTTTCAAAAAAAATCATTTTTAGTTCACCCATTTTGATCGATTTAGGCTTATCAGTATAAAAACGTGAAAAATGGACGAGAAAAGAGTTATCGAGTTAGTCGTTTTATATTGCAGGGAAGAATTGACTTCTCTTGAGGCGGAAGAGCTAAGGTGTTGGTTGCAGGAGAATCAGAAACATGCGGAAGTTTTTCGAGATTATGTGCGAAAATACCGTCGAAGCCGGCAGGTGACTTTTTGGGAGATAGCGGATACAAATGAAGCTTGGCATAAAATAAAAAAGAAAATAGGGAGTTCCGAATCCGGAAAAAGAAAATGGCTTGTCCGTTATTATCCCTATGCAGCTATGTTTATGTTATTTTTGTCTGCTTCGCTTTATTGGTATACAGGTCAAAATTGGGATTCTCCTAAAAAGGAGATCCTGACTGTTTTACCGGGTTCTTCCAAAGCGATATTACAATTATCTGACGGGAAACGGGTAGATCTGTCCCAGGATTCTTTATTTCAATTGAGGGAGGTGAACGGAGCGGTGATAGAAAAGGATACGGCAGGGAAAATCCGGTATGTCGTAAATGATAAGGATGCTGGAGAAACGCTTCTTGTTAATACGATTATTGTTCCTCGCGGGGGAGAGTATTTTTTACAACTGTCGGATGGAACAAAGGTTTGGTTAAATTCGGATTCAAAATTGGTTTATCCTGTTGTTTTTGGTAAGGAGAAGCGAAGTGTACGGTTGGAGGGAGAGGGGTATTTTGAGGTAACAAAAGATGCAGATCGTCCTTTTCTGGTGCAGAGCCGGGGGGCACGAATCAGGGTTTTAGGAACTCATTTTAATGTGTCGGCATACGAACAACAAGAGGAAGTTATAACGACATTGGTTGAAGGGTGCGTGCAGGTTTCCAACGGAAAAGATTCGTTGGTGTTGAAGCCGGGAGAACAATCCGTGTCAGATGCCACAAGAATAGATGTAAAAGAGGTGGATGTCAGGACATATGTTGCCTGGAGATCGGGTGTTTTTGAATTTGAAGAGATGGAACTGCAGGATATTACCCGTCAGTTGGAACGTTGGTACGATGTTGAATTTGTTTATTCCGATGATTCTTTACGTCATATTACGTTTACCGGGGCGGCCGACCGGCACCGGGATATGAATATCATGTTGGGAATGATCAAGAAATTGTCGAAAGTTTGTTTTATTAAAAAAGATAAGGTTATTATTATTTCTAAAAAATGAAAGGAGTGCGGCTAACACTCCTTTCCGAACTCCTGTCGGCTAAACAGGAATTGATTTTAACGTAAAAAACAAAATTATGAAAAAAAAGAGTAGATGGTATGCATTTGCACGTGGAAAATGTGCGAATAAAATCATGAAAATTATGAAATTGACTTGGTTGCTGATGTTCGTCTTTACCCTGCATCTTGCGGCTGAAACCTCGGCACAACGCGTGGTTAATGCAAAATTCTCGAATAAAGCTTTGAAAGAGGTTTTGAAAGAGATCAAAACGCAAACAGGTGTTTATTTTATGTATAATAACCGGGAAGTGGATGTGGATCAGAAAATTAGTGTGGAGTTGAATAATATGTCCCTGGAAACGGCTTTGGCAAAATTATTTAAGACGTTACCTTATAGATACGAGATTACGGCAGGGTACGTTTTGATTTTACCGGGGCAAAGGGTTAAAACGGATTCTGTCGTTGCGAAAAGAGAGATAAAAGGGGTTGTAATGGATGAAGGAGGATTGAAATTACCGGGAGTTACGATTCTATTGAAAGGTACGACAATTGGAACGGTGACGGATATTGACGGGAAATTTAAATTAAATGTTCCGTCGAATAAAGAGGTGTTTTTAATTTTCTCTTTTATCGGGATGGAGAAACGGGAAATAAAGGCGGATACTGCTTTTATGAAAGTAGTTTTGAAAGAATCGGTAGAGGAGGTGAATGAAGTAGTAGTGACCGGTTACCAGCAGATTGACAAGCGAAGACTATCCAGTTCGGTAACTTCTATAAAAGGAGAAGATATATTAATGGGCGGAGCCATTTCTGTGGATCAGATGTTACAGGGACGTTTAGCCGGTGTTACTGTATTGAATCAGACCTCTACTCCGGGAGCTGCTCCGAAAATTAGAATTCGGGGATCGTCTTCCATCACGGGAAACCGCGAGCCGATTTGGGTTGTTGACGGGATTATCTTGGATGAGCCCGTGCAAATTTCTACAGAGGAGCTAAATAGTATGGATAAGGTAAACCTGATCGGGAATGCCATTTCCAGTTTGAATCCGAGCGATATCGAGCGGATCGATATATTGAAGGATGCGAGTGCGACAGCTATTTATGGTGTGAAAGCCGCAAACGGTGTTATCGTGGTGACCACGAAGAAGGGACGGGAGGGCAAAGTGCGTATTAATTATTACGGTGGGATCTCGATCATGACTCCCCCTTCTTATAAGGTTATGCGTTTGATGGATTCCAAAGAACGGATTGAGATGTCGGAAGAGATGCATGAAAAAGGATTGGAATTTACCTCTTATAAGCCCACTCATATGGGGTATGAGGGAGCATTGATGGATTTGTGGAATAAGACAATCTCTTATGATGAATTCCGGCAGCAGGTAAAAGAGTTGAAAGAGTTAAATACGGATTGGTATGATCTGTTATTCCGTACTTCGGTCAGCCACCAGCATTCGATTTCCGTTTCCGGAGCTTTCGATAAAGGGGATTACTATTTTTCTTTGGGATATGCGGATGACCAGAGTGTGAATAAAAAGGAAGACGTAGACCGTTACAATGCCATGATCAAAGTGAACACCCGTTTCACTGATCATTTCAGAGTTGGGATGAATCTTAGTGCGGCCTTAACCAATACCAAACGGCCTCATAACTCCATTGATGTATATCAATACGCGGCGCAAACGTCAAGAGCGATTCCTCTTTATGATCAAAGCGGTGAGTTGTTCTTTTATGATAATGGAGTCGGTTATTCAGATATGATCCCGTTTAATATTTTAAATGAGTTGTCCGAGAGCGGGACAAAGGTAAAAAATCATTCCGTCAGATTGAATTTGACGGTGGATTGGAATATTTTACCATCTTTGAAATTCAGTTCTTTGCTGGGTGTTTCCTCGAATAATAATTACCAGACTTATTGGGCCAGTGAAAAATCTTACTATGTTTCAATGAAACGCCAGACTCCTTACGGGACACTTCTTCCCCAAAATCCGTCAGACGATTTTCTGGATCGATGCGAGATTCCTATGGGGGGAGAGCTCCTCAATGAGGATACGCGTAATGTTCGTTATACCATAAGGAACAGTTTTACCTTTTACAAGGATTTTGAAAAACATAATGTAACGGCAATGATTGGAAGCGAGATCTCTTCTTCCAAATATGATGCCCTGAAATCTACTCAATGGGGATACCTGCCCGAACGCGGAAAAAAGTTTGCCCAAGTCGATTTGACCAAATGGAGAAGGTTAGCTCAGAATATAACCAATACGCCGGATGTGATCACGGATAATCTGACCAATATTGTATCTTGGTACGGTACGTTTACCTATTCCTATGACGATAGATATATCGCCAATTTCAATATCCGGACTGACGGATCCAATAAGTTCGGACAGGATAAGAGCGTCCGCTTCTTACCGGTATGGTCTGTTTCCGGAAGGTGGAATATGCATAACGAGAATTTTATGAGAGGGATAAATTGGTTAGATGAATTTGCCGTACGTGCATCTTATGGTATTCAGGGTAATGTGCATCCTGATCAGACGCCGAATTTGATCGTGCGGATGGGAACCTTGGATGACGTGTCCAGAGAATACGAGTCGACTTTATATAAATTTCCTAATAATAACTTGAAATGGGAAAAGACCAAATCCTACAATTTGGGTATAGATGTTTCTTTCTTTAAGGGGTTGATATACGGTACGGTAGAGGTATACAGGAAAAAGGGAGTAGACCAGATCGTGCAAAAGGTAATTGCTCCTTCTACCGGGGCAAATTATGTGGCTATTAATGATGGTGACGTAAATAATTCGGGTTGGGAAATTAGTGTAAACGTGAATCCGATCCGTACGAAAGATTGGGCGTGGGGAATTTCTTTCAATACGGCGAAAAATTACAATAAGGTTACCAACGCGGGAGAGGCTGAGTCCGTGTCCTGGAGCGATTATGTCAACGGTACGTTAGTGCGGAACGGTCGTTCTATCAATAGTTTTTATGCTTATAGGTTTAAGGCGTTGAATGATGAGGGACTTCCTACATTCTACGGGGAGTCAGAATCGGATGAAACCGGGAAAAAGGTGATCAATACACAGGAAGAAGCCTATGCCGCTGCTTTTGTATATGCAGGACGCCGTGAACCGACGTTTGCCGGAGGTTTTTCAACGGATTTAAGGTATAAACGATTCAGTTTGAATGCCCTGTTTTCTTTTGCTTTGGGTAATAAGGTACGTTTGAATGACCTTTATTTGTCGTCCGGACAGGCATTACCTTTCCCTCAGCAGAATATGTCGAGCGAGTTCGTGGATCGTTGGCGCAAGAAAGGGGATGAGAACTACACGAAGATTCCGGCTTTATCCGATGATGATATGGCATTTACTGCTTACGAAAGAAAATACCCGATAGCCAATAACCGATGGGATATGTATAATAAGAGTGATTTAAGAGTTGTGTCAGGGGACTTTTTGAGATGCCGTTCTTTGACGTTACGCTATAATTTCTCCGAAGATTTATTAAAGAAGGTATGTATCTCTTCGGCAAGCCTGAGTTTTGACGTTACGAATCCTTTTGTGGTGAAAAGTAAAGATCTGAAAGGACGAGATCCGGAACAGGTAACAATGGGATCCGGGACTGTTCCTCCCCAAAGAGGATACTCGTTAAGATTAAATGTTTCATTTTAAAATCGCTTGTGATGAAAAAACATAATTTATTATATATATCATTTATTCTATTGTTTGGAGCTTGTAGTGATTTTCTGGATGAAAATTCACAGGACCTGTTAATTCCCAAAACCGTTCAGAACTATAAAGAATTTTTATACGGAGAAGGTTTAAACAATAAGTTGATTTTGTGTGATTACCTGGATGTGATGACGGACGATGCCGAGGAGTATATTAATCTGAAAAAGCTTACCCGGGAAGATAAACGTACGAGTTTCTGGTCATACTATTCCTGGCAACAATATCCTGAATTGCAAATGAATAATGCTCTGACGGAAGATCGGGCCTGGGAAGAGTATTACCATCGGATATTTGTGGCTAATGTGATTCTTGATAATTTAAATAATATGGAAGGCAGCCGGAGGGAGAAAGCCGATTTGGCAGGAGAAGCTTATTTTCTAAGAGCCTGGTCCTATTTTATGTTGGCTAATTTATACGGCAAACCTTATATTAACGAAGAACAGGCTGCCGTTGATTTTTGTGTGCCGATCAACTTTGCAACAGGTGTTGAAGACAAACTGTTATCCCGTTCCTCTATTAAAGCGGTGTATGATTTGATGGAGGAGGATATTAAACGCTCGATTACTTTTTTTAAGGAGGCGGAAATGGAAAAAACGATTTTTCGACCGAATTTGTCTACTTCTTATTTGTTAGCTTGCCGGATTGCCTTGTTCAGGAAAGATTATGACCGGACAATTGCTTATGCCGATTCGGTCATTATGTCGACAGATGCCGAATTGTTTGATATGAATGGTACTTATTCGAATCAGAGATTTATGTCTATAAGTAATGGTGAGATCATGTTTACTTATGGAAACCTCTCAACCCAAAGCCGGGCATTTCAGTATGGAGCTTCTTATGCTGCTTCTTTCGTCCCCTCGGAGGGGTTGATGAACCTGTATACGGCTACCGATAAACGAAAAACGACTAACTTATTTTTTGATAATACGAAAAAGAAACCGTTAAAATTTTACGGGGCTTCTTCCGATGGAGTTTATGCTTATGCTTTTCGTTTGTCGGAGGCTTATTTGAACCGGGCAGAGGCCTACGCCCAGAAGGGAAACATAGAAAATGCCATGCAGGATGTAAATGCTATTCGGGAGAAACGAATTTCGGGAGATTACAGCCTTTCGGCTACAACGGCAGAGCAGGCGCTGAATTACGTGAAAGATGAACGCCGGATGGAGTTCTGTTTCGAGGGATTTCGTTGGTTTGACTTGCGTCGTTGGGATCGTCCTGAGATTGTACATCGATATACATCTGTAGAGAATCCGAGTAACTATGTCGAGTATGTGTTGAGAAAAGATGATCCGGCTTATACCTTACCGCTACCGCAGAAAGAGCGGGATATGAATCTTTCTATAGAAAAAATAGACCGTCCGCAACGGGGAAAATGATGAAAACCAAAAATTAGATGAAAATGAAATTAATACAATTAATACTGTTTTGTGCATTGGTATTTTGTTTGAATGCTTGTTCCGATGAGGATAAGATTCATGCTACCATAGGAGATAGCTGGTATAATTTGGAAGATGATCCGTCGGATCCTGTCCAACATTATATTCATGAGTTTTACAAGACGTACCAGACGATTATTGTGAAAGATCCCGGTATTCGGGATTACCGTTATAACTTTAAGAAAAAGAATAATATCAGAATGGTCTCCCCTCTTCAGGAGAAGGAACTGCTCGAAAAGGGGTTGTCTTTGGTAAAAAAAGTATTTATCGATGTTTATCCTGAAAGTTTCTTAAAGAAATACCTGCCTTATTCTTTGATTATGGCCGATTCTATTTTCTTTCTGGGAATGGAAGAGCAGACGCCCAGTTACCATGCTTTTGTGAGTACGAACTACGTGGCGATTGCCGGTATTCGTCCGGAGATGGATAGTTATACAGATGCCGATATCCGGGAGATTCGGGGAGAGGTAAACGGTAAATTCTGGAAAGATTATTTATTGGCAATCAAGGGCGTTTTTCAGATTCCGGAGGAGTTTTATGAAGTAAGTGAAGAGTATTATAAACAATCCGATTGGGACTGGGATGTGGAAACTCCGGATGATGTCGATTGGCATGAGATGGGATTTGTTTCCTATGATCCCGGAATGACGAATTATGATCCGGATTGGGGAGGCTGGTGGATTCAGGCTCCCTCGAAGGATATCGATGTTTCTCAATGGCTGGAGTTTATCTTCAGGGTAACAAAAGCGGAACGGGATGCCTTACTCGAAACATATCCCCTGATGAAAAAGAAATACGATATATTGAAAGAAGCAATGAAACAATGTGATGAGTTCGATATCTCGTCACTTCAGTAGGTTGGTGATAGCAAGGAGGCGGCCCCAAAAGGCCGCCTCTCTTTCCTGCAGGTAATCTGTTTATTCTTCAGGAATGATTTCCAGGTATTTGATCCACAAGGTACTTTCGGCTCCCATGAATTGGTCTCCGTCTTTACTGGGGGTACAAACGATAGCTAATTTGTATTTTTTCGTGGGATCGTACGATCCGTTACCGATCTCTTCGAAATGGATGGTTCGACTGTTATAATCGCTTGTTGAGTTTCCGTCGATAAGACTTGCTTTCAGTATTACGGAAGTGGAGGTGTTTATATTGCTTCCGTCCAGGGCTTGGTCGTAAGAGCTCACTTCATACAGGTAGGCATTGATGGAGCAAGTATCTTTTTTATTCGGCATTTCTACGGCGGTATTGATAGTGGAACTTCCGCTTGGCACTTTTTCTGTTTTATAATAGGGTGTTCCCGGGGTATATTTGTAAGTAACTTTCAGGGATACCGGTTTTTTCCGGTAAGGAACACCGAATTGGGTACTTTTCAGTTGATCGAAAATGTTGAGTTTGAATTCGCCGTTGAATAACGTACCGGCCGTCATGGCAGGAACCATTCCGCTCGGTGTGGTTTCACTAACGGTTTTTCTGGTTATAACTTTTGCGGCTCCGTCTTCGGCTTTTGAGACGGGATAAGGTTCTACTGGAATACCCATAATTGGAAAGAGTGAGGCTGCAGTATTGGAGGAGGTGAGTCCCTCGGGTTCAAAATAATTACCAATAGTATTCCACTTTTCCATCGTGTATACCAAGTCTTTATCCTCCACCTTTACAATGAATAATTTTTTAGTGCTGTTCTTGCGAACGTCTTCGGCCGTAACATAGTAGGCCACGTAACATTCCGGTGTAAATTCAGAAAAATCGATAGCTGTTTTGTCGTCGATTTTAGTGCTGGTCTTATTTGTGGCATTATAAATCGTAACGGAATCCAGGGTCGCACCGGCCGGAATATCTATTTTCGGGAGTAAAACCAATTACTCGTTCGGGGTAGAATCCCATACTTTAAACGTGTAATTGGATCCGCTGACTGCGATCGGATCGAGAAGAACGTTACTGTTTATGGTGATTGTGGCCTTCATGTCCGTACTTTCTGTTACGTTCTCTCCGTCAAACGAGACATTAACGGTCAAAGGTCCTGCTTTTACGATTAACGAGAGTTGTATGTCGTTATCGACAATTACTCCGTTGACATCCACCTGCACTTTTCCAATTCCCTGTACTTCTATTTCCTGATCTATTGATTTAAAGGAGTAATAACGTCCTCTTTGCAGGACGGGAAGGGTATCCAGCTTTATCGTCCCTAACGACATGCCCGAGAAAGAGAAGTTGTTTATTTCCAATTGGATACGAGATGTTTCTCTGGTGGAGGGACGCGATGTGTAGATTCGTTGAGTCATGATTACAGGCTCGCTCAGGTTAGAAACGTTGATGGTCATCTCTCCTTTGTAAGTTTTGTTGTAAAAACTTGTAGCGTCGATACTTTCTCCACCCATGTCGGTGATCGTGATCGTGGCATTTAAAATTCCGGCATCAACGGTTCCTATTAGTTGTACCTCATATCCGACAATACTGTCGGTTGCACTACCCTCGAGTTTACTGTAATAGGCACTTTTGCTTACCGCTTCAAAAGTTGCTTTGGGAATAGCAAATTCCGGGACACCCGGTACGATGTTTAGTAGTTTGATCGTACTTGTTTCATCGGTCTCTTTTACGATGTTGATGGAAGCGTTCGCCGGGAGGTTTTCTCCGTTGGCTGTAGCTTGTAGCTTGTCGGCAGAATAAGTTGCGACAATGTCGTCAATGGTTGGCGGAGCTTCCGGTTTGTCGTCATCATGACAGGCGGAAAAAATACTCATACCTAAGATTAGAAAAAATAGTAATTTGTTTTTCATAAGTCATTAATTATTAGTTAATTTTTTATATTATAAATAAATGTACTGTCTATCAAAAAACGTTCCTTTTTTGATAGAGAATAAAATAAAGAAAATGAAAAAGGTTATAATTATGTGTTTTTATTTAACACTCGTGCTATAATAATGCATGGTGCACGTAATTAGATGTATAGAAAAATCAAATGTTAAAAAACGAGGGAATGTTTAATTTTTGATTATTTTTGCATGTTTTTTGCTGCTAATAAATTCGTCGTATTAAAAAAACGAAGGTTTTAAGATGAAAAACAATATGTTTAATTAATATTTAATGACTATGAAAAACAAACTTTTGTTATTATTGATTTTGGGTGTAACGTTCTTTTCAGCATGTAGTGATGATGATGATAATGACCATGCCCTTGTTGGAAAATGGAATTTAGAGAGCGTGCAAGTAGATGAAAGTCAGTCATTTGTTTCCGGTCCATTGTCTTTCAATTGGGTGGCAGCAGAGGGAACGACTCTACCTGTATTTGGATTAGATTTTCCGCTCGAGACGATACAGGGTCTGGCTGAAGGTATTGGAGGCCAACTTTTGGCGCAGGTGTTGAAAGATGTTACTTTCCAGAAGAAAGGACAGGTTATAGCTACTTATTCCGATGCCGGTGTAAGTCTGGAAGGAACGGTTACTCCTGCCTGGAAAACTTCAGAACCGAAATATTTAAGCTATAAGATCGTATCCGGAAGTAAGATTGCTCTTTATCCCAATATCGTCAATATTTTGGCTGAGGCTGATTTGAGTTTAGAGTCTTTGGGAACTCTCGGATTGTCACAAGCCGACCTGAATACCCTTATGGCATTTGTTAATAAGGTGATCACGGAAGGAATTCCTGCGACTTATACTTTGACAGATCAGGATAAGAAACTTGAGATATCTCTTGACAAAGCTTTCTTCGATCAGGTCATGACTTTGCTACCGGTTCTTTCCAAGTTGATTCCGGAGGATTCAAATGACGATATGATTGCCATAATCAAACCGATATTAGGGGCTCTTCCCGGTGTTTGGGCTAAAACAACCGAGTTTAAAATCGGAATTAAATTAGAAAAATAAATTTTTCCGATAGAAAACTAAAGAATCCTGTAGTATTAGCTACAGGATTTTTTTATGTTGGATGGTTTTAAAAAAAAATATTTTTATATTTGCAACTGTAAAAGACAAAATATGAGAACAAGTTTACATCATATGCATCATCATTGCCATCACTGTATTCAGGTGAGATGATGCTGTTATGCTGTAATTTAAAATAGAAAGTATAAACGAGCTCGCCTGGTTCAGGCGGGCTTTTTTGTCTTTTATTCATTTGGCCTTCCCGGATTCAGCGAGTTTTTAAATCAAAAAATATGACGAGATTAAAAATTGCTGTTCAGAAGTCAGGCCGACTGTATGACGATTCTTTGGCTCTCTTGAGGGAGTGCGGAATTTCGATCAATAACGGGAAAGATCAGTTGATGGCGCAAGCTTCCAATTTTTCGTTGGAGATTCTTTATTTGCGTAATTCGGATATTCCTCATTACGTGGAAGACGGTATTGTCGATTTGGCGATCGTGGGAGAAAATACGGTAATTGAAAAACAAGTGTGTGTCTCTAAATTGTTGGATTTGGGATTTTCAGCCTGTCGGGTTTCCATTGCTATTCCCAAGTCGGAGGTTTTTACCGGACTCTCTTTTTTAGAGGGTAAACGGATTGCTACATCCTACCCGAATACCTTGAATACTTTTTTAAAACAGAATGGTTTGAAGGCGGAGATTCATGTGATTTCCGGTTCCGTGGAGATCGCTCCGAATATCGGTTTGGCGGATGCCATATGTGATATCGTAAGTTCAGGTAGTACTTTATTTAAAAATGGTCTTTCAGAGGTGTATACCTTATTCCGTTCTACGGCGGTATTGGTGGCGAATCCTTGTTTGAATACGGAAAAGCAGCGGTTGGTAAATCAATTGATCTTTAGAATGCAAGCCGTATTAGCGGCAAAAAACAACAAATATATTTTGCTGAATGCGCCGGAAACGCGGCTGGAAGAGATTTGCAGGATATTGCCGGGTATGAAAAGTCCAACGATTATGCCTTTACGACAATCCGGCTGGTATTCTCTGCATTCGGTCGTGAATGAAAATCGGTTTTGGGATTCGATCGATCGGTTGAAAGAAGCCGGAGCGGAAGGAATACTGGTAGTACCGATAGAAAAAATGATAGAGTAGTGTAATCCGGTAATGTAGTGCTTGTGGTCATTACTTGTCGGGCGTGTATTTTGTGAATTTAAATTATTTATAGTATGATGGAAAAGATCGTATATCCCCTGAAAGAGGAGTGGACGGACTTAATTAAACGTCCGGAAAATCAAACTGCCGACTTGGAACGGGTTTGTGACCTTGTCTTTGACGAAGTAAAACGGAATGGTGATGAAGCTTTAAAGAAATATACCTGGCATTTTGATCGGGTAAAATTGGATGATTTTACCGTTTCGGAATCCGAATTTCAGGAAGCGGAAAGTAAAGTTTGTGAAGATTTGAAAGAGGCTGTCCGGGAAGCTAAAAAAAATATAGTCCGTTTCCACGCTTTGCAAAAACCGTCTAAAATAGAATACCGGGATGAACGGGGGTTTTGTTGCTGGCAGGAAGCTCGGGCGATACGGAGGGTTGGGTTGTATATTCCGGGAGGGAGTGCTCCTTTATTTTCGACCGTGTTGATGTTAGCGGTCCCGGCGGTATTGGCCGGCTGTGAAGAGATCGTGATGTGTACTCCTCCGGAGAGGGATGGAAATATTAATCCCGTTGTGTTATGGACGGCTTCCTTATGTGGAGTGAAAAGAGTTTATAAAGTGGGAGGTATGCAGGCAATTGCCGCTATGACACTGGGAACCCCTTCGATCGACCGGGTCGATAAGATTTTTGGCCCGGGAAACCGATTTGTGACGGCAGCCAAATTGCGTTCGGAGCGTTACGGAGTGGCAATCGATATTCCCGCGGGACCTTCGGAATTGATGATTGTTGCGGATGATTCGGCCCGGCCGGATTTTATTGCGGCCGATTTGTTATCCCAGGCAGAACACGGTTCGGATAGTCAGGTGTTTTTTCTTACCGATCGAGAAGGTTTGCCGGAGAGAGTTGAACTCGAGTTAATTCGGCAATTGGAATCTCTTCCCCGGAAGGAGTTAGCCGCAAGAGCTTTGGAAAATTCGAAATGTGTGGTTTTGAAAACGATACAGGAGTGTATGCAATTGGTTAATTATTACGCTCCCGAGCATTTAATGCTTTGTGTACGGGGATATGAACAATGGCTACCGGAGATAAAAAGTGCCGGTTCTGTTTTTTTGGGAAATTACTCTCCCGAGAGTGCCGGGGATTATGCTTCCGGAACCAATCATACCTTGCCGACCAATGGATTTGCCCGGGCGTATAGTGGAGTGAATCTGGATTCGTTTATGAAAAAAATCACTTTTCAGGAGATAACCTCCGAAGGTTTATCCGTGTTAAGCGAAACGATAAAAATTATGGCGGAATACGAGCAGTTGTGGGGACACCGGAATGCGATAACCGTACGGGTAAATGATAAAAAGAGATAAGATATGTTCGAAGATATAGTACGGGATAATATAAAAGAGTTAGAAGCGTATTCCTGTGCCCGAATGGAGTTTAATGGTGACCGGGCTCTCTTTTTGGATGCGAACGAGAATCCTTTTGAAACGGGTTTTAACCGTTATCCGGATCCTTTTCAACAGAAGTTAAAGAATCGGTTGGCGGAATTGAAACGGGTTTCCGTAGATCAATTAATCTTGGGTAACGGGAGTGACGAGTTGATCGATTTGTTGATCCGGACGGTTTGCGAGCCGGGAAGAGATCGGGTAATTCTTTTTTATCCGGGTTACTCTATGTACGAGGTTTGTGCCCGAATCAACGGGGTAGAGGTTTTACGATTAGTGTTAGATGAGACGTTTATGCCCGAATGGGATGAGTTGGAATCGTATATGGACAGTAGGAGTAAAATCATCTTTTTCTGTAATCCGAATAATCCGGTAGGAAATGTTTTGCCTGTCGAGCGGATATTGGAGGTCGCAAAAAAGTATTCCGGATTGGTTGTGGTCGATGAGGCTTATATTGATTTTGCAGATCAAAAATCGATGATAGACCGGTTGTGGGATTATCCTAATGTGGTTGTCTTACAAACGTTATCCAAGGCTTGGGGAATGGCCGGCCTACGGGTAGGAGTGCTTGCCGCACATCCCGGGTTAATCCGTTATATGAATCGGGCAAAATTACCTTATAATGTAGGTTCCTTGGTGCAAACGGAAGCTTTACGAATGTTGGAAAATACGGAATATTTTCAACGATGTTTAAATGAAATAAGACGGGAACGTAGGCGGCTTTATGATTATCTGGGACGGAATGTCCTTTTTGATCGGGTCTTTGCTTCAGAGGCTAATTTTATTTTAGCATGTAGCCGGGAATATGAGTGTTTGTATCAGGAGTTATTGGAGCGGGGAATCGTAGTAAGAGTCCGACGGTTTCCTCCTCGAATAGAGAACGGATTACGTATCTCGATCGGGACATCGCGGGAAAATGATTTTTTAATGAATGTATTGTCTGAATTGGAAGATAAGTATTTAAAACAGGGTTGTTTATGAAAAAAATATTGTTTATCGATCGGGACGGAACGATCATAGAAGAACCCCCGGGTGATTTTCAGGTAGACTGTATGGATAAATTGTGTTTTAAGCCGGGAGTTATCGGCGCTCTGCGGAAAATAACAGAAGAAACGGACTATCGCCTGGTGATGGTTAGTAATCAGGATGGTTTGGGAACGACTGCTTTTCCTTTGACCGCTTTTATGCCTCCGCACGATTTTATGTTAAAAGTCTTGGCGGGTGAAGGGATTGTTTTTGACGAGGTGCTGATAGACGGTAGTTTCCCGGAAGAGAATTCTCCTTGTCGGAAACCCGGAACCGGTATGGTGAAGAAGTATATCGACGAATGGTTGGACCGGGAGAACTCTTATGTGATCGGGGATCGTTTGACCGATATGGAGTTAGCGTCGAATATGGGACTAAAGGGAATCTTGTTCGGGGAAAAGAAAGCGGAAGGGTGTCCGGAAGCAATAGTTTGTTCTTCCTGGGAGAAGGTATATCGTTATCTGAAATCCTGTTCCCGCCGGGTAAGCTTATCCCGCGAGACTTCCGAGACGGAAGTTCGGGTAACGTTAGTCTTGGACGGAGCTGGAGAGAGTGATATCCGTACGGGCATAGGCTTCTTCGATCATATGCTGGAACAGGTAGCTCGTCATGGAGGAGTCGATTTGATTGTCGTGGCGAATGGTGATCGGGAGGTGGATGAGCATCATACCATCGAAGATACGGCTATTCTTTTAGGGCGGTGCTTTGCGGTGGCCTTAGGAAGTAAAAAAGGCATAGAGCGTTACGGTTTTGCTTTGCCGATGGACGAATCCCGTGCCGAAGTATTACTTGATTTCAGCGGGAGGGGATATCTGGTTTGGGAAGTCCGGTTCGAACGAGAATACGTGGGGGAGTTCCCAACCGAAATGACCCGGCACTTTTTCGAGTCTTTTTGTAGGGAAGCCGGATGTAATTTGCATGTGGTGGCTAAGGGGGAGAATACCCATCATTTGATTGAAGCTATATTCAAAGCTTTTGGGCGCTGCATCAATACGGCGATAAAAGTGACGGGAACCAGTATACCCTCTTCTAAAGGACAACTTTAACGGATAGAGGTATGGTGACAATTATCGATTATGGAGCGGGAAATGTTTTTTCCGTGCAGACTGCTCTTCGGCGCTTGGGTGAAGAGGTCGTTGTTTCTTCGGATCCGGAGGTCGTCTGTCGGGCTGAGCGGGTTATTTTTCCCGGAGTAGGACAGGCTGCTACTGCTATGGAGCGATTGCGGGAAAAGGGATTGGATAAGATTCTTCCGGGACTGAAAGTACCGGTTTTGGGTATTTGCCTGGGAATGCAGTTGATGTGTACTTTCTCGGAAGAGGGAGATACTACGGGGTTGGGTATATTCCCGTTGGAGGTGAAACAGATGAAGAACGGGAAAAAGATTCCTCATATGGGTTGGAATCGAATATACGGTTTGCATTCCGACCTGTTTCGACGGATAAGGGAAATGGAGTGGAGCTATTTTGTTCATTCCTATTATCTTCCTTGTAACGAGTATCAGATTGCCGGTTGTGATTACGGGGGAGAGTTTTGTGCAGCCGTTCGAAAAGAGAATTTCTGGGGGTGTCAATTTCACCCGGAAAAGTCTTCCGCCATGGGAGAAATGATTTTACGTAACTTTTTAATGTTTTGAATATGGAGATTATACCGGCAATAGATCTTATGGGGGGACGATGTGTTCGCTTAAGTCAGGGAGATTACGATAGGTGTTGTGTTTATACCGGGGATCCGGTTGATATGGCCTTTTGTTTTGAAAAGGCAGGAGTTCGGAGGCTTCATCTGGTAGATTTGGATGGAGCCCGGAGAGGAAAAATCGTACATCTCGATTTATTGAGGAAGATTTGTTCTTCGACCCGCTTACAGGTGGATTTCAGCGGGGGAATAAAAACCGGAGAAGAGGTACAACGGATTTTGGATGCGGGGGCCCGGTGGGTAACCATCGGGAGTATGGCTCAAACAAATCCGGAGGAGGTTAGGGGTTGGATCACGAAGTACGGGACCGATCGAATTATAATTGCAGCGGATGTCCGGAAAGAACAGGTCTGTATCAACGGCTGGCAACGTAGGTCGCATAAAACGATTTATGACCTGATCGAACAATACGATGGCGTGTTGAGTAACCTGATGTGTACGGATATTGAACGGGACGGAATGTTTTCCGGGCCTTCGTTAGAGTTGTACGGTAAGTTGCGGACGAAGTATCCGGGAATAAATTTAATCGCTTCGGGGGGTATAAGTTCGGGCGAAGATGTAACGGCTTTATTTCGTTTAGGGATAACTTCGGTTGTTATCGGGAAAGCTTTTTACGAGGGACGGTTGACTTGGGAAGAGATGGTACGGATGAAATTATAACAGGACTTGGTATGGGATTAGCAAAAAGAATTATTCCTTGCTTGGATGTAAAGGCGGGATGTGTCGTAAAAGGGATTTGTTTTCAGAATTTGAAAAATGTCGGAAGTCCGGTGGACCTGGCTCTTTTTTATTCTGATTGGGGAGCAGATGAATTGGTGTTTTTGGATATTGCGGCCAGTATTGACCGGAGAGGAACGGTGTCAGAGTGGGTGAAGGAGGTTGCGGAAGCGATAAGTATTCCTTTTACCGTGGGAGGCGGCATTGCCTCGGAACGGGATGTTGAAGTTTTATTAAAATGCGGAGCCGATAAGGTTTCTATTAATTCGTCGGCAATCAGGGATCCCGGCTTGATTCGTCGGCTTGCGACTAATTTCGGGAAACAATGCGTTGTCATTGCTATTGATGCTTCCGTAAGAGAGGGAGAATGGAGGGTATTTAGTCATGGAGGGAATCGGAAAACGTCTTTGATTTTGCAGGAATGGGCACGGGAAGCGGCTGATTTAGGGGCTGGAGAACTTTTGTTTACTTCCATGGATCATGACGGAACCTGTCGGGGGTTTGCTTGTGATACGATAGCTGCCTTGGCTAACGAGTTGACCATACCGATTATTGCTTCCGGTGGGGCCGGGAAGTACGAGGATTTTTATGATGTTTTCACGAGAGGAGAGGCGGATGCGGCTTTGGCGGCAGGTGTTTTTCATGACGGAAGGATTAAAATTCCGGAATTGAAATCCTATTTGGCAACGAAAGGAGTCGAGGTAAGAAATGTATTATTCAATAAGATATAAATGTTATGTTAGATATCGGTCGTTTAAAATTTGATAAGTCCGGTTTGATTCCGGCTATTATTCAGGATGTGAATACCCGTGTCGTTTTGATGCAGGGGTATATGGATGAAATCTCTGTCAGGCGGTCGTTGGAGACCGGGAAAGTGTGTTTTTTCAGTCGTTCCCGGCAATGTTTGTGGACGAAAGGTGAGGAGAGCGGGCATTTTTTGTACTTGCAGGATATACTTGTGGATTGTGACGGGGATTCATTATTGGTAAAAGTGAAACCGGAGGGTCCGACTTGTCATACGGGACAAGATACTTGTTGGGGTGAGGAGAACGGTTCGGATAATTTTTTATTATACCTGGAACATTTTTTGCAAAAACGTAAGAATGATTCTCCCGAGGATTCTTATACGGCAAAATTGATTTCAAAGGGAATAAATAAGGTGGCCCAGAAGGTGGGAGAAGAGGCTGTGGAGCTGGTTATAGAGGCAAAAGACGAAAATCGGGAATTATTTTTAAACGAAGCGGCCGATTTGCTGTATCATTATTTGGTTCTGTTGATGGCAAAGGGATATGAGTTGGAAGATGTGATAAACGTGTTGAAAAAAAGACATAAATGATTGTAAATCTCAGATTGACGATTACAAATTATAATTTAGTCAATAGTAACCCGTATTTGGAAGGAGAGGTCGAATAGCTTATTATCATTGACTCGGGTGAGAGAGGAACTGAGGTATTCTTTTGCGGGATAGTATACCATTCCTGCTTTCAAGTAAAAAGTAATCGATCGGAGAGCTTTCCAGTTCAGGTTCAGATAGGAGCGAATACCTTTGTCCTGATAGGCCGGAAAAGAGTAGCCGTACAATACGTTATGTTCATAGGCATAGATCCGGGAATAGTATCCGTCCGTATTGAAATAAGCTATACGGAATTGGGTTTTGACGTTTTGCTTACGGATGGAGAATATAAAGTCTTGATAGATAAGTACTCCTTCCTCTTTTCGTGTATCTTTTTGATAATGAATATAGTCCAGACGACTACGAAATTCGAGAAAAGATAGGTTTTTGTTGGAAAATTGGAATCTGAGCTCGTTTCTCTGCCGTTGAACGCGGGCTAATGTTTGTCTTACCGGATTTTCGGGCTTGGATTCGTGTTTAACGCGGAAATAGCATTCCCATTTGCGAAAATAATAGGTGAGGTCGCATACTATTTCTTGACCGGAACCGGGAATCGTGGCCTGATAGCGGGGGGCAAAAAAGCGAAACCAGTCGTAATAGAGATTTATTTTCAGGTTTTTCACGGGAGAGCTTTCTATGCCGATATAGATTCCTTCTTCATTGGAGGTGTTGGAGTATTCGGCAAATCCCTGGTTATAATGGGAACGGTAATTCTTGTCGTAATGGCGATAGATAATGCAGGCGGAGGCTTTGGAAAATCCGCTGTAACGTAGTCCGTGAATGGTTCCGATGGCGCCCTTATCGCTTAGAGCAAACTCTCCGAAAAGGTAAAAGCTTCGAAAACCTGTTTTGTAGTCCAGACTGCTTAGAAATCGTTTGTTGCCGGTATCGTTATAACGTTGGTATGTGCGGTTTCCAACGGATAGTTGTGGGGTGAAGTCGTAATATAAGGCGTGGATACCGATTCGAAAACGTTGATGATTCAGGTTAAAGGAACCTCCGGTCGTGAACTCTTTTAAGGTGTGCTTTTTTTTACACTCGGATAGGTTTCTATGATAGCCGCTTTGATAGAGAGAGGCTGTTTCCAGTTCTTCCGGATCAAGGCTGTCCCGGTTGATAATATTTCCGTCCGTTTTTTTGTAAGAAACGAACAGAATGGTTTTGATGTTTTTGTGCGGGGTCATGTATATGCCTATTCCTCTCAGAAAATGATTCTCGTCGGTAGAGGTATAGGGGGAGATTCCGTTTCCTGATTTTTCGTTGTTCAGAGAGGCTCCGGACTTTCCGACAGAGAATCCGTGCCAGGCGACCAGACCTTGTCCCCATTGTAATTTGTAATCCCCGATAATGATTTTTTGAAGCCAATGTTTGTTGGTTAACATCAAATGTGCGGATAAAAAGTCGAAACCGCTTTTTTGATACCTCGTGAAGTAGCTTTCTCCCGGGTCGTTCTCGAGCGTAAGACCTCCTGCCCAACGGGAACGGTTTCCTATTTTGTATTTTAATAGGGTTCCGAACGGTGGCCCCCGGAATTGTTTTTCTTGAGTTTTTTTAAAGTCTTTCTCTTTGAGGAAAGCCTCCCGCGTATATTTTCGGTAACCTGTTTGTGTGGGGTATGTTGTTTTGAGTCTGGCTAATAATTCTTGTTTAACGCGAGGTTTTTTCTTGAAAGCGGGTGTCGTGACAGATGTACCGATTCGAATAAAGGGGAGAATATTGGTCAGATCCTTTTTTCCAATGCCGGTAATTAACAGGAGTTCATTCGGATGCTTGAAGGCTCCTATTTTGTTTCGGAAAATTAGGATTTGATCGATTTGACTATCCGAGAGGAAAAATAACATTTTCAGGCTATCGAATCCGACCGTATTTATATCGAGGGGATGTTGTCGAAGATAGAACAGGGTGGTAAGCATCTCTTCGTAGTTTTCCTCTGAATCGAGAATGCCGTTCTCTTCCAGAAGTTTCTCTATATCGGATGTCTCTTGGGCGTAACTGTTCCAACATGGAAGGAGGGAGAAACAGATCAGGACGAGTGCTCGTTTCATGGCGTGCGAGTTGTGGTTAATAAGATCATAATCGTAAAAGAGGGTGTGAACCGACACACGGGAAGCCTATTCTTTTTCAAAGTTATGAAAAAATGAAATATGTATATTCCGAATATGATATAAATGATGCATTTTTAGATGAATATATAAACGTATGACCAATTGTTTTTTTGCCTCTATTTTTTTACTTTTAAAATTCGATCGGAAGAGGCAACGGTCGATTTATAAAACAAATAGAGACTAAAATGAAAATTAGAAAAACAGAAATAGAGGACTTGATCGTTTTATTAAGATTATACGAGTCTGCAAGACAATTTATGGCGGATAACGGTAATCCCGGGCAATGGGGTGACCGTTATCCGGAGAGGGTGTTGCTGGAAGACGATATCGCCCGGAAATGCAGTTATGTATGTGTAGATGAGAGAGAGGAGGTGGTAGGTACCTTCTTTTTTGCTATTGGGACGGAACCGACCTACCTGAAGATTTTTGACGGAGAGTGGCTGAACGATGAACCTTATGGCTTTATACATCGTATGGCCACCGTAAGAGGGAGGAGAGGGGTTGCCTCGTATTGTCTTGATTGGTGTTTTCAACAAAGTGGAAATATCCGGGTAGATACCCATAGAAATAATATACCCATGCAGAAGGTGCTGGAGAGGAACGGGTATAAACGGTGTGGAATAATTTATTTAAAAAACGGGGACGAAAGAATAGCCTTTCAAAAGGAGCGATAGTCTTTAAAAATAAATCCGGCTTGCTTCAAAAGTAAACCGGATTTTATTTTAATTGGTTTTATAGTCGTATTTTACTTGTGCCAACTCTTTGTTGGCATCGACGATCTTCTTTTTTAGCGATTCTTTGAATTCCACAATTTTATTTTTTAGTTCGGTATTACCGACGGCTAAAATTTGTGCAGCTAAAATTCCGGCATTCATGGCACCATTGATGGCTGTTGTCGCAACGGGAATTCCCGGAGGCATCTGGGCGATGGCTAATAGGGCATCCATGCCGTCGAGGGAGGCGTTAATGGGAACTCCGATAACGGGTAGGGGGGTCATTGCGGCGATGACACCGGGAAGATGAGCGGCCATTCCGGCTCCGGCAATAATCACTTCAATGCCTCGCTTTCCTGCGTTTTTAGCAAATTCTTCCACTTCGGCAGGAGTACGATGTGCTGATAAAGCGTTTATTTCGAAAGGAATACAAAAGTCATTCAATACTTTTGCTGCCTTTTCCATGACGGGCAGGTCTGAGGTGCTGCCCATAATAATACTTACTTTTGGGTTCATATTTTTACGGGATTTTAAATTCAAAATTGTACTTTTGCGCAAAGTAAATAAAAAAAAATGAATTCGGGACGAATTGGCCCGATCTTCAATGGATTAAATTAAACAGGAATGAAAAAAGTCAGATTGCACGATAAGGAATTTCAAGTTTCTATTGAGGCGGCTGCGATTGATAGGGAGATCGAACGGGTTGCAAAAGAGATTAACCGTGATTTGCAGGGGGAACGTCCGTTGTTTTTAAGTATATTGAACGGGGCATTCATGTTTACTTCCGATTTGTTGAAATGCATCACCTTGGAGGGAACGGAGGTCAGTTTTGTGAAGATAGCTTCTTATGCCGGAACTTCTTCTACCGGTCGGGTAAAGGAGTTGATCGGGTTGAATGAAGATATAACGGGACGTACGCTTGTGATCGTAGAGGATATGGTCGATTCGGGTAAGTCCATGGTACATCTGAAGGAGATGTTATTGAAGAAGAGTCCCAAACAGATCAAGATTGTAGCGATGTTTTATAAGCCTAAGGCTTTGGTGCATGAATTGACTGTCGATTACCATTGCTTTGCCTTGGAAAATGATTTTGTCGTGGGGAGAGGGTTGGATTACGACGGTTTAGGGCGTAACCTCCCGGACTTGTATACGTTGTGTAAAGATTAAAACTGATTATAATGGCAGCAACCAATTTTGTTGATTATGTAAAAATATTCTGTCGTAGTGGGGCAGGAGGTCCCGGTTCAACTCATCTTCACCGGGATAAGATGACGGCTAAAGGGGGACCTGACGGGGGAGACGGTGGTCGTGGAGGACACGTAATATTGAGGGGCAATCGAAACTATTGGACGTTGATCCATTTAAAGTATCAGCGGCATATTTTTGCCGAGGATGGAAGGAGCGGTAGTGAATGCCGGAGTACCGGGGCTAATGGAGATGATGTTATCATTGATGTGCCGCTGGGAACGGTAGCCCGGGATGCGGATACCGGTGAATTGATCTGTGAAATCACGGAAGAAGGACAGAAATGTATCGTTGTTGCCGGTGGACGCGGAGGATTAGGGAACTGGAATTTCCGTTCGGCCACGAATCAGACTCCGCGTTTTGCCCAACCGGGAGAGCCTCGTGTCGAGAGGACGGTTGTTATGGAGCTGAAAGTTTTGGCGGATGTAGGATTGGTCGGTTTTCCCAATGCCGGAAAGTCGACCTTGCTATCGGTCGTTTCGGCGGCGAAACCCGAAATCGCTAATTATCCGTTTACGACCCTGGTGCCTAATCTGGGTATTGTAAAATATAGGGATGATCGCTCTTTCGTGATGGCGGATATTCCCGGAATTATTGAGGGTGCTCACTTGGGGAAAGGGTTGGGAATTCGTTTTTTGCGCCATATCGAACGAAATTCGGTCTTACTGTTTATGGTTCCGGCCGATAGTCCCGATATTCATAACGAGTACAATGTTTTGCTTAATGAATTGAAACAATATAATCCCGAATTATTGGATAAGAGACGCGTATTAGCCATTACCAAATCGGATTACGCGGATAAGGAGCTGATTGCAGAGATGGAAACGGACTTACCGGATATCCCCTATGTTTTTATCTCTTCCGTCACCGGGCAGGGGATTACAGAGCTTAAAGATCTGCTTTGGAAGGTATTGAATGAAGAATAAAGGCTTAATTTAGGGAAATTTACGAAAAAATCAGGAACATAGGGGAGATATGACCTCGTATATTCATTGAATTTTAAAAGAATTGGATATGAATTACGGCATTAGTATTTTGTTCAGAGGTATTCCCGTGTTTATGGCATTAATATGTTTTTTCCTGGGAGGTTATATTTTTTATTACGGAAGTGATACGGCTCGATTTGTTGCAGGACCCGTGGTTTTTTCGTTGGGAGTGATTTGTATGGCGTTGTTCGCAACTGCGGCGACAATCATTCGACAATTGATCCACACGTATAAACCTGTTTTTAAATATTTATTGCCGGGTTTTGCTTATTTGCTGGCATTCGGTACGATTGCTTTTGGAATATGGATATTCGCCGCACACGATATGCCGGAATTATTTGTTTCCGGTCATGTGGTTTGCGGGGTGGGTTTAATATCCGCCTGTATCTCTACAGCCGCAACTTCCTCCACCAAGTTTGCACTTATTCCCGCTAATTCCCATACTCCTGATAATAAAATCAATGCTCAAGGATTTTCAGCCACGACAGAGAGTATCTTAATTGCCCTGACCATTTTGTTTTCGACTGTGGCCTGGATATGGGCTATTGTCCTGTTATCCGATTCTTCGGATTCGAATTCTTTTGTTGCGGGTAGTGTTATGGGAGGCCTTGCCTGTATTTGTACCAGTTTGATCGGTTTGGTAGCGAGTATTGCCCGGCAGATACGAAATGATTATACCGATCGGGATCGTAAATATTGGCCTATGTTGGTTTTTTTCATGGGTAGTGTTTGTGTGGTATGGGGATTGGTCGAGTTGTTTGCCGCTTCGGCTCCGGTGAATACGACCGGTTTTATTTTGATCGGTTTGGGGTTGGTTTGTTTCAGTATATCCAGTAAGATCCTTTTATTGGCTAAGGTATGGAAACAGGAGTTTAAGTTGGCAAATCGTATTCCTTTAATCCCCGTTATAACGGCTTTGCTTTGCTTGTTCTTAGGAGCTTTTCTATTTGAAGAGGCTATGTTGGACGGGGCGTTTTTTGTTCCTGCCCGCGTGCTTGTCGGATTAGGGGGAATCTGCTTCTCGTTATTCTCCATCGTCAGTATTTTGGAGAGCGGAACTTCCGGGAAATAAAATGTAAATGTACAATTTGATATATAGGCAATTGAAAATTAATTTTCAGTTGCCTTTTTTTATGGAAAATATTTTGACAGGAATGGGATACATTTTTTTATGAAAGAATTTATAAATTAAAAACAGAATGATACCTTTATCCCAAAGTAAGATCAAAAGGATAAGTGTGTACAAAGGAAGTTCTAACCTTCAGTAAAAAAGAGTTGGAAATTTCTGCTTGTGATTTTTATTTCGATTTGAATATTTTTGAATCGTTGTTCGGGTTTATCGAAGTAATTTCAGGTTAAAGAAAAAAAAGTATGAAGTGGTTATTGACTGTTGGTTTTATTTTTTGGTTCGGTTTTATTTTTGCTCAGGAAGAAGACGAATTGTTTTGTGCGCGGAAGTTTTCCGGGAGCGAGAACATTCAAAAGGTGCGGGTTAATATGGATATTGATTCGAGCGGTAAGGTCGGGTTGGACATAAAGTGGGTATTTTTGCAACTAAAGGCGGAGCAGGATAGTTTGCTTTTGGAGATGAAAAAGTCGGAGAGTGAAAGGCACAAATGGATATTGGATCACGTGACGTGCGGAAAATTGGAATTGAAGAATTTTCGGTTTTTCGAATCGGAGGGGGACGAAGTACGGGAGATCGGTTATGAGATAAAAGGAACTCTAAGTGGTTTTTGTCGTAAAATTGGAGATCGACTTTTCTTTTCTCCTTTTTCTTTTTCCGGGATAAAGAACCTTCGTTTGTCTCCCGGAGAACAGGAAGTGCGTTATCCGGTTGCTCAAAAAGATACGATTTTCGTGCGTATACCGGAAGGTTATGTCGTGGAGATGGGAATTTCTCCGGTTTTTTTGTATAGCCCTTATGGGGAGTACTCTACGGAGATATCATGTTTTAAAGACAATCTTTATTTGAAAAGAAATTTTGTGTTGAATGCCGGAGTTTACCCGAAAGAGGCTTACGAGAGTTTTCAGTTATTTATTCAACAAGTACAGTTGCAGGATCGACTCCAATTTGTATTAAAACCTCAAAATAAATAGCGGAGCGGGTTGGTGTGATTCAAATCTCGTTTAAATTTGTATTTTTGCTCTGTTGAAACTAAATAAAAGAAGATGGCGAAAAAAGAGAGGGTACAGGAGATGTTCAACGGAATTGCGCCGAAATACGATTTGCTGAATCATCTTTTATCGATGGGGATTGATAAAAGGTGGCGGAAAAAAGCGATGAAGGTGGTCGGAGCGGGATGTAAGGACATTGTTTTGGACGTGGCTTGCGGGACGGGTGACTTTTCGATGGAGGCCTTGAAACACGGGGTAAAGAAGGTGATTGGAGCCGATATCTCGGAAAATATGTTGACTGTTGCCCGGGAGAAGGCAAAGGAACGGAAATTGACGGAGCAATTGGACTTCCGTTACGGGGATAGCGAGAACCTGGAGTTCCCGGATAATACCTTCGATGCAGTAACCGTGGCTTTCGGAGTGCGGAATTTCGAACATTTGGAAAAGGGACTGACGGAGATGTACCGGGTATTAAAGCCGGGAGGAAAGGTGGTGATATTGGAATTTTCAACACCGGAGCGTTTTCCCATGAAGCAGTTGTATCGTTTCTATTTTAAAAGAGTACTTCCTTGGATCGGAGGCATCGTTTCCGGGAATCGAAAGGCCTACGAGTATTTGCCGGCTTCCGTTTTTGCTTTTCCTCAAGGGGAAGCATTTTTGAAGATTATGCGTTCATGCGGTTATCGACAGGTCACTCAGTGTCGGCTGACTTTCGGTATCGCCTCTCTCTACGTGGGGGAAAAATAAGAGTAATTTACGATGGAATGATTTCGTGATGAATGGATGTAAAAGATAAAAAATAAATTCGATTTTGTGTCAGATGGTTTTATGGAATTATTGATACAACCATTTCGCATTTCTTGTTGTCTTTACCTACGGGGTTTCCTGTTACTATTTGGTAAGTTTCTGAATCACTTGTTTCTACATTGTTTATCGTTAACATTGCTTTTCCATCGTTATCGTAACTTATAGATAGGTGTAAATTGTAAATAGGATATCACTTAATTTTAGAATTCCTTGTTCTTTTTATTTACAATTGATGAGTATAAAGCGTCGCATAATACTTGTTTTCCTAAGTGTAGTTTATAAAATATGTTTTTATGACATATGTTTTATATTTTATATTTATTTATTCTTATCTTGTGGTACGATTTTAATATTTTCTATTTTTCTTGAATAGAAATAAAATATAGTTATTTTATTCTGGATATCCAAATAATGAAATATAATTTAATCATTGATAATGGGGAATATGAATTTCAGAGACATGAATTTAGTTGCGGGTTACGAGCGAAAGATGATAACAAGGAATTTCGTTTTTATTCTTTTGGCTTTTTTGTTAGTGGGAGGTATTTTGGGTTTTCACGTTTTCGCTCATAGCTACTGGCGTATCGATTCCTACGCTTTTCGTGCGGATATTCCTTCCGCCATCCCTTACACGAACGCTTACCTCTTCTGCGTGTTTCAGGCTTTTTTGGCCATTTTTGTGGCGGGAGATTTTATTAAACGCGAACGGTCGAAAAACACGAACGAGGCGTTACTATCCCGTCCGGTCGATAACATGGAGTACGTGCTTGGGAAAGGCTTGGCCGTCGTGGAACTTTTGATCATGTTAAATGTCGTGTTGATGGTGTTGACCGGGATGCTTCACGTTTTCGTGACAGACTCTGTCTTTTCTCCCTTGTTATACCTGTTTTATTTCCTCACGCTGACGTTACCGACGATTCTTTTCACCACGGCCTTGGTCGTCTGCGTGAAAATGTTCGTTCGTTCGCGAATTTTCGTTTTGTTGGGGTTGTTACTCTACCTGTGGGCATCGTTAACCTTGCTCCCTTTTCTCGCTCACGGTGTTTTTGATTTCACGGCTTCCCGGGTGCCGAATATTTTCTCGCCCTTGGTAGGTCATCCCGGGATAGGGAGTTACCTGTTGCAGCGTATGATCTTTATCTGGATTGCCCTGGGCTTATTCTCTCTCTCCGTTGTCGGTTTTAAGCGATTAACCGGGAGGTGGAGACGGGCCGGGTTGATTATCACCCTTTGTTTTGTGGCGGGTATCGTGACGAGTTTTATTTATCTTTTTCCTTTTAAACGTCAAAGCGAACTTCGGGAACACTACCGGACTGTTTACCGGGAGTACGATAACGCCGCTAAAGTGAACACGGTGGAGCACGAGATCACGTTTCGACAGGAGGGAGAGCGTTTATTGTCGGATAGTAAACTCTTGATCGAGAACCGTAACACGACAGTAGTAGATACGGTATTGTTTTACCTTAATCCGGGTTTGGAACTTTCCAGTTTAGTAATTGATGGCAAGGAATTGTCTTTCGAGCGGAAGGATCAGGTGATCGTGGTACCGTTTAGGATGGAGCCGGGTGCCCGTTCTCTGGTGACGATGAAATATTCCGGAAGAATCGACCCGTTAATCTGTTACCCCGAGATTGCTGACCGGGAGTTTACCGCCATGGACTTTAACAACATGCTGTGCCTTGGCCATCGTTTTTTCTTTTTGACGGATGATTTCACCTTGTTGACTCCCGAGTCGCTCTGGTATCCCACGACGCTTCCTGTCGTGAACGTGGGTTTCCCGTGGATCTCCCGTCGTGATTACACGTTATACAAGTTAAAAGTGCTGAATCCCGATCGAAAAACGGTGCTCTCGCAGGGAGAGATGTCCGAGAAAGGCGACACGACCTGTTTTAATAACGAGCGAAATCTTTTCGGGATCGTTTTTGTGGCGGGTGATATGGATAAAGAACAATTCCAAGCCCAAGATTTTTTAAGCGAGTATTATTATCCTCGTGGGGAGTTTCCTTGTTCAGGAGCCTTTTTGGCGTCGGAAGAGGGGAAAAAGCGATCTGTAGAAAAGATCAAATGGATGTTTGTCACTTATTACGGTTACCCGTGCGATAGGGTCGCTCTCGTGGAAGTCCCTGTCTCTTTTTACACGTTTATTCGGCCGTGGAGGGAAGGAACCGATTACGTTCACCCGGAACTTTTTCTTGTTCCGGAACGGCGAACAAGTCAATTGGGAGGTGGCGAGGAGGTGCTTCAAAGAAGGATACGGAATGAACAGTCGCGTTTAATGTCAAAAGGAATAAAAGATACCCCGTTGCCAGACGTTGAGGCCGATATCATTGTAAATAATTTCGAGATGCTTTCTAAAGCGGGATTGGAGCGGGAATTTTTCTCGTGGTTGCCTCTCGTGAAAAAGGATAAAGGGCGTGGTTCAATTACGGCAGATTCGTGGAATAAATATGATTACTCTTTTCTGGGGAAAGAGGGGACCCTGTTGTTGAGTTCTTCTCGTTATCCTATGATCAACTCGATCTTTAAGGCGATGAGGCCGGATGAATTTCCGGTGGGTTCTATATGGTTTAAAGTGGAAAGAGACCTGAAAGCTATCGAGTATCTTTCAAGGAATAGTCTGGAACGGGCTTTTAAACCAGAAGAAGTAATTCCTGAAATGAAAGGTATCGTGGAGGTAAAAGGGAGGGAATTGTGGAATCGTTTACAAAACATGGTAGGAGATTCCTTGATCCGGTTTGTCGATGATTTTAAGGAACGTTATGCCTATCAGGATGTCGATTTTGACGTGTTTTGTGATGAATTGGATCGTCGTTTTAATGTTGATATTTATCCGGTATTGAATGCGTGGTATACGAGTGAGGGAGTTCCGGCGTTCGTTATCCGGGATATCGAGATAAACGAGAACCGGGAAAGAGAGCGGGCGACGATTTGTTTTAAAGTTTGGAATAGAAGTGACGTGGAGGGAATGGTTTCTGTGAATTATGCTCATTCGATGTTCATGGGGCCCACTCGAAAAGGTATGTTAAAATCTATTACGGTCGCTCCCCGAACCTGTATGGAGGTCGCTTTGGTGGCGCAATTAGAGGGGACTTCGAGTCGTTTTATAATCAGTACCGGTTTCTCGAGGAATATACCGGAACAATTTGATGTTTTAATTCCGGGTAAGGTTTGGGTGGACCGGGACTCGATTCAGGAGATCGATACGACCTGTTTTATGTCTTCCGCTAACGAGATTATCGTGGATAACGAGGATGAAGGTTTCGTGATTCGGGAAGAGCGGTCTTCCTGTTTTGAAAAACCGGGTAAGGATAAAAAGTATAATCTTTATCCCCCGAGGCAATCCGAGTGGCGGTGGACACTATTTGTTTCGAATCACGCTTATGGTGATGTAGTGAGAAGTTTTTACAGTAAAGGTGGCGGAAGCGGTAAATCTCAGGTAGAGTGGAATGCTTCGATCAGAGAATCGGGCACGTATGAATTGTTTATCAGGTGTGTTACCACGGGTGGAACCTCGTTTGTGTTGGATGGGGGACCTTCTGTAGAATATTCTTTTTTTCATGATGGTGTGGAAGATAAGATATTCTTTACTCCTCCTGAAAAAGGAATTGCATTTACAGTTAAATTACATGAATCAAGCGGGGGAAAAGAAGAGATTGTATTGGATCTTGGGAAAGAAGGGGCCGATTCTGATTTTGCAAAGGGATGGGTGTTTTCGGGAAGGTATGAACTTTCCCCGGGCGATGTAAAAGTCGTACTTCAGGACAAGGGGCTTCTACCTGGCGAGGTGTTGAATGCCGACGCCGTGAAATGGGTTAAGGTGGAGTAAAGTCTACAGATTATCTTCACTCGCTTTAGTATATTGCGGGTGTTGAGGGTAAAAAAAAGGTCTGCTCAACGAACAGACCTTTTTTACGTCTTGCGTTAGATGAATTTATTTAATAGTTGATACATGTATTTCACAAGTCGCCTGAGCTATGCCTGCTTTGTTTTGTGCTACGACCAAATATATTGCTGAATCTTCTATTTTTGCATTTTTTATTGTTAATGTATGTCTTCCTTTGTCCTCATTTATAGAGATTCTGGTATCTTCTTCAATGGTTTTGTTGTTTTTATAAAAAACAACTGTAGGTTTTGGAGTTCCTGTAACAACGGCATCAATTTGAATTGTCTGGCCTTCTTTTACTACTTGATCGGCTGGTTTAGCGGTGAGGTGCGGAGCTTCTACTAATTCGTTAATGGCTGCTGTAGTGCCAATATAACTCCCCGTGAGAGTTATGACTAACATCATAATAAATACAATTTTCTTTTTCATAATTAAAAAATTTATGTGTTATATAATAATAACAAATAAAGTAAAAATAATTATATATATCAAAAATATTATTTG
>NZ_UQRQ01000010.1 GCF_900543425.1 uncultured Sanguibacteroides sp. | reverse complement strand
AACTATAGAAGAATTGAAATATGATTGGTTAATAGTTGAATGATCACATCGTCATCTATTAATTGAACTATAGAAGAATTGAAATAACTATGTTCCGGACGGTGCGGGCGGCGTGTATATCTATTAATTGAACTATAGAAGAATTGAAATAAAGGTAATAAATTCTGGATGTTAAGGCATAAACACCTATTAATTGAACTATAGAAGAATTGAAATTTATCCATCCGAGCAAGAACAGCGTGTTCTCCCGGTTGCTATTAATTGAACTATGGAAAATAAGAGTTGGATATTTTATACCCTTTGGGGTGTAAGGATACTATATGTTAATATTTTATACCCTATGAGGTATAATATAAATATAATTCTTATATTTGTACCCAAACGGGTATAATATGAAAAATCGGACTATAGCGGAATACGTAAAACAGATGCGTAAAGAAACAGGACTTACTCAAGTGGATTTGTCTGAAAAAGCAGGTGTCGGTCTGCGTTTTCTTCGTGAGTTGGAACAAGGAAAAGAAACACTTCGATTGGATAAAGTAAATCAGGTTCTTAGTTTGTTCGGAAGTGAAGTAGGTGTCGTATCGATCAAAAGAGATAAGGTATGAAAAAGGCTGAAATTTATGTTGGTAATCAATTAGCCGGAATTTTAATCGAGGATGAGAATGGGTTTACATTTACTTATACTGATGAATATATCTCAAGAGATGAGTCACAACCTGTTAGTCTAACTCTTCCTGTTGTTTCTACTCCTTATAGGAGTTCTGTACTATTTCCATTTTTTGACGGATTAATTCCTGAAGGTTGGTTATTGGATATCGTTGAACGGAATTGGAAAATTAATAGTCGTGATCGCATGGAGCTTCTTTTAGCTTGTTGTAAGGATTGCATTGGGAATGTAAGTGTTGTCGCTAAAAGAGAGGAGGACAAATAATGAAGAGATGTTTATACTGCTATCAGGAGTTGGATAATCAAGTGATGGATTATCATTCTCAATGTTCTAAAAAAATGTATGGTTCGGTAGAACCTCCGGTTCTTCCCTATAGAAAAAAAGATTTGGTAAAGCTTGCTGAAAAGGTTGTAAGAAGTCAAACAACACTCACGGGAGTGCAGCCTAAACTTTCTTTGGATATTGAAAAAGCAGAAGGGGCTTCTAAAAGATTTACTATAGTAGGTTTATGGGGACGTTATATTTTGAAACCTCAAAGTCAATATTATGAACACTTGCCGGAGTTAGAGGATCTAACGATGCATTTAGCTGAAATCGCTAAAATAAAAGTTGTTCCTCATTCTTTGATTCGTTTTGAGGATGGGGAGCTATGTTATATAACAAAACGTATTGATCGGGATGCAATGGGGCAGAAATATGCAATGGAAGATATGTGTCAACTTACGGAAAGACTTACCGAATATAAATACAAAGGTTCGTATGAACAGATAGCTAAACATATTCTTAAATATTCCTCCACTCCTAAATTAGATGTGATCAACTTTTGGGAAGAAGTGTTTTTTTCATGGATAACAGGAAATTCGGATATGCATTTGAAGAATTTTTCTTTGTATAGTACAAAACCTTGTAATTATGTATTGACACCAGCTTATGATCTATTGTCTACAAAATTGCTTCTTCCTTTTGATTCCGAAGAATTGGCTTTGACCCTCAACGGGAAAAAGAGAAAAATAAGTAAATCTGATTTTGTAACGGCGATGAAATTGACAGGATTGGAAAATAAGATCATCGAGAATATTTTCAAAAAGTTCGAAAAAGTTCTATCCCAGTGGCTTGATTTTATTGATATTTCTTTTTTAGAGGAAAAAATGAAAGAAGAATTTAAAGAACTCGTTAAAAATAATTTTATATTAATGAGAGGATAAATATTTTAAATATGATAATCGGGGATGAAAAAGCCGGTCTTTCTAATTTTTTATGAAGTCGACCTCTTATTTTAGTGGTAGAAAAGATGATCCCGAGAATGTAAATTGACATGAAAAGTTCTTTGATATATTGATAATAAGTAAATTAGGTGAAGTAGTCGACCTCCCGGTAAAATCTATGAATTAGAGGTCGACTGAAAAATACCTTAGAAAATAAGATACTGACAAAGTATAACTATTTGATTCCTTGTCGATTTTAATTAAATATGTAACGGCTATTAATTGAACTATGGAAGAATTGAAATGAAGTAGTTTGAGAAGTCTGCAAAACCTCATTAACAACTATTAATTGAACTATGGAAGAATTGAAATAGAGGAAGACAATACTTGCTAACATACCAAATACGACTATTAATTGAACTATGGAAGAATTGAAATGAAGAGAAAAAGAGATATCAGGAATTAAAAGAGATAGCTATTAATTGAACTATGGAAGAATTGAAATAGAGGGCTACCTTCAGAAGAGGCAGAATTTTGATAAACTATTAATTGAACTATGGAAGAATTGAAATTATATAACTCCTTTTTCTTCTGATTATTCTCCGCATCTATTAATTGAACTATGGAAGAATTGAAATTAACCTTTGCAGCACGTTTATTACCAGCACTACCAACTATTAATTGAACTATGGAAGAATTGAAATTGTGGGATGAGACCTTCCTTAACAAAATAAGCAGTTTCTATTAATTGAACTATGGAAGAATTGAAATAGAGTCGATCGAGTTCAAAATGATATGCCGGGATCCCTATTAATTGAACTATGGAAGAATTGAAATCGTGTCACGAGGTCTCGAGTGGATGAAAGTTGATAAACTATTAATTGAACTATGGAAGAATTGAAATGAGCGAAACTTTGAGGCTGAAATAATTCGATTGAAACTATTAATTGAACTATGGAAGAATTGAAATTGGTATCTTCGGAAGGTGTCGGCATTTTATGCGTGGCTATTAATTGAACTATGGAAGAATTGAAATTTTCTTTCTTTGCGTCCTGGTTAAAGTCGGGGTACTTCTATTAATTGAACTATGGAAGAATTGAAATTAGGTCATTTGCTCAGATTTACAAAGAGTTGCCTGACTATTAATTGAACTATGGAAGAATTGAAATAGTATAAAACATTCTAAATACTGCACGACATGAATCCTATTAATTGAACTATGGAAGAATTGAAATAAGAGGTTTCTCCCTCTGTTTCTCCCGTCGTTGAATCCTATTAATTGAACTATGGAAGAATTGAAATAAATCATTCGCGAGCCTTTCAACAGCAGGAATAAATCTATTAATTGAACTATGGAAGAATTGAAATGTTGCAGAGGATAGCAAATGCGCTTAACGTCGATCTTCTATTAATTGAACTATGTGACCAGAACGATATCAACGAAGATACCAAGATGCAATTGGAATTGATTAATCAGACGTTGGCGGAATTGCAGGTTAAAAGTAAAAAGATAGATTCTTCACAAAAGATCGGATTCAAATTGCCGGAGGATAAATAGTTTTATTGTTTTTGAAATTTAATATTGGATAATGTAAACTTCTAATTTGATCCCGAGGGACGGTTCTTGGGGGTCAAAAATAAACCCGGAGAACCGTCCCCGGGGATTACTAGGATCGTCATCAGAGTTATATTTGGCCTTAAAGAATTAGTAGTCGAAAACAGAAACCTCATCTATATCAATAATGGGTGTATATTTATCTCTAATCCAATTTGTGCACATACTATATAATGGGAAACCAACGGTATATTCATCTTTTAACCATTGATTATTCCATATTTGTATATCGGGTTCTCCCTTTACTATTTTGCATAATGGTTCCGTATATCCCATATCACTTGTCATATGAAAAGTGATACGTTGCATCCATAACTCTAAATAACCAATATTAGGTAAGCGGGAGAATTTATTACTTATATTTTTTGCAATTTTCTCCCTTTCTTTAGTTGTTTTCAAATGATTAATAAGATTACTAATTATTGAAACAGCCAAGCTATATACTTTAGGACTGTTCATTGCTATCTCTGTTATGATAGCAGATAAGACATTTGCGTCCTCTTTTAAATTCTCTATTGTTGATAATCGTTTTAGGAACATTGTCAATAATTTAGATAGCGTTCCTGAATTTGGATGTTTTTTTGAGAATTGTAATATAAAGAGTAATTCTTGTTGAAAAGTATTAAATATAGTTCTTTCTCCCTTATAAATAGGGATATTTGCGATATAATACAATTTATCTTCTTTGATTGAATTTTCGACGATATCTTCACTTAATTTTGTTTTAATACTATTCAGTTGAAAATTCAATTTGGCAAGAGTTATCTGGAGGGTCATCGTGATTTTTTCAATTTCTTCTTTATTATTACTAAATATACGGTAATCATCACGATAACGTAATATTTTATAATCGGTTATACCTTTCTTTTGCAGTTCTTTAAAAAGTAATAGATCTGAATAGCCTAATACTATTTCAGCAATAAAATCAAATAATATACTTCCTTGAGGAATACCATTAGTTTGCCCATATTGCATACCCATAATATAGTTATCTATTAACTTACCTAAATTCTTTTCCTCTCGATGTTCCTTTGCATAATCCATTCCATGTAACGCCCACGAAACAGAATGAGTATAAATTGAACAATAACAATTTGTTATATCAGTAATAAAAATATATTTATACTCTAATGAAAGTTCTATAGAACGTTGCTCTATATGTTCCCACCATGATTTTATAGTAGTAGCCATCGTACTCTTATCGTTCTCTTCTTTAACTAATGGTATACTAACAACTTCGAGATTAGGATTCTTAAAATCATTAAATCGTTTTTTCAAGAACTTCCAATTTGTATCCTTTGTTATTTCTCTTGCCAAAAAGTAATATAAAAAAGGGTTTGCCAATTGTAAGGGACGATAAGCATATCGTCCATCTTTATTTACTAAAAAATCATAATTTACTGTGTCGTAATCAGATGGAGATATCTTTTTATCCTTTAAACACATTCTAAAATCTTTTTCTCCTATTTTATTTTTCACAAAATCTAAAATCTTTTTGAATTCAAAATATTTAGGGAAAGAAATTGTAGTGTAATTTGATGTTTGCAAAAAGTAATCTAATGCTTTAGTTCTTGTTAAGTCTAATATGGTTTTCATATATATATATTTAATAAACAAAGATACTTTTTTTTATATATTATGGATGCACGTGTAAATAATTAATACATTCGGAAGATTTGAAAAGTAAAGAATTTTGTCTAACGACATAAAAGTTATAAAGTTTTTTGTTCAGAAGTTATATGTAATATTGCTTGTACTATAAATATGATTATCTAAAATTACTTTATATTTAATGTGATCTTATTTATGTAAATCTCAACTTCTTTAGATGTTTATTTATCTCATCTTTTGGTTTTTGTAATTCTTTTATTAATCTTTTTTCTTTTTTGATTTGATAAAAATCATTACTAGCAATATCTTTCATCGTTTTTAATTCAATAAAATTTGTTTGTTAGTTCTTTTTTATTTGCTAATAATAAAATTGATAGACTAACTTCAATGATTGCATCGATATTTGGAGTTAAAATATTAAGCCAAAATTTTATATAGTTCCTGTTAATCCTAATTTTGAATTGCTTATGATATTAGTAATATGATTGTATCTATGAATGGAATATTTTATGTTTTTTATAATAGATATTTTGACATTTTGATAAATATATCCTGTGTTCTTTCTGTAACGACATTATAATCTAAATTTACATATTCATATGGGATGTCTATTATTATTTTTCTTTTTTTATCAATTTTAGGATTAACAGGAATATTGATAGAAGTATTCCAATTTTTAGTATTTTTAGTTGGAAAATTTAATTTGTCTATTTTACTTGCCAGATTAGTAAACCAGCATACTCCGACTATATTAAATAGTAAGTTTGCAATTTCATTTTTGTTGTTTCCCCAATTGTTAAAATCTGTAATAGTAGGTGTGGGGATTTCTAATCTACGTAAAAAAACAAGTAAAAGGGTTACTGTATTAATTGTTGATATTTTATATTTATCAATGACTGGTATAAAACCTGGTTTTATTTCTTTTTCTAATTCAGATGTGTAACATATAAAATCGCGTATAGAAATATCTCTCATTTTTTTTATTATACTACTAACATTAAGAAATTCATTGCCATTACAATTGAATAATTTGGACAGGGTTGTGATTTTATATTTATGTTTAGCATTGTTTAAGGAATAGTGGAAGGGATTAGTAGAGAAAAATTTTCGAATATATCCATCAAAATGAGTTTTGCTACCATAGAAATGTTCGAAGATAGACTTTATATTTTCATAATGACATGCAAGTATAATATTATCAAAATTGAACTTATTGTTTTGTTGGTTAAATTCCCCTTCATCTGGTAAAGCATTAACTCTGTCAATATGGGCTGTTAGTATATTTAATATCCGAAATATATGAGCGGGATCTATACGATCTAAATCTTCAATTAGGCAAACAACTTTTTTACCTTTCTTTTTAATAGTATTTACGCACTTTGTAATAATACTTGAAAATGTATCATATTCACAACTTCCTGGTTTTTGAGAGAAACCTTTAAAATAGTCTTCTAATAAGTCTTGTATGCCTTTTTGGCTCTCTTTTTTATTTTGCCTATATTTTGAAAGATGCTTGAGACACTTTTGTACAAATTCTACAGGGGTTTTTGTATATGGGATACAACTTAAAAGATCTAATATAATATCTTCTCCTTTATTGAATAAATAATATTGAGCATGTAATGAGGTATCTATGATTTCTTCTTCTTGTAATTCATTACTCGCAAATAATTGAATTAAAATATCTTTTTTTATTAATTCAAATATATCTTTATTATCTTCAACTTGATAGTTTACGGGATATATCTTAACACAATAAATTTCTTCTTTATAATTATCAAAAAAATGATTTAGAAAAAAAGTTTTTCCATCTCCAAATTGAGCAGAAAACATTATTCGTTCATTGTAACTTAAATAATTGTAAAATCGAGATGTTTCATCATCAATTGGAATTACATTTTCGGTCATAATAGTTTTTTATTAATCTCTAAAAATAAGTTATTTGAAACTAAGATATAAATTTTATTCAAAAAGATTAGAATTAACGTATAAAATATAGTTTATTAATTTTCTAATTGAGTTACAAAAATACTGTTCTAGAATATATAGTTATTATTTTGGAAATTGTTCTTAGTACTTTTTCTCGTATTCCTTCGATGTTAGAAGCATTGCCTTTTAAAACGTACTTCTATTTTACTATTAGAATATAATAGAATAAAATAGCTTATTTTTAATAGATATTTGGATTATTGGAAAATAGTTTGTATATTTGCCAATGTGTAGTGTAAAAGGTGTGTGTTGGTTTTTTATGGTGTTGAGATGGAATAAGATATTATTCCATTGTTATATTAGTAACTATATAAACTGAAACTATGAAAAAAGCTACAGCCTATAAAGGTTTTTCCGGTAAAAAATCTTTCGGAGAACATTTGAATATTTTAGCAAGTTCATTTAAATGATCTATATTATAGGCTTTGTCCTCTATTGGAGATTCTATTTGACTAATAAAAGATTGTGATATATTAAGACAGTCAGCGATATATTGTTGACTCCAATCTTTTTTCATCCGTCGCTCTCGAACATTTTGAACAACATACATTTCAATTTTTGATTTCATGATGAATTTTATTAAATGACAGCGCAATAAAGCAATTTTGTATGTATGTTATCATAATCTATAGATTATAAAATATAATCTATAGGTATTTGTTTTAGGGAATAAAAAACGGAGGAAGTGCCTCTCTGTCTGGTAAACAAGAACACTTCCTCCTGAATCAGTCAATAATTATTAACTAACAATCAAAGTTATGAAAAAAACTTATGATCGAAAAGTGTTTAAGCGAAAATTGCCCGGCAGGAGGATTCGGGTGATTATTATTCTGTTGCAAACGGTGGTGCTCGTGGGATTTCCCCTGATGATGCAGGCGAATACCCAAGATTCTACCCGGCAAAAAAGTTACGTGATCAAGGGGAGGGTTGTGGATGAAAAAAGCGAGCCTTTACCGGGGGTGACCGTCCGGTTGGATAGTACTTTTTTAGGGTGTACGACCGATAAAAAGGGGCATTTTTCTTTTCTTTTACCCCGGAAGACGGGAAAACTGATTTTCTCGTTTGTGGGGTTTAAAACGGTAAAAATGGATTTTAATGCCGATACGTTTTTGTCCGTGAAGATGAAAGAGGATGTTTCAACGTTGGACGAGGTGACGATCGTTGCTTACGGAACGCAGAGCAGGAGGGAGGTGATCGGGGCCATGTCGACCGTAAGGGCAGAGGAGATAAAGGATATTCCCACGCCCTCGTTAGCCAATCTCTTGCAGGGGAGAGTGCCCGGGATGAACGTGATCAATGCCACGGGAGCACCCGGTGGTGGCGGTATATCGGTGACCATACGAGGGTTTAACAGTCTCTCGATCGAAGCCTCCCGAAGAGGGTCGGAACCGCTCTGGGTGATCGACGGGATTCCCATGTTGTCGTTTACTTCGCCCATTACCGGAACCAATACCGTGGCGGAGATAGACCCGAACGATATCGAGAGCGTACAGGTGCTGAAAGATGCCGCTTCCGCTTCCATATACGGGTCGAGGGCGGCAAACGGGGTGATTTTGGTCACCACGAAAAAAGGACGTTTGAACGAGCGGGCCAAGGTGAATATCAACGTATCCCGGACATTTGCCTTTAATCCTTCCTTGCCCGACCTGACCGGGGGCAACGCGGAGCGACACCATCGGATGGAGGCGTTGAAGAATCTGCAGCAGTCTTACTACGACCCGGAAACCAACACTTATCGGTACGTGGATTCCTACGAGCAGTCTTACCGGATGGGATTGCATTACAACTATTTCTGGAATCAGGGGGCCGGGACTTCGGTTGCTCCCTATCAGGATAGCCTGAACAAATTTTACAACAACTCTACCAATATGTTCGATTACTATTTTCGGACGGCGAAGGTGACGGATGCTAACCTGCAATTGAACGGGGGAACCCGGCAGGTCAGCTATAACGTGGGACTCGGTTATTATAATGAGGACGGCGTGTTGCGTAACACGGGGTTTAGCCGGATCAAGCTGTTGAGCAATTTTACGGTACGTCCCTTTGAAAGCATGGAGGCAAACCTGCGTTTTTATATAGCACGCACGGGACGGAAACGTTCTTCCCGTTTAAGTAGCGTTAGCGGTTTCTTCTCGGGAATGGAGCTGGAGCAAATACCGGAAGAGTTGATGGATTATCCGACTCTTTATCCCGGGCCGGGGCATCCTGCTTTCGAGGAGACGGTAAAACGTTTTAATTCGATCATCGAGAAAAACGAGTCCTATCGTTTACGGGCGAGCTTCGATCTGAGCTACGAGTTTATCAAGGGATTGGAGTGGAGGTCTTCGCTCTCCCTCGATTATTCGCAACAGAACCATAACTTCTTTACTCCTTCCGAACTTGACGAGTATTACGAGTCTTTCTCGTTGGGACAGATCGGGCGTAACCTGATGTTGTTGAACGAGAATCTGTTGACTTTTAAACATCGTTTTAGGGAGGATCATGCCATCGATCTATTGGTCGGACTCTCTTTTCAGGCGGATGAGATGAATTTTAACAAGGGGTGGGGGAAGCGGGCCCCGAGCGATCTGATCCATTACGTGTCGTGGAGGGGAAACGTGTTCGATGTACCGGATAAACGAGCGTTGAAGGATTTTATGAGCAGTCGGGAGAAAAGTACGATGGTCGGCCTTTTCGGACGGATTA
This sequence comes from uncultured Sanguibacteroides sp., assembly GCF_900543425.1. Lineage (GTDB taxonomy): Bacteria > Bacteroidota > Bacteroidia > Bacteroidales > Marinifilaceae > Gabonibacter. The sequence goes on along the minus strand of NZ_UQRQ01000010.1, from coordinate 124,162 downwards.
ATTACAATTTCCGACAAAAATACTTAGCTTCTTTTACCTTGCGCCGGGATGCCTCTTCCAAGTTCGGAGAAAAGGTGCGTTGGGGGACTTTTCCCTCTTATGCCGTGGGATATGCCTTTTCGGAAGAGCCGTTTATGGATTGGAGCCGAAGCGTGTTGGATTTCGGGAAGATCAGGGTGAGCCTGGGGAAGTCGGGCCGGCAATTCGACCAGCCTTATATAGCGTATGGTTTATTGCTTCCGGGAGATCCTTTTTTAGGAAAGCCGACGGTTCAGCCCTATTTGGCGGAAGGGTTGATCAACCGGGAACTGACATGGGAGGAAACCCGGCAATGGGATGCGGGAATAGACCTCGATTTCTTTAATTACAGGTTGGGAATTACCTTCGATTACTATTACCGGTATACGGATAAGTTGTTGTATAAGGTCGGGTTACCGGGAGATTATTCAGGCTTTCTCCTGCAATGGCAGAATGCTTACGCGATTTCGAACGAAGGGGTGGAGTTGCAGGTGAAATGGGATATTGTCCGGAAAAACAAATGGCAATGGGATATGACGTTTAATATAGCCCGTAACTGGAATCGTCTGGAAAAGAGTACGAACGGGAGAGATTTTTGGACGGAAAACAGGTATAATAATTTGAACATCATCGGGAAACCCCTGAACGGAATTTACGCTTTTCAGACGAACGGTTATTACTCGGATCAGAAGGAAGTTCCCTATACCTATCAGAGCGGGAGGTACACGCCTCTTTGTGTCTCCACGAATCAGTTCTATCGTCCGGGAAACCGGGTTTTTGTCGATACGGACGGTAACGGTAGGATAGAGGCGGATCTGCCTTACGCCGATGACCGGGTCTATGTCGGTTCTCCGCTCCCCATTGCTCACGGGGGGATTACTTCCACGTTGAATTGGAAAGGATTCGATTTGAATATGTTGTTTAACTACGTGCTGGGACGTCATATACTGAACGCGGGAAGAGGGGCCAGTGTGGGGACTGTGGTCGGGGCAGGTATAAAGGATATCGTGAAACCCGTATTTGCCGATCTGACTAAGGTCACTTTTTGGAAAAAACCGGGAGACAAGAGCGATTTCCCGAGAAATAGCGTGGAGATGGGTTTGAAAGATTTCTCTACTTATATAGCGAGCAACGTACAAAAAGTAAACTTTATCAAATTAAAGACCATGACGGTAGGGTATACCTTACCCGAAGCGATAAAGAAAAAGATCGGGTTCGGCGTCCGTGTTTTCGTGTCGGGGGAGAATCTTTTTACTTGGACAAACTACACGGGGCCCGATCCGGAATCCGTCGACATGGTGTCCGGCATCGATAATTTAAGCAATTATCCTTTGGCCCGGCGAGTGACTTTAGGTTTAACCGTTAATTTGTAAAACGATGATCAGGATTATCTATTTTATACCCTTGTTGTTGCTGTGTTGGGGATGCAACGACTTTTTGAACGAGGAGCCGGAAGTTTCCGTTACGAATAATAACTATTGGAAGACGGAACAGGACGTGGAGAGTGCCGTTTACGGAATGCATTTGCAATTTCGTTATGCGATGGGGAACGGTAACCCGCAGGATCGGGATCGGGGAGTGATATTCGATATGTTGCCTGCTCCTTGGCTGCGTTTAGTGAATAACGATTTACGTTCGTTTTATCAGATTTCGGATTCACGTCTTTTTTGGAGGGACTATTATAATGTAATCTGCCTTGCCAATTCGATTCTCGATAATATTTCCCGGGCTTCGTTACCCGAAGAAAGATATCGTTTTTATTTGGGACAGACGTTGGTGGTCCGGGCATGGGTTTATTTTTATATTATTTGCAATTGGGGAGACGCTCCCTGGATCGAGCACAATGAGGACGTGGGAGAGAAAGGACGTATCCTCTGGCAGAAGATTGCGGAGTATATTATTCTTGATTTGAAAAAGGCGATAGAGCTGTTACCACGGGCCTATGATTTACAGGACAGTAAAGGGAAGTCTATCGAGAGTAAACAGATACCTTCCAAGGGAACGGCTCATGCCGTATTAGCACAGGTATATGCATGGAAAGCCGGATTAAACCGGGAACCGGAGTTAAACCGGTTGGCTTTGGCGGAGTGTGATTCCGTTATCGCCGATCCCTCGTACGAATTAGTCGGTTCGATTCGGGAGGTATGCGAAACGGTGATGTTAGGAAACAGCCGGGAGGGAATTTTTGAATTGAATTATGGGAAAGATTCCGATGGAGATTTATCTCTTAAAGGGGGATATGCCGACCTTTGTCAAAGATGGCCTGTCGTACCTTTAACTACTCCGGCCACCTATTCAAGAGGTCTGCTTTCCATTAGTAGTGCGGCGGTATACCGTTTGTATCCCGATAAAACGGATCAGCGGCGGGAAGAGTATTTTTATAAATTGGATAGCATGGCCGGAGTATCGACTGCCATCACGAGGGGAAGGGCATATATACGAAAGATACGCCATGTTGTCACTTATGTAGGTGGTTTGTTGGATGGAAGGTTTAAAGGATACGAGGATAACCAAATTCTTATCCGGTTAGCCGATATTCTTTTGTTGCGGGCCGAGCTAAGGGCTAAAACGGGAGATACCGGGGGTGCTATCGCCGACCTGAACCGTGTCCGTCGTCGGGCGGGGGCCTTGGAGTACCCGTCCGGGGAAGCCGACTTGAAGGAAGCGATTGCACTTGAACGGGACCGGGAACTTTTTTGTGAAGGAATCACGATTCGCTTTTTCGATATTCTGCGTAACGGTACTTTCCGGGAAAAGTTAAGAGGGGGATTTAAAACGTTAAGTGATCAGGATGTGGAGGAAGGTGCTTTATTTCTCCCGGTGGGTAGGAGTGCATTCTTTAATAATACGCTTATGCAACAAAATATCTATTGGAAAAAGCAAGGTTTTCAAAATTAAAATCTAAAATCACAGATTATGAAAAAGATATACGCAATTGTATTGTTTGCTTCCTTTTTATGGGGATGTGATAATAACTATTTTCACGATACCGGATTAGCGAATGGGGTACATAATTGTACAATGTGGGAGTATTTGCAGTCCGATCATGAAAATTGGGACTCCACTGTTTTATTGATCGAACGGGCCGGGCTTACGGCCCTATTCGAGGGAAAATCTACCGAATATCCGGAGATCACCTTTTTCGGGCCGACTAACCTCTCGATCATTCAATTTTTGTTGACGACAACGAATCGTGCCGGGAATCGGCTTTACCACCGGATTGCCGACGTTCCGGTAGAGGTCTGCGAACGTTTGGTGAAATCCCATATCATTCCCGGTAGAAAGATGAAAGAGGATTTTGATTACGAGGTAAGGGGAACCCTTACGGGAGGAACACTCCTCCGGACAATGACCGGAGTCGAACTACGGATTTACCGGATAAAAAGCAGCTATAATGGTATTCCCGATATCGGTTCTGAAGGGTTAGCTATTCATGCTTTAGTCAATGGCTTTATGACGGGAGTGGCCTCTGCCGATATCGTGACCAATACGGGGATAGTACACTCTTTAAGTTACAGTTATCAAATGGTCGAACTTTAAACACGAATACAGATGAAAGTAATATATAAAGTATCGGTTATTGTATCGGTTCTATGTGCAGGCATCGGTTGTCAGAATATAACGGTGGGTTACCTGATGACCCGGAACGCGAAATATACCCCGGATTCGATGGTCGTAAAAGCCGTGTTGGACCCGGTAACGGATGCCCGCCGGATTCAATTCCGTATTCCTTGGCAATCTACAGGTATGGAAGGTGTGGAGGGAACAACTCCGGTGCGCTATTCGATCCGGAGTATCGGTAGTGAAAACGCCGGGTTTTTATCACAATTTCGGATGTACGGGAAAGGAATCATCGAATTGCCTTATAATCATACGGTTCCTGTTGGGAGATATGTAATTAATCTACGGGTGGAAAACGAAGGTTATACCCATGATTTAGACTCCGTTTTTACGGTGATCGTCCGGTAAAAGAGAGGGGAGAAATCCCCTTTCTATTGTAAATTAATAAGATTAAGTGATTAGGGGATTTTGTGATTGGAGATTTCCCTGAAAAGGAGATAGAATTTGATGAAATGTACTATATTTGTTTTCAAATGAAACTATTTTATCAATATGGATTTATCATTAAAACGTTGTGATTGGTGTGGAACTGACCCGTTATACATGGAGTACCATGATAACGAATGGGGAAAAGAGGTTACTGACGACCAAAAAATGTTTGAGTTTTTGGTATTGGAAAGCTCACAGGCGGGATTAAGCTGGATTACGATTTTGCGTAGGCGTGAAAATTACAGAAAAGCTTTTGCCGGTTTCGATGTTCATAAAGTAGCGGCCTTTACGGAAGAAGATATGAACAGGTTAATGCAGGATTCAGGAATTATCCGAAACAGAAGGAAGATTGAAGCCACGGTGACCAATGCAAAACTTTTTATTGAAATTCAAAAGGAGTTCGGTTCTTTTTGTAACTACATAAAATCTTTTCTTCCTGACAATAAACCTGTAATAAATTACTGGAAAACTCAGCGTGAAATTCCTGCCTCTACGGCATTGTCCGATGCTATAAGTAAGGATATGAAGAAACGCGGTTTTAAATTTTTCGGTACAACCATTTGTTATGCTCATTTGCAAGCCGTAGGATATGTGAATGACCATCTTATAGATTGTCATTGCAGGAATTTTTAATTTAAAGGGATTTATAATCTGTTATGCCCGGAAGATTTTCAATGTGTTTGATTTGTTAACGGTTAGATTGCCGGTCGGAAGGATCTTTACGCGATGGAAATAAATAGGGTAACTTTATACTGTTAGTGGTCGGAAGCAAATTCCGACCACTTTTTGATTTACTTCCCTCTTTTAAGTTAAAGCATTTATTTTACACTCACTTAAAATTGGGGTTAATTTGAATTTCGAGTTAAATAAACGGTCACATTGCTGCAATCTGTGTTTTCCCAATCAAAACTGACGGTCTTGGTTCCGTATTGGTTGTAATCCGGATCGGAAAATCTTAAGTTTGAGGGACTGTTGCTAACAGAAATGGAAAATTTTCCGTTAGCATTGGTTCTTTCCGAATTTAAAACACCAGTACTTGTGATCTCTTCAACTTGGATTCCTTCCAAAACTTCATGGGTAGTTGCATCATACACTGTTCCGCTGATCGTTCCCAAGGTTTGCGGAGCGGTAAAATTCGTGAAGGCAAAACCTATCGCCATAGATAGGATGAGGCCGATAAAAATAGTTTTTTTCATTGGTAGTTTTTTTTAGGTTTAACGAAAAAAAGATATAGTGCACAGCCCCTTTTGAGAATATTTCCTGTAAGTTATGACATTTTTTTTGATTAAACAAGAGACTGTTTGGGATTCTGTGATTGAAAAATTTATGATTTCGGATTTTAGATTTACGATTTAAAGAAACAAGGGATTCGGGGATTAAAGGATTCAGTGATTGAGGATTAAAGAGATTTACGATTTCGGATTTTAGATTTATGATTTAAAGAAACAAGGGATTCGGGGATTAAAGAATAAAGAGATTTAGGAAATTTGTGACTGGGTTTTATTTGTTTTGTGATTTTTTGTTTCTTGTATTAAATATTGTATTTTTATAGGGATAATAAAAAGTGATTGAAGTCGACCTCTTGTTTTAATGGTTAAAAAGATGGCTTTGAAAATACAAATTAACATGAAAAGTTCTTTGATGTATTGATAATAAGTAAATTAAGAGAAGTCGTCGATCTCCCGGTAAAATCTACGAATTAGGGGTCGACTGAAAAATACCTTAGAAAATAAGATACTGACAAAGTATAACTATTTGATTCTTTGTCGGTTTTAATTAAATATGTAACGGTTATTAATTGAACTATAGAAGAATTGAAATCGTTTAGAGATTTTATTTATAGGGACGAGGAAATAATTATTAATTGAACTATAGAAGAATTGAAATCAAATTGCAGGAATACGACCGCCTATGCGGCATCTCTTATTAATTGAACTATAGAAGAATTGAAATAGTGTTGAATTAAATGCTCGAGTAGTCATTCCTGAATTATTAATTGAACTATAGAAGAATTGAAATTGAAAGAATCAGTAGGCAACATCTCTTCAACAAGGATTATTAATTGAACTATAGAAGAATTGAAATCAAGGAACGTAACCACGATCTGGCAAGTTAATAGGTTATTAATTGAACTATAGAAGAATTGAAATATGATTGGTTAATAGTTGAATGATCACATCGTCATACTATTAATTGAACTATAGAAGAATTGAAATATTGTTGCGGCGCCAGCCACGAGTAAATTTTGTTTTACTATTAATTGAACTATAGAAGAATTGAAATTACTGGTCGTAGGTTTCGTTCATCGAAATATTTTCAACTATTAATTGAACTATGGAAGAATTGAAATACGGGTAGAAAACAAGGTTAAAACATCAAAAACAAAACTATTAATTGAACTATGGAAGAATTGAAATCGCAAATCGCATCTCCTTATTTCTAATTCTTTTAATCTATTAATTGAACTATGGAAGAATTGAAATTCAGTAACAGCAAACATATCAGTCCGAGGTTTACAACTATTAATTGAACTATGGAAGAATTGAAATGATTCCACGGGTGTAAACCAGATCGATGGCTATCTCTATTAATTGAACTATGGAAGAATTGAAATGAAAAGAATGATACATTAAAATGTATAAATTATCGTGACTATTAATTGAACTATGGAAGAATTGAAAAAAAATGGGACAATTGAAAGCCGTGATATTGAAAGGTCTATTAATTGAACTTAGAAGAATTGAAATGTTGCAGAGGATAGCAAATGCGCTTAACGTCGATCTTCTATTAATTGAACTATGTGACCAGAACGATATCAACGAAGATACCAAGATGCAATTGGAATTGATTAATCAGACGTTGGCGGAATTGCAGGTTAAAAGTAAAAAGATAGATTCTTCACAAAAGATCGGATTCAAATTGCCGGAGGATAAATAGTTTTATTGTTTTTGAAATTTAATATTGGATAATGTAAACTTCTAATTTGATCCCGAGGGACGGTTCTTGGGGGTTAAAAATAAACCCGGAGAACCGTCCCCGGGGATTATTAATTGAACTATAGAAGAATTGAAATCACATGGGAATACCGTTCGCCGCAAGGTTGCTCTCGCTATTAATTGAACTGTACTAAAGTAGAATTGAAATACTCGAAAACCGTAGTCAGCAGGACTAAGGGCAATAGCTATTAATTGAACTAAAGTAGAATTGAAATCAAGTAAACGTTTAGGTAACGGGATATCCATTGCATCTATTAATTGAATTAATGTCAATATTTTAAGAGGAGACAGGAGTTTTTCATGCTCCTGTCTCTTCTTATCGGAAAGTCAAAATTACGGTATGCCGTGCTACATCGGTTCGCTTTGGGATGCGGCTATTTCGAAGGTTATAGTCACGTTGCCTTTACCGAGTGCCGTTGCTAATTCTGTGGGTGAATCTATTTTTCCTATGCGAGTGTATCGATAAGAGGTTTGGAAGGTTTTGTAGAATACTACAAGACAATCGGAGCCATAGAGCATTAAATCGCCTTCACGGATCGTACCGGGAGAGATTGCAGAGGTCGGCAGGCTTTCCGGTAAATAGTAGTATTTTTCGTTACCGTTCATTTCGGACATTTCGATTGTCAACGGTAATCGTTTTTTGAAGGCTTTTGCTGTTGCATTATCCTCCAATGTGGCGGAGAAGGAGCTGTTACCGACTCTGATTGTTATTTTGTTCGTTTCAATCTCGTTATTATTTTCATCATCATCACTCTTTTCATTGTCGGGAACTTTCGGTTGAGTAGGTTGTTCTCCCGGTGGTGTCCATTTCTGTCCGTCCGGATTACAGGATGCGGCAGTTATGAAAAATGTCTGCAAAATCAATGCGAGGATAAATAAAGGTTTACTCCCGATAAAATATACATGTAATAACTTTTTCACTTTTTGTTTTTCTTCGTGATCGACTTTATTTCAGGCTTTTTTTGAAAAAAGATTCCAGCTTGTCGAACGGAATAAGGCTCGTACGATCGTATAGGTCCACGTGTCCCGCACCCGGAACAATATAAAGCTCTTTTGGTTCGGCTGCCCGTTTGTAGGCATCCTCGCTAAATTCACGCGAATGGGCATTTTCTCCGGTGATAAAAAGCATGGGACGCGGTGAGATGGTTTCTATATCGGCAAAAGGATAGAAATTCATAAATTTCACGTTGCTTGCGAGTGTCGGGTGTGTGGTCGTTAAAGGTGTTGCCCCTTTGGGGGTAACTTCCCCGCGCGACGTACGGTAGTATTCGTAAAATTCACGTTCTATCGGGGTAGACTGTTCTGTCAGTTCGTGCACGGTACCTCCGGTATATTTAACTTCTTGCCCTAAAAATTCGGCGTAACGCTGCTCTGCGGCTTCTGCTATGATTTGTTTCCGTTGTTCCAACGTCAGCGCCTGTTTCAGTCCATTGCGATTAGCCGCTCCCATATCGTACATACTTACCGTGGCGATGGCTTTCAGGCGGGGATCGATCTTTGCCGCGCTGATGGCAAAACTTCCGCTACCGCAAATTCCGATTACACCGATACGGTTCCGGTCAATAAACGGTTGCGTGCCGAGAAAATCGACGGCCGCACTGAAATCTTCCGCGTAGACTTCCGGTAAGACAGCATTACGCGGTGTTCCTTCACTTTCCCCCCAGAAGGATAGGTCGATGGACAACGTGACGAAACCACGCTCGGCCATCTTTGTGGCGTATAGGTTTGCGCTTTGCTCTTTAACGGCTCCCATCGGATGTCCGACAATGATCGCGGGGTATTTTTCTCCCTTTTTCATGTTTCCGGGCAGAAAAAGGTTTCCGGCCACTTTCATTTTGTACTGGTTGGAGAAGGATACTTTCCGGATGTCTACCGTATCGCTTTTGTAAAAGTTATTGGCGTCAGCCTGTGCGAAAGAAACGCTTGTACCGAAGGTCATAAACATGGCCGTTGTTAAAAATAATATTCGTTTCATATCTGCTTTATTTTGATGGTTAAAAAATTACGTATCATTTTTTTATATTCTTATCAATAAAATGCGTACAGCTCTTTGATAAAACAGATAAAAGATATGTGGTATTAAACTTTATTCTTTTTTATAAAAAAGTTGATAAATCTATTCAACCGTTTTGGGAATCTTCCTGTATTATAATCGAATATAAATATTAAAGATAATGAATAACGGGGATATAGATTTTAAGTTGTTGGATTATTTTCTGGGTGAATTGACGGAAGAAGAGCGGAGGGAAGTGGAAGCCTGGGCGGTTGCTAATGAAAAAAATCGACGTTATTTTCAACGGTTTCAGCGGATACACTTTCAAACACGCTGGGGAAATCGGGCTGAATTTATTCAGGGTAATTTTAAGGAGATCCAGAAACAGATAAGACGTCGATTATATATTCGTCGTTTATTCACCGTGGCGGCTATGTTTGTTTTATTGTTTGGGGTTGGTATCGGATATTGGCTGTTTGTGGGTACGGGAGACGAATTGAAGTCAGACAGACAAGCCGTATCTATTCATCCGGGGGAGACCAAAGCTTTATTGTATTTAGTATCGGGAGAGACGATTCCGTTGACGAAGATGACGCAAGAGTTGCGTAAGGACGGGGTTGTCATACAGGTGGACGAACAAGAAGGTATGTCTTATGATATCGTGACGGGGGATACGAATAAAATCATTCATCGGATTAAGGTTCCGCGGGGGGGAGAATATAAAATGACCCTTAGTGACGGGACAAAGGTTTGGTTGAATTCTGATTCCGAAATCAGTTATCCGGTACGGTTTACCGATGGAGAACGAATGGTTTCGTTAAGGGGAGAAGCTTATTTCGATGTGGCGAAAGATGAAAAGTGTCCCTTTATCGTGAATGTGGACCGAGTCGCCGTGAAGGTGTACGGTACAAAGTTTAATGTAAGTAACCAGAAGAAAGATATTGTCGAGACCGTCTTGGAAGAGGGGCGTGTCGGGGTTATTGTCAATGGCCGGGAAACGATGTTATTTCCGAACCAAAAGATAGTTTACGATGAAAAGCAACATTCCGTAACCGTTGAAAAGGTCGATGACATGGCCTCTTACGTGGCTTGGAAAGACGGGAACTTTGTGTTTAATAACGAGTCATTGGAGAATATTATGAATAAGTTGGCGTTATGGTATGACGTGGATGTTCTTTACGCCAATGATAAAGTTCGGAAGGTGCGTCTTTCCGGAGATATGGTTCGTTATAAAGATATCCAGAATTTACTCTATTTTTTCGAACAGATTTCCGATGTGAAGTTTGAAATTAAAGGAAAAACGATCGTTGTTAATTATAAATAAAGAGATGAAGATGGTGGCACATCTTCATCTCGTAGTAGTCAAAAAGAACAAGGCCAACTGATGGTTGGCGTCTGTTCTATTGTTGAACTTTCAAATACAAATTTATGAAATGTAGTTGGATTTTTGCTCTATGGGAGTTAAAAAGAATGAAAATTTTAAAAGTTATGAAGTTATTCTCGATTTTCATGTTTGCTTTTATGTGTTGCGCCTCGGCAAACACTTACTCGCAAAAGCAAATCGTATCCCTGAATTTGCATCGTGCTAACGTGAATGCTTTGTTTAAAGAGATTCGCAGACAGACAGAATTGCGTTTTGTTTATAACGAAGAGCATGTGGCAAAATTGGCTCGTTTTGATATTAAGGAGGATAAAATTACGGTAGAGGAGGTATTGGACCGGGTTTTTAAGAATACTTCCTTGCAGTATTTTTTCGAGGACAACGTGATCTATATCGTACCTCGAGTACGGGATGATGAGGTCAAAAAAGATTCGATCAGAACGGTTCAAGGTACGGTTCGGGATGTCAATGGCATTGCTTTACCGGGAGTAACCGTGATAATAAAAGGAACGACCCTTGGTGTGGCCACGAATAAAAACGGTTTCTTTAAGCTTGCCATTCCCCGGGATACGGCCACGCTTGTGTTTACTTTCGTGGGGATGGAAACTCAATACGTGAAGATTGAAAAGTTGAAAACGGGCGAGGTTCAGAAGGATTTGAAGATCGTAATGAAGGAAGATGAGGTGTTGTTGGAGGATGTTGTCGTAACGGGATACGCTTATATCAAAAAATCGAATTTTACGGGTTCCGCGACACAAGTAAAGCGGGAAGATATTCTTAAGGTGGCCACGGGAAATATTATCGATGCATTACAGGTTTTCGATCCCTCTTTACGTATTATGAAGAATAATTTGATGGGAGCCGATCCTAATACGTTGCCTGAATTTTACGTGCGGGGGCGTTCCGGAATAAATAGTGTAAAAGAGTTGGATGCCTTACAAGCAGAGGATGTGTCCCAATTCGCTTTAACGAATAATCCGAACACGCCTATTTTTATTTTGGATGGGTTTGAGGTGAGTGTCGAAAAGATATATGATTTCGACCTTAACCGAATCAAGGATATTACGATATTGAAGGATGCTGCCGCCACGGCTATATACGGTTCCCGGGCGTCTAACGGGGTTATTGTTATCGAAACGCTTGCGCCGAAACCCGGACAGTTGATGGTTAGTTATAGTGGAAATTTTGCAATAACAACACCGGATCTGTCGAGTTATCATATGATGAATTCCAGAGAGAAATTAGAGGCCGAAGTTGCATCGGATTTGTTTGTTCCTTATCAGTATTTGGCATCCGATCAATTTACTCCGATCTCTTATGATCAGGAACTTCAATCTTTGACCTGGGAGTATTTGCAAAAGAAAAATAACATATTGATCGGTGTTGATAATTATTGGCTTTCGAAACCTTTATCGACGATGTTCAATCATAAGCACAGTATCTATGTGGAGGGTGGAACGGAGGATATTCGTTTTGGCATAGAATTGCGTTATGACGATCAAAACGGTGTAATGAAAAAGTCCTATCGAAACCGGATGGGAGTGGGAATGACTCTGGATTATCGTTATCGCGGTTTACAAGTCCGAAATCAGATATCATACGATGCTGTAAATGCTAAAAATTCGCCTTATGGTTCTTTTAGCGAATACACGAGAAAGCAACCTTATGCCTTATGGTGCGATCCGGAAACGGGAGAGTATCTGAAAACGATAAATTCTATTGCAAACACGGAAAATAATCCGTTGTATGAGGCACAATTGGGGAATATCAGCAAGGACGGATACAAGGAGATTATGGATAATTTATCATTAATATGGTACGCGGGAGACTATTTATTGATTAAAGGACAATTTGCTTTCAGCTATAAGGATGCCGATACCAAGAGATTTATAGATCCGCGGTCCAATACTTTTTCTCAAGAAAACGACTTGTTTGCAAAGGGAGAGTTAACCTTGAGCGAAACGACGACTACCAATTGGAACGTGAATGTATTTGCCGCTTACAACAGAACATTGGGAAAGCACAATGTGAATTTTTCGATTGGAATAAACGCAGTTTCAACGAATTACAAGTACATGTATTCTCAATACCGGGGATTCCCGGATGCCGAACGCCACTCTCCGGCATATGCTTATGAGATTAAAACGAAGCCCTCTTTTACGGATAATAAAACCCGGTTATTCGGTTCTTTTTTAATGCTTAATTATAGTTTCAATAATATATACCTGTTTGATCTTTCGGCCCGTTTCGATGGCTCTTCAGAGTTCGGTTCGGATCGAAAATGGTCTTCTTTCTGGTCTGTCGGGGTGGGACTTAATTTACATAATTATGATTTTGTCAAGAAAGCAAACGTTATCGATTTGTTGAAAATTACGGGAAACGTGGGAGAGACAGGAAAGACGGAGTTTAGTCCTTATGTGGCCAGAAATACATTCAAAATGCAGTTGGATGATTGGTATCCTACGGGAATCGGGGCAAATTTGATTTATATGGGGAACGAGAATTTGACCTGGGAAAGGCAACGAACCTGGAATTTGCGTGGAGAATTAGCCATGTTTAAGAATTTATTCACGTTGAAGGCTGATTACTATTATAAGAAAACGATGGATTTGATCACGGAGGTATCATTACCTTCTTCTTCCGGTTTTTCAAAATACACGGATAATATCGGTCAGATTCTGAACAAGGGATTCGAATTGGATTTGAATGTCCGGGCGTATACTTCCAAAGATTTGGATATTATGGTTTTTGGAAATTTAGCTCATAATAAAAACGAGATACTGAAAATTTCCGAGTCCTTGAAGCAGTATAACGAACGGATTGATGAGTATTACGGAGGGTATTATAATACCTCCAGTACGAATTTGAATGATATTCTTTTTTATGCGAAGCAGAATGCCGAATATTCCAAACCGTTTATGAAGTACGAGGAAGGAAGTTCGTTGACGGCTATTTATGGTATGAAGTCGTTAGGGATCAATCCTGCCAACGGTAGAGAGATATACGTGAAGCGAGACGGAACGATTACTTATGACTGGTCATCGGCGGAACAACAAAAAATCGGAGATACGGAACCGTGGGCGCAAGGGTCTTTTGGCCTTAACGTACGCTATAAAGGTTTCACCTTGTACACGACCTTCCTTTACGAATGGGGCGGAGACGCGTATAACCAAACGTTGGTGGATAACGTGGAAAACGTGAATCTTAGGTTGTATAATGCCGACGAGCGGGTGTTGACGGAAAGATGGCAGATTCCGGGAGACCGAACACCGTTGAAAGCAATACAAGATCGTTACCGGGTGACACAACCGACCTCCCGGTTTGTACAAAAAAACAGTTTCGTAACTTTTAACTCTCTTTCGTTAGGTTATGACTTCGATTCTGAATTTGTTAGGAAAATAAGGATGAGTACGTTAAGGTTGCAGTTCAATATGAAGGATATTGCAACGAAGTCTACGATAAAGCGGGAGATGGGGCTAAATTACCCGTTTGCCAGAACCTTTACTTTAACATTAAACGCCAGTTTCTAATATTGAATGTTATGAGAAAAATATGGATAATGATATTGTTACCGATCAGTCTGTTGGTGGCATGCGATGATTTCTTGGATGTTTCTTCCGATGATGAGATATTGCAGAAAGAAATTTTTAGTGATGGAAGTGGTGTCCGGCTTGCCGTGAACGGGGTTTATAAGGCACTTTCATCGAATAGTTTGTACGGTAAAAATTTAACCTGGGGATTCATTAGTGTTTTGGGGCATAATTATGCCGACGAATCGCTTCCTTTCGGCTGGGAAGATTACGCTAAGTATGAATGGAAAAGTAGTTCTTGTAAGACGGTTGCGGAGGAGATCTGGACAACGGGCTATAATGTGATTGCCAGTTGTAATAATATTATTCAAGAGATAGAGAAGAAAGATTCCTCTTTCTTTGAATATGGTGCGATGGAAAAAGATATGATCCTGGGAGAGATGTACGGACTTCGCGCATTTGTACATTTTGATATATACCGTCTTTTCGTGCCTGCTCCCGCGACAAATTATACGGGAAATGCGATCCCTTACGTGACGGTTTATCCGGATCATCAGCCGAAACACTTGGATGCGAAAAAAGTCATGGAGTTAATCGTTACGGATATGACAACAGCTAAAAAGTTGTTAGCCAAAGTCGATACTGTATTTTGCCGTAGTTGGAACCGGAGTTCAACCAGTCGGTTAAAATTGACCATATTAGGTTCCGGTCCTGACAATTTTGTGGGATTTCGGGGGCATCGCATGAACTATTTTGCGGCAGCGGCACTTTTGGCAAGGATGTATTTATATGCGGGAGATTACCAACAAGCTTACGCGAATGCTTTGGAGGCTTATCAATTTCATGAACACGGATGGTTCGCGTGGACACCTGAGGATAACCAGGGTAATGCCCCGAACCTGATCGACATGCACGTGAAAAGGTACGAGGAGTTGTATATGGCATTTTTTAATAACGATAATTATGATAATTGGGAGAATGCCATTGGTACAAGTTATCAATGGCTTTTGATGAAGAATATCGATAAACTTTTTGGAGAGGACTTGGATGATTTCCGTTATAAAGGATTTTATAACAGACATAACGACGGGAGGTATTTGACCTGGCAAAGGCCGACGGTTACCTCGAGCGGTAGTATCGTAAGGTCGGATATAGAGGGTCCCCTTTTACCTATTATTCGTTTTTCCGAGATGTATCATATTTTGATCGAGTGTCTGATAGAGCAGGGTAAGGTTTCTGATGCGGCTGAGTTATTGAACACATTACGGACCAAGCGCGGAGTTAAGTTTAACCAAATACCGTTGACCATTTCGGCAGGAGATTTGAAAGAAAAACTGGTGAATGATGTCGTGCGGGAGAATTTAACGGAGGGGCGTACGTTTTTCTTCTTTAAACGTTTGAATAGGGGTATTTATAACGGGGATACGAATATAGAGTTGACGGCTTCTCAATGGACAATACCCTTACCGGATAGTGAAACATCATACCAATAACGATAAAATTGTAATTTATGAAACGGAAATATATTTATTATATATGGTTTTGTCTTCTCGGAATAATGGTAATGTCCTGTTCCGAAGACGATATAGCGTTGTATGACGATTTGGACTATATCCAGTTCTCAAAATATTTTGCGGACTCTTCTACCTGCTCTTTTATGGCTTATCCGACAAAAGAATCATTGGAATATCCTGTTGTGGTGGAAATTGTAGGGATGCCGGAGACCCGGGATCGGGAGTATAAGATTTCGGTCGTGAAGGAGTATACGACGGCGGTGCCGGAAACTTACACGTTACCGGACAAATTCATCCTGAGAGCGGGACAGGTTATCGATACTTGCTGGATAACGGTGCATAAGACGAAGGCTATCGGGCAAGTTGCCGAACGTTTAACGATACGTTTGGAAGAGACGTCGGATTTCAAACTGGGACAATCCGATTGCCGGGAAGCGATTATTTATATTTCGGATGTGCTCATTCGTCCGGACTGGTGGCTCGATACTCAAATCGAGTGGGTATACTTGGGTTCTTATTCGGATAAGAAGTATCGGTTGATGATGGAATTAACGGGAATTGTCGATTTGGATCCGGGTAACGTGGACCAGTTACGAAGTGTAGCTATTCTTATGCGGAATTATTTGGAGAAAGAGAAAGAAGCGGGAAGGAAAGTAACCGAGGAGGATGGAACAGAAATGACAGTTGCGTATATAGGTGGATAATTATAACGAATACGATTATGAAAAGATATATTGGAATAATTTCTTTGTGGGCGTGCCTGTTTTTTATGTGTGCCTGCTATGAGGATAAAGGACATTACGATATTGTTGATTACAACGAGATAACGAGCTTGAATATTAATAATACCTTATCGAAGACTTCCGTCGTACTTGGAGATACTGTTTATATATTTCCCGAATTGAAATGGAAATATACGGATCGGGATACGACGCAGAATGCTTTTGAATACCGTTGGGAATACGAGGGGAGTGTCGTATCGACGGAACGAAATCTTAAGTTTGTTCCGGGAAAATTTGGGACGACGACGGTTTATCTGTTTGTTACGGAAAAAGAGACAGGAGTTGTTTCAAGGCTTGTAACAAGCATTGTGACATCTTCTGCTTATAAAACGGGTTATTTGATTTTGTCTGCCAAAAACGAGAAGACGAGTCTGACCTTTATTCGAAGAGATCAATACACCGAAGACGGAAAGACTAAATACGAGTATGTCGTTTATGAGGATCTTTACGCGAAAGCGTTTCCGGGGGACGAACTGGGGACGGGACCGCTTGACGTGAGTATATTACCGACAGAATGGGCTGCCGCGGATGTTGTTTTGACGCAGCAGAATGGTGGTTGCTGGTATTTGAATGGGAATGATTTTTCTAAAAGATTTGAGATCTCGGCCAATTTTATAGGCGGAGAATATCCGGAGGAAGGTTTTGAACCGGTAGCTACCAGATATGCCGGATTTTGTGATTTCGTGTTGGGTCGTAATGGAGACGTGTATTCCAAACAAAAGCAGAATGCTTATATGACTCCTTATAATTATCTGTTTGCTTCCGCTCCGCTTTGTACAGGTATCTCCCAAGTATTTGATGTAAAGGTTTGTGAAATGACAAGTAATACTGATTTCGGCTATATGTACGATGGAAAAAATCATCGATTTCTGGCTTGCATGGCCGGAACTTCAATGTATGCTAATTCGCTTACCGGACGTATTTTCCCGATTACGAATAATTTTGACCCGGCTACTTTCGTAGATATAAATGATATGAGAGGATATAAGTTAATCTATTGCGGACAGTTTAACGGGCCTAATTTTATGAATATTTTGAAAAACGAGGCTACCGGCGAATATTTGTATCAAACCTATGGCCTCCAGAATATGTTTTCCAGTTTGACCCTTATTGACGCAAAGCAGGAAGTTTTTGCCGGGAGCCAGTACATTACGGATAATACCATCTTTTTAAGATCGAGGACGCTTCCTTATTTGTATTTTGGGGAAGGAACGAAATTGTATTTTTATGATTCCAGTACCAAAAAAACCAAACTTTACGCGGACTTTAGCCTTGATCCGGATTTCAAAGGCGGACAAATTTCCTCTATAGGACAATCTCCCGGTTGTGAAGAGATCGGTGTCGGATTTGACAATGGAGATTTGTATATCTGTGATGCTAAAACAACCGCAATATTAGCCGCCGATGATCCATCGAAAGAGGGTATATTGGAGAAAGTTTCTAATTTAGGAAGAATCGTTCAAGTCGGTTGGAAATGGGGAGGATATGTCGCGTATTGGTTTGATCGTGATATGTAAATCTTTTTACTAAGTAGTGTTGGAATCGTTCCGGGATGTTGTATCGTTTCCGGAACGATTTTTTGGTTATAAAAAATAATGATTGTAATGTGCTTCGGGTGGTCGATGGATTTTATTTATGGGCAGATGAACGAGAAAGAGTTGAAATCTATCCGGGATGTCTCTCGATATTCTTTCAGATAATTGTTCGTTGTATTATGTGGAATGGAATTGAAAATTATTTTACTATTTTTGTCGTGATTGTATCGAATGAAATTGAAATAAGTGATATTATTTCTATTTCAAAATATGAAGTATTTTTAATTGTACCAATAAGATTTGAAATAAGATACTCGATCGTTCCACCGTGGGGGTATCTTTCTTATTTGTTGCACTACCGAATACTTGAAATATAGTTTTGAAACAGATCGAAATTTGTTCTATCGATGTGTTGTATTAAGTGAAGTAAAAACATAATATATAGGGGAATCAGATATGGGAGTCTCTTCTGTGGATGCAGGAAATGAAGGTAAAAAGATTCGTGTCCTTTCGTTATTTTCCGGATGCGGAGGTATGGATTTAGGATGGGAAGGCGGATTTTCGGTTCACAAGGATAGTTTGTGTGAAGCGAGAAATCCTGATTTTGTGGCGAGTAGGGGGAAAGGAAATTTTGTGAAATTGAAACCAACCCGTTTCGAATTGGTTTTTGCCAATGATATTTTGAGGGAGGCGAGGACTGCCTGGGTGTATTATTTTAAAAAGTACGGCTATTCGCAGGAAATTTACAGGAACGAGAGTATTGTGGATTTAGTGAAACGCCACCGGGCGGGTGAGCAAGTTTTTCCGGAGAATGTGGATGTGGTGACAGGCGGATTTCCTTGTCAGGATTTTAGCGTAGCCGGAAAGCGAAAAGGATTTAATTCCCGTAAAGACCATAACGGACGCATCATTGAAGGGGAGATGGCCACGGAAGAAACCCGGGGGAAGTTATACATGTGGATGAAAGAGGTCATCTCGATAACCAAGCCTAAGATATTTATTGCCGAGAATGTAAAAGGGTTAGTCAATCTCTCGAATGTGAAAGAGATTATCCAACACGATTTTTCCATGGCTGACGAGCACGGGTATATCGTGCTGGAACCTCAGGTATTGCATGCTGCCGATTACGGCGTGCCGCAATCCCGGGAACGGGTGATTTTTATCGGCATTCGAAAGTCGGCCTTAAAAGAGGAAGCTTTGCAGGCATTAATACAAAAAACAGTTCCGGATAATTATAATCCTTACCCGAAGGTGAGTCATGCCTTTCACGACGAGAGGAATAAAGAGCTGGCTAAACCACAGACCTTGGCCAAGGTATTTGCCGGTCTGAAAGAGCCGGAGGAGAGCCACGATCCTTCTCAGATGTATTATTCCCGGGCGAAATTTATGGGAACGCATTGTCAGGGACAGACCGAAGTGGATATTCAAGGCATTGGTCCGACAATCCGGGCCGAGCATCACGGTAACATAGAATACCGCCGTTTATCGAAAGAGCATGGCGGGCAAATGGATAGAGAGTTAAAACGGGGATTGAAAGAGAGACGTTTGACACCGAGGGAGTGTGCTTTGATTCAGACCTTTCCGCCTGATTACGAGTTCGTGATACCCAAGGAGGGGAAAGCCCGTCAATTCGTCTTGAGTCCTTCTGCGGCTTATAAGATTATCGGGAATGCGGTACCTCCTTTACTTGCTTATCATATTGCCCGGCGTATAGAATCATTGTGGAATCTTTATTTCGAATAGTATGAAATCTTTGTGGTGTCAGGAGCCGGATATAAAAGCTTTTGAGCTTTTGATCGAGCGGGTACTTCGGGTGTTACGGACCGAAGCAAGGGAGCAACCTGAACATTACAAGAAACTTTTGGGTAACCGTTTGGAGGGGAAGGTTGTAGATGTCCTTCGCGAATGTGCCGTTGGTACCCCGTTTGAAAATGATATAGAGTTGGTTTCGGGACAACGTTTTCCCGATATCGTGATACAAGGATATTTCGGTATAGAGGTCAAGACGACTCAGGCGAATCACTGGAAATCGACAGGAAGTAGTGTAGCCGAGGGAACCCGGGTGGGGGGAGTGGAACGGATATACATGTTGTTCGGCAAGATGTGCGAACCGATAGAATTTAAATGCCGGCTATATGAAGAGTGTCTGCCGGAAGTGGTTGTCACTCACTCGCCCCGGTACGCGATCGATATGAATTTGCTTTCGGGAGAGACGATATTCGATAAGATGGGGATTTCTTACGATGAATTGCGTCAGCAAACGACACCTATCCGAACCATTTTGAGTTACTATCGCTCTAAATTGAAACCGGGGGAAGAGTTGTGGTGGTTGGATACGGAATCAGCCCCTTCTGCGACGGGAATGGTGATCCGGTTATGGAATAATCTGACACCGGAAGAACGGAATGTTTATATGATAAAAGGATTTTGTTTTTTCCCGGAATTATTGAGTAAGCATAAGGATAAGTTTAATCGTTTTGCCGTGTGGTTATCTACCCGGGAGGCTATTGTATGTCCCAATGTTCGGGATATTTTTTCGGCAGGAGGGCAGGAGAGCATTGTCTATCGGTCGGTTCGTTACGAGGGAATACCGAAGTCCGTCTATCGTTTGTGTGAGAATTTACTTTTGATAAAACAGCTTATCCTGTCGGCGGATGAGACGGAATTGAGTGATTTCTGGGGGAGAGATGTGAAGGGGAAAGACAGGTTTACTGTCTGGGCAGACCGGGTAACGGGGTATATAGGGAAACAGTTGGAGAACGGTTTCCCTATGCGAGAGTTATTGTGTGAAGTTTTATCCTCCGATTAATTCCTTTACAAAAGGAGTAGCGGGTGTTTTTTCTATCTCTTCCGGTGTTCCGTCCTGTTCGATCTTTCCTTTGTTCATTACCAATACGCGTGTTCCTAATTTCAGGGCTTCTTTGATATCGTGGGTCACGAAAACGATAGTTACTCCCAGTTCTTTGTGAATACGGATAATTTCGTTCTGCAACATTTTACGCGTGATTTCGTCTACGGCCCCGAAAGGTTCATCCATGAGTAAGATATTCGGGTTGGCGGCCAAGGCCCGGGCTATGCCTACTCGTTGACGCTGACCTCCGGAGAGTTCGGCAGGGTGACGATCGAGCATCTCCTGCTCCAAACCCACGACCCGGATGAGTCGTTCTACTGCTCTCTTGGTTTTTTCTTTATCTCTGTGGTTCAGTAGGCTGGGTACATAGGCAATGTTTTTACGAATAGTCATGTGAGGGAAGAGCCCGATCCCCTGAATTACGTAGCCGATATTTCTACGAAGCAGGGTCTGGTCCTCTTTTATGATATCTTTTCCGTTTACATAGACCGACCCGTAAGTTGGGGCCAACAGGCCGTTGATGAGCTTTAATACGGTTGTCTTTCCGGAACCGGAGGTGCCGATAATGGTCAGGAATTCGCCTTTTTTGATTTCCAGGTTAAAGTCTGCCAGCACCTGGTGTTCCCCGTAGGTTTTCGAGACGTGCTCAAACCGGATGACTGTTTCATTTTCCATGGCTTTTATCTTTTTTGATTAATCCTTTGCTTTGTAGAAAATTAGCGGCAACATCCCGTTCCGAGTTTCCGGCGATTTCAACTTGGTAATTCAGATCTGCCATCTCCTGGTCGGTTAGTATACCGTCCATCAACATCAATATTTTCTTTAATTCCGGGTGTTCTTTTAGTGTCTCTTCCCGGACAACCGTGGCACAATAGTAGGTGGGGAAAAAATTTTTGTCGTCTTTTAGCACCGTAAGATTGGCACCGCTTAACTGTCCGTCGGTTGTGAATATGTTCATCACGTCGATTTTATTCGACTTAATCGCCTCGTATTTTAAACCGATGTCCATGTCCATGGTCTTTTTAAATTTCAGGTCGTAGAACTTACACAGGGCATCGTATCCGTCGTGAATTTCAAAGAAATCGTATTCCGCCCCGAAAACGAATTGACCGGGATACCGGGTTAGGTCGGAATAAGTTTTCAGATCGTATTTTTGAGCGTTATCGTTGCTTACGGCTAAACTGTAGGCGTTATTAAAACCGTATCGGCCGATCCAGCGGAGATGATATTTATCGAGGTACTCTTTTTGCAGGGCCGAGTACAACTCGTCCGGAGGAAGCAAAGAGTCTTTTTTCAGGATAACCAACCATCCGGTTCCCGTGTATTCGGGATACAGGTCGAAATCTCCCTTCACGATGGCGGGATGGATATTGCTGGTACCTCCTCCGATCCCCTTTGTGATTTTCACGTGCAGATCGGAATTTTCTTCTATGAGCAATCCTAACATTTCACCGAGGATGAATTGTTCCGTCATGGGTTTGGTGGCGATATGGATCGTATTATTGGACGTATTACAGCTATAAAGCAATATAAAGCTTAGGGCTATGGATATAAATGAATTTTTCATGGTCGATCAAATTAGTTTACGTTTTCTTTTGATGTATTTTTCGTAGCGTCCTACTCCCCAGTCCGCTAATAAGGCCAAAACGGCAATCAACAAACTGCCTGCTACGGTCATGGCCGAGTTATTGGTAGTTATTCCCCGGTAGATGGCTACTCCCAGTCCTCCGGCTCCGATAAAGGCTGCGATTCCGGCCAGGGCGATGGTCATGACGACCATATTGCGAATACCTGAGAGAATAATGGGAAAGGCGAGAGGAAGTTCTATCTTGTATAAAATTTGAAAGGGAGTACTTCCCATTCCTTTGGCTGCTTCGGTGATCTCTTTGTCGATTCCGATGATTCCCGTGTAGGTATTGCGTACCATGGGGAGTAGGGCATAGACGGTCAGGGCAACGATAGCCGTTGTATCGCCTATCCCCGAAAAAGGAATTAAAAAACCGAAAAGGGCAATGGAGGGAATAGTATAGATAAAATTGGTAATTCCCAAAACGGTAGAAGAGCTCCGTTTACATTGACTGATAAAAATTCCTAGTCCCAATCCTATGATAGTGGCCAACACGATCGAGATAACAGAGATTTCGATGTGTTGTAGGGTCAGGTCTAAAAAGAAATGCCATCGACCGACATAAAGATGATATAATTCTTTGATCATATGTTGTTTGATTAAAAATAGTATCCGATATTCATATTAAAACGAGCGTGCCATGATTCGCTTGCTCCTCCGGGACCAAAGCCGTTCCAATCGGGCCCTAACCAAGCGTGGTTTTTACCCAAGGCATAGTCTACATACAACCATACCGGTCCGGCTACGACCAAGAATCCGGTCACGTTCTGGTAACTGTTTTTCAGCAGTTTGTCCCATTTTTGCAGGCAACCGAAATCGTTATACACTTGTATTTTTTCAATTAACTTCGAATCGATATCAAAAGTATACCCGGCACCGATTGTGTAGATATTAGCCTTAGCGGCTACAAGGTAGGGGGCTCCGTAGGCCGTCATGGTAATGACATCTCTGGTTTCTCCTTCTTTGTTTTTGGGATACATGGCATAAGTCGTCAACTGCGTTTTCAGGCTCAATTTTTTCCAGTATAGCTCGTAATGCAGAGCCAGAGCGTAGTGAGTTCCGTTATTGCGGGTGTCTAAATTATAGAGTTGTCCGAATTCGGCGGATCCCCCGAATTTATTTAAAGTATGGGTTCCCCATTTATAAAAAGCTTGCAGGTTGAATTGGTTGATCTCTTTATTGCGCCCTGCCACGTCGTAGCCGTATCGATCGTCCGTCACTTCCGAATCCGAGCCGAACAAGAGTTCATCGGCATTTTTGAAGAAGGCAATGGCATAGTCCCATTTTTCTCCTTTATGAACGAATTTGATTCCCATGTCCGAATCGTCCTCCAGACCCACGTAATAGGTGATTTGTAGGAAAAAATTGTGGGAACCGATGGGTTGGATCCCGAACGGAACCCCGGTTAAACCGACTTGCAGCTGGTTTTCCGGATTAAATTGATAACCGATCCAACCGTATTTTAGCATTGGTCCGCCGTAATCTTTGCTATAAAAACGATAATCTGCGTCTAACAGGATATTTTTATAGGATCCGGCGAGCGTGAATCTCAATACGTCAAAACCGAAATCTCCGCCTCTATCCCGGTGTCCTTTATTCCAGTCCGAGAAATTGTAGTTAAAACGCAATGCACCTCCTAATTTGAATTTCGGTTTCTCTTTTTCTGTTGCATGCAGGGATAAGGTTACCAGCAACATACAACTTATGAAATAGAAATATTTGTTTTTCATCATATAATATTGTTAATTGTTCTTGGAGAATTTAACGATATCGAGGGGGTTTTGTTACCCTTTTTTAAAATTAAATAAAGGAAAAAATGGGTAACACTCTTATTTTATTTTACCTCCTGTTAAAACTATTTTTTATTGTTATCGTTTAATCAGTCATATATAAATATTTTAGATGAGATATTATGGATAAGAAATTTTTGAATTATACAGAGTGGCAGGATACGGCTGATCTGGTTCATCTTTTACTGCAAATGGTGGGGAAGGTGAAATTGGAGCGTTGTCATAAACGTCCGGAATGGGCACACGTGCGTCTTTATATGAATATAGACGGATTATCTTCCGGAATTATTCCTTGTAGTACTTCTTCTTTTGAAATTTTTGTCAATCTGAGGAAACATCAAATCGAAATGCATAATGAAGAAGGAAAGAGTCGTACTATACCTTTGGAAGACGGTACGTCGATAGCTATATATTATCACCAGTTTATGAATGCTCTCGAACAAATTGGTGCGGCCACCGAGATTAATGTAAAACCGCAGGAGTTTTACGATCCGATACCTTTCGATCAGGATAAAAAGCATCATCACTATGATAAAGCTGCCGTTGAATTATGGCTTCAAAACTTACTTTTTGCTTACGGGGCGATGAGACAATTTCTTTCCGGTTTCCGGGGAAAAGTGGATGGTCCTGCCTATTATTTCGGAACGATGGATTTAACTTGCATCGTGTATAGCGGGGAGTCGGCTCCTTTCGGTATGAACAAGGCGATTTCGGATCATGCTTTTGACGAGCGTTATTTCGAGTGTGGGTTTTGGCCGGGAGATGTGAATTACGGAAAACCCGCTTTTTACGGTTTGCCTTATCCTTTTATTGAAGATATTCAGGGACATGGTGATATGCTTCATCCGGACAAAGCTTTCTTCCTTCCGGCTAAGAAGGAGTTCTTTTTAAACCTAGAGGATGCCTTTTCGTATAGTGATCCGGCGAATGCCGTCGTACAGTTTTGTAATTCCGGATTGACTATTTTTAATAAGTTGTCACCTTGGAAAAATTACGATTGGATAACCACTCCATTAAGTTATTCGAAATAGGTAAGGAAAATCCTTTTTTGTATATTGATTGATAAGACTTTATACGTTGTTTTATAACGATAAAGTCTTATTTTTATGTATATAATTCTTTTGAATTTTATTTGGTTTTGCAATGGCTTGGGTTTGTTTTATAATTTATCTATCTTTAAGGCTATATAAATGTTTGCGGAAGTCGACCTCCGATGAAAGGGGGGCTGAGCGTGGTTACGGGGATTATATTTGGTAATAAAAGTTCTTTGATGTTTTGATAAAAAACGAGTTAAATAAAGTCGTCGACCTCCCGGTAAAATCTACGAATTAGTGGTCGACTGAAAAACACTCATGAAAAAGTACTGTTATGAAAGATTAATTTATTGATTGTTAGTTTGTTATATTGAAACCTATAATGGACTTTAATAGCACTACGGAAGACTTGAAATATACTTACAGTTTTTGACCTATTTAGATTGTAAGAACTTTAATAGCACTACGGAAGACTTGAAATTATATTTGCTGTATAGTTCTGCTCATACTTAGTAAATACTTTAATAGCACTACAGAAGATTTAAAGATATAAATCAGAATTAACTCCTAAACTTTTTTAGGACAAGACAACAAGACTATCCCCCAATCACTCAATCACTGAATCCTTTAATCCCCGAATCTCTTGCTTCTTTAAATCATAAATCTAAAATCTGAAATCGTAAATCTCTTTAATCCCCAATCACAGAATCACCTAATCCCTAAATCCCTTGATTCTTTAAATCGTCAATCTAAAATCCGAAATCATAAATCTTCCACCTTCATCTTTTCATTTGCAATAGAGAGGGCTAAACCCTTCGGGGCTGGACGTTTCCGTCGGTCGTGTAGCCGGTTTGCGTTCACTATCCTCCGGGACTCGCTTCGCTCAAACAATCCGTCGGTTGGCCGTTTCTCAAACCGAACACGACGCTCGCCGTTCACTATTGATGCCCCTTCGTTTTTAGCCCTTCCCCCTTAATCCCCAATCACTGAATCCTTTAATCCCCGAATCCCTTGCTTCTTTAAATCGTCAATCTAAAATCCGAAATCGTAAATCTCTTTAATCCCCAATCACTCAATCCCTGAATCCTTTAATCCCCAAATCCCTTGCTTCTTTAAATCATAAATCTAAAATCCGAAATCGTAAATCTTTCAATCACAGAATCACCTAATCCCTAAATCCTTTAGTCTTTTCATCTCTTCATTCTTTTAATCTACAATTAAGATGTATCTTTAGGAGAGTTTTTCGTAAAAGGAGGATGAAGTTTTATTTTTTATTATTTTCTTTGCGGGATTTTTCGGATAGGAATAAAGTATGGAATGGTTAAATGAGATATTAGTAGAACATTCTGTCATACAGGCTGTTATTGTCGTTTCGTTAGTTTCGGCAATAGGATTGGTTTTGGGTAAAATTACGCTTTGGGGTGTGTCGTTGGGCGTGACGTTTGTGTTTTTTGCCGGAATCATGGCGGGGCATTTGGGATTAACGATCGATCCGCAGATGTTGAATTACGCGGAGAGTTTCGGGTTGATCCTCTTCGTGTATGCTTTGGGATTGCAGGTCGGCCCGGGTTTTTTCGCTTCCTTGGGCAAGGCCGGAATACGGTTGAACCTGTTGGCTATGATTGTGGTTATTTTAGGAGTGGCTATGACGTTGCTATTTCATTGGACAACGGGAGTCTCTTTACCGGATATGGTTGGAATATTAAGCGGGGCTGTGACCAATACGCCTGCATTGGGGGCGGCTCAGCAGACGTTAAAGCAGATCAATGATCCGGCCTATTTGTCTTCGGATCTGGCTTTGAGTTGTGCGGTGACTTATCCCTTGGGTGTTGTCGGCGTGATTATTGCCTTGATTATGATTCGGAAACTGTTTGCCTCTCGTATATTCTTTAAGCGGGGAAACGAAGATAAAACCAAAAAGACCATTATTGTCGGGTTTCGGGTGAGTAATCCGGGAATCTTTAATAAATCGATAAAGGATATGGCCAAATTATTATCCAAAAGATTCGTTATATCAAGGCTTTGGAGGGATGGGAAAGTAATTATTCCGGCTTCCGATACGATCGTGGAGGATGGAGACCGTATTTTAGTGATTACGACCGAGAGTGAGGTGAAATCTTTGGAGGTTGTTATCGGTGAATTAGATAGTCAGGATTGGAATAAAGAAGATATCGATTGGGATGCCATCGATAGTCAATTGGAGTCTCATCGGATTGTAGTGACCAGTTCGGAGATCAACGGGAAGAAATTAGGGGCGTTACGTTTGAGAAACCAGTATGGTATCAATATTACCC
The DNA here is from genome assembly GCF_900543425.1 of uncultured Sanguibacteroides sp. Classification (GTDB taxonomy): domain Bacteria; phylum Bacteroidota; class Bacteroidia; order Bacteroidales; family Marinifilaceae; genus Gabonibacter. Next base: position 96,767 of record NZ_UQRQ01000010.1, on the reverse strand, counting down.
GTATTTACCGGTCGGGTATAACCCTGTTACCGACACCCGATTTGACGCTTCAGTTAGGAGATCGATTGACCGTGGTGGGGGAAGCTGCTGCCATTGCTAACGTGGAGAAGGTACTTGGAAATGCCGTGAAAGACTTGGACGAACCGAATCTGGTATCGGTTTTTGTCGGGATGGTTGTCGGTTTGCTTTTGGGTTCCATACCCTTAGCTATTCCGGGGATCAGCTTTCCGGTAAAATTAGGATTGGCCGGAGGGCCGATTGTTGTCGGGATTCTTGTAGGGGCTTTCGGGCCTCGGATTCATATGATTACTTACACGACCATTAGTGCCAATCTGATGTTGAGGGGCTTGGGGTTGTCGATGTATTTGGCTTGTCTCGGGCTGGATGCGGGTGTTCATTTTTTCGATACTGTTTTCAGACCGGAAGGTTTGTTGTGGGTAGGTTTGGGATTCGCGATCACTTTTGTTCCCGTGGTGTTGGTAGCTATCTTATCCGTAAGCGTGATAAAGGTGGACTTCGGTTCGGTTGCCGGTATGTTATGCGGCAGTATGTCCAACCCGATGGCCCTGAATTATATAAACTCAACGGTAGATGGGGACACTCCATCTGTTGCATATGCTACCGTATACCCGTTGACTATGTTTGTCCGGGTGATTATGGCCCAGGTTATCTTAATGCTTTTCTTGTAATTCCGCTGTTCTGTGTTGTTGTACTGATTTATCCGGATTTTTTCGGCAGGTATCATAGATAACGGCGGAATAAAAACGTGAAAAAGTGCTGTATTTTTTAATAAAATGCTCTTTTTTTTAAATGCAGAAAGTTGTATACTTGTATGAAAGAAAAAAGAGGAATGAAATCAATTTACGAGGCGATCGGACAGGCGGGAAGCAAGGAGCTGGTGACCGTTTTGTTGCGTAAGGAAAATGTTCGCGTAGAACGAATTGTTTCCACGGGACAGGTATCTCCCGAGGGTTTTTGGTATGACCAGGAGGAAGACGAGTGGGTGATGATCGTACAAGGAGAGGCCGTGTTAAATGTGGAGGGAGAATGGAAGGAACTAAAGCAAGGGGACTATTTATTTTTGCCGAAACATTGTAAACACCGGGTAGAGAAAACGGGAGAAAAACCTCCTTGCATTTGGTTGTGTCTGTTCTGGAAGTAGGTGGTAGGGGTGAAACCAAACCCATGTAATAACGTATAGTAGAATCAAGGAAAATCGATATGTCAGATCATACAGGTCATATAAGGGAAACCTATCAGGTATTAGGAATGAGTTGTGCTTCATGTGCCGTGAGTGTGGAGTCGACTTTAAGTGCTCAAAAGGGAGTTCAGGAAGCAAGAGTTAATATATCCAATTCGACCGTTTTCGTTGATTTCGATCCGCGGACGGTTACGCCGGAGGAGCTGCAGAAAGCCGTAGAGGCTGCCGGCTATGAACTGGTGATAGAAAAACAGGACGATCCGGAAGAGGCCGGACGTTTGCAGGAGGAAGAGTATCTTTCGTTAAAGCGAAAGACTACGGGGGCGATTTTGCTTGCCATTCCCGTTTTTGTGATCGGAATGTTTTTTATGCATATGCCTTACGGTAATTGGATCATGTTTGCCTTCACTCTTCCCGTGATGCTCTTTTTCGGCCGTGATTTTTTTATACATGCTTATAAACAGTTCAGGCACGGTCGAGCCAATATGGATACGTTGGTGGCCGTAAGTACGGGAGTCGCTTTTCTTTTCAGTCTGTTTAATACGATTTGGCCTGAATACTGGACCGATCGGGGATTAGAGGCACATGTTTATTATGAGGCTGCTGCCGTTATTATTGCCTTGATTTTATTGGGACGGCTATTGGAAGCAAGGGCTAAATTCAGCACTTCTACCGCTATTAAGAAATTGATGGGGTTGCAACCGAAAACCGTGATGAAGATCGGAGAGGATGGCCGGGAGGTGGAAATCCCCATTAAAGAAGTTTTGGTCGGAGATGTATTGGTTGTTAAGCCGGGAGATAAGATTCCGGTGGACGGAACCGTTACGGAAGGCGTTTCGTTCGTGGACGAGAGTATGATCACGGGAGAACCCATTCCGGTGGAGAAGACGACCGGGGGTATTGTTTACGCGGGAACCATTAACCAAAAAGGAAGTTTCAGATTCCGGGCCGAAAAGGTCGGAAACGAGACGATATTGGCTCATATCATCAAAATGGTACAGGAGGCACAGGGAAGTAAGGCTCCGGTACAGAAATTGGTGGATAAGATTGCCGGTATATTTGTTCCGGTAGTTATGGGAATTGCCGTATTGACTTTTATTGTTTGGATGCTTGCGGGGGGAGAAGAGGCGTTTACACATGCCTTGTTGACCTCTATTACGGTATTGGTAATTGCTTGTCCCTGTGCTTTGGGTTTGGCGACGCCGACCGCTATCATGGTCGGAATAGGTAAGGGAGCCGAGAATAATATTTTGATTAAAGATGCGGAGGGGTTGGAGATGATGCATCAGGTAAATGCGATCGTATTGGACAAGACGGGAACGATTACGGAAGGACAACCGGTTGTCACCGATATGAGTTGGAGAGGGGTGGATAAACGGGAGGAATACCGAAGTGTTTTATCCGCTATCGAGCGTCGTTCGGAACATCCTTTGGCGGATGCTGTCGTGGAGGCGTTGAAGGAAAGTCCTGTTACGGATGTCGAGATAAAAGATTTCGAAACAAGTGTGGGGAAAGGGGTTATAGCCTATGTAGGAGGGGAGGCTTATGGCGTTGGTAATCGCAGGCTGTTGGCAGATATGCATATTGCATTGACAGAAGAGGAGGAAGCTTTGGCATCCGGTTGGGAAGAAGAAGGGAAAACGGTTGTATTCTTTGCCGGGCGGGAAGCGGTTCTTGTCGTTATTGCTATTGCCGATAAGATCAAGTCCACTTCCGGACAGGCAATAAAGGCACTGCAAGAAATGGGAGTGGAAGTTTATATGCTGACTGGAGACAATACGCGAACGGCCCGGCGGGTGGCGGATGTTCTGGGTGTACGTCATTTTAAATCGGAAGTAATGCCCTCGGATAAGGCTGATTTTGTCCGGGAATTGCAACAGGAGGGAAAAATCGTGGCTATGGTCGGGGACGGCATAAACGATTCGCAGGCGTTGGCACAGGCGGACGTAAGCATTGCAATGGGAAAAGGATCGGATATCGCTATGGATGTGGCTAAGGTGACATTGATCACTTCCGATTTGAATATCCTTCCCAAGGCAATAAATCTGTCCAGGCAGACGGTAAGGACGATCCGGCAGAACCTGTTCTGGGCTTTTATATATAACGTGATCGGAATACCTTTGGCCGCGGGAGTATTGTATCCTTTTACCGGTTTCCTTTTGAATCCGATGATTGCTGCTGCGGCTATGGCATTCAGTTCGGTTTCGGTCGTAACGAATAGTTTACGTATCAGATTTAAAGGTTTGTAACGAGAAAAATTTAAATGAAAAGGTATGGAAAAAAAATTTAGATTTAAAACGACATTAAAATGCGGAGGGTGTGTAGCTAAGGTTACCCCTTTGTTGAATAGTTTGAAAGATGTGACCGAATGGTCTGTTGATTTAAATTCTCCGGAACGGGTATTGACGGTAACGTTGAAAACCGGGGATACGGATTCCGTGATAAAAGCTGTTTCCGGTGTCGGGTATAAGATTGAGGAGCTGAGGTAGGATGTTGGTACTGTTATCTCCTGCCAAGACCATGAACATGTCATTGGTCGAACAAGATATACCTCATACGACGCCGTTATACGCTGCCGAAGCCGAATTCCTTGCGGACCGGATGCGAAAGTATTCCGTGTCCGAGTTGGCTCGTTTGCTTAAGATAAGCGATAAGTTGGCAGAAGAGAGCTATCAACGGTATCAACGGTTCGGATCCTTGTCGAGTCCTCGTAAGCAGGCTATTATTGCTTATGACGGAACGGTTTTTAAGGCTATGGACACATCCTCTTTTACCGAAGCCGATTTCAATTACGTGCAGGATCACGTACGTATCGTTTCGACTTTGTACGGCTTGGTGCGTCCTTTGGATTTGATTCAGGCCTATCGTATCGCTTATACTTTGAAATTGGACAAGGTAGAAGGGAAGAATTTATACGACTATTGGCAACCTAAATTAACCCGGCTTTTGATCGAAGATGTTCTTAAGGCCGGCGGTATTCTCGTGAATTTGGCCAGTCTGGATATTCTGGGAGCTTTACGGATGGACCGAATCAACGAGGAGGTAAGAGTGGTTACTCCTGAATTTCAGGAGTTCAGAAACGGGAAATGGGAAACCGTTCGTACTTATGCCAAGATGGCCCGGGGGATGATGACGGGTTATATCGTGCGGGATCAGATCGAGGATCCGGAGGATTTAAAATCCTTCACCTGGAAAGGATTTGCTTTTAACGCGGATCTTTCCGACGAGCAACACTATATTTTTACCCGAGAAAGGTAACGATTCCGGAAACAAAATAATGTTTTTTATCGTATACAGATCATAATCAAATCTATATGTCATGACACAAGAAAAACGTAATGTAGAACCGGGGACCCCCAAGGCCGATAGTAAATACTCTATAGTTATCGATCGGAAAGGTCCTTATTTTGTATATGGACAACCTCCATTGAAACAGGAATTCATTATGCCGAACGAGGAAGGAAGTTCATGGGAATATGCTGCCGGAGAGAGTTATCCGACGACGGACGAGCCGACGGCTTTATGTCGTTGCGGGGCTTCGAAACATAAACCTTATTGCGATGGAGCTCATTTGACGGCGGATTGGGATCCGACTTTGACGGCTGATAATATACCTTTGTTGGAGGGTGCCGACGTTATTGAAGGACCTACATTGGATTTAACGGATAACGAAAGGTATTGTGCTTTTGCCCGTTTTTGTGATGCTTACGGAAGGGTATGGAATTTGGTGGGGGAATCGGATGACGAGGAGGCTCGGGAACTAACGATCCGTGAAGCCAATTATTGTCCTGCCGGGAGATTGAAGGCATGGGATAAAGAGAAGGGGAAATTTATCGAACATCCTTTGAAGCCGGCGTTGAGTTTAATCGAAGATCCGGCAGAGGATTGCAGCGGTCCGTTATGGGTGAAAGGAGGTATCCCGATGAATGATAGCGAGGGTGTTGAATACGAGTTGCGTAACCGGGTCACTTTATGCCGTTGCGGGGCTTCTTCCAATAAGCCGTTTTGCGACGGTTCTCATGCCAGTATTCATTTTCAGGATGATCTGCCTCAAAATCCGAAAAAATGAAAATATAACGAACTGATAGAGGGGAGGAACCGATCCGGAAAAGATCGGTGGACTTGAGACGTCCGGAAGGTTGAGAAAGAGATAGGCCGTTCGGATGTCTTTTTTTTTTGCTATTCCTATAGTAATCAGGCATAATTTTTGTTATGTTTGCCTAAATTTAGACAACAATCAATATATGGAGGCATTTGATAGTTTTTTAATCTCGATGACGGTATTGGCGGTAATTGTTTTTATCGTTCTCTATTTCGTGAAGGCCGGATACGGAATTTTTTTCGACGGAAAGTGGGGAAGACCGATTGACAACAGGATAGGATGGGTTTTGATGGAGTCACCTGTTTTTGTGGCCATGTTTCTTTTCTGGTATTTTTCCGGTCGTCGCTTCGAGATTGTTCCCTTGTTGTTTTTTCTCTATTTCGAGCTTCATTATTTCCAGCGTTCTTTTATTTTTCCGCTTTTGTTGAAAGGAAAGAGCAAGATGCCGATAGGAATTATGATTATGGGGATCGTGTTCAATATGTTGAACGCTTGTATGCAGGGAGGATGGATTTTTTACCTGTCGCCGGAAGACATGTATACTGCCGACTGGTTGACGACCCCCCAGTTTATCATCGGAAGCATTTTATTTTTTGCGGGGATGGGGATTAATATTCATTCGGATCATATTATCCGAAATTTGCGAAAACCGGGAGATAGCGGGCATTATTTACCTCGCGGAGGAATGTTCCGTTATGTTACTTCCGCCAATTATTTCGGGGAGATCGTGGAGTGGAGCGGTTTTGCCGTTTTAACCTGGTCATGGGCCGGATTGGTATTTGTCATATGGACCGTGGCCAATTTGGTTCCGCGGGCACATTCCATATACCAGCGTTATCAACATATGTTTGGCGATGAAATAGAGAAATCTCGTTTAAAACGGGTTTTTCCGTTTATATATTGACAGAGCAATAAAAAAATAGTACTATGTCATCTAATTTGTTTACACCGGGAGTAATAGGTCCTTTGACGTTACGAAATCGAACTATTCGAGCGGCGGCATTCGAGGGTATGTGTCCGGGGAATGTCCCTTCTCAGATGTTACACGATTATCATTGTTCCGTGGCCAGGGGAGGTATCGGAATGACCACGATCGCTTACGCGGCTATCGTGCGGAGTGGTTTGTCTTTTCCGCATCAATTGTGGTTAAGACCAGAAATTATTCCGGATTTACGTCGTCTGACGGATGATATACATAAAGAGGGAGCTGCTGCTTCCGTTCAAATCGGGCATTGCGGTAACATGTCCAAGCCGGGAATGGCCGGGTGTACGCCTATATCTGCCTCTACCGGGTTTAATATCTATTCGCCGACCTTTGTGCGGGGAATGAAAAAAGAGGAGATATACGAGATGGCCAAGGCTTTTGGCCGTGCCGTGAATATGGCCCGGGAGGCCGGTTTCGATGCGGTGGAGGTTCATGCCGGACACGGGTATTTGCTCAGTCAATTCTTGTCTCCTTATACCAACCACCGGAAAGACGAGTTTGGTGGTTCGTTGGAAAACCGGATGCGGTTTACGCGAATGGCTATCGAGGAGGTTATGAAAGCAGCCGGGGATGATATGGCGGTATTGGTGAAGATGAACATGAGGGACGGGTTTAAGGGTGGAATGGATATTGATGAGTGTATAGAGGTGGCAAAAGTACTGGAACAGGGCGGTGTACATGCTCTGGTCCTGAGCGGGGGATTTGTGAGTTGTGCTCCCATGTATGTTATGCGGGGGGCTATGCCGATAAAAACATTGACACATTATATGCAACAGTTCTGGTTGCCGATAGGAGTTGCTATGGCCGGCCGGTTTATGATTCCGACGGTTCCTTTCCGGGAAGCTTACTTTTTTGAGGATGCGGTAAAATTCAGAAAAGAGGTTAAGTTACCCTTGGTGTATGTCGGCGGATTGGTATCCAGGGAAAAGATCGATATGGTGCTGGATGCCGGCTTTGAGTTTGTGTCTATGGCGAGAGCGTTGTTGAACGAGCCTGATTTTGTAAACCGGATGGCGAGAGACGAACATGCCCGGAATGCCTGCGAACATGTGAACTATTGTATTGCCCGAATGTATTCGCGGGAAATGGCTTGTCATCAGCATATGAAAGATTTACCTCGAAAGCTGGAACGGGAGATTGAGAAGATAAGAAGAAAGGGATAATCTTGGCTATTGAGATAGAATCGTTAGAATGTAAAGCAGATGGATAGAAATAAACCAGAGGGAAAATTTGCCTTGGTGACGGGAGCGAGTTCCGGAATCGGAAAAGAGTATGCCAGGGAGTTGGGATCGAGGGGATACGGATTGGTACTCGTGAGTAATGAGGAAGAGCGGATTCAGGAGGTCGGAGCGGAACTGGCGGCGGAATATGGAGTGGATACATACCCTTTGTATATGGATTTGGCCGTAACGGATGCGGCGGAGCGTCTTTACGCGTATTGTAAGGAGAGGAGTTTGGAAATAGAGGTATTGGTGAATAACGCGGGTATGTTTAAATTGAGTAAGGTGGTGAATCTTCCTGTTGCCGTTACGGAGAAAATGCTATTGTTGCACATGGTTACCCCTGCTATGTTATGTCGGTATTTCGGTGAAGATATGAAAGTACGGGGCCGGGGGTATATTTTAAATATGTCTTCCATGTCGGCTTGGCTGTCTTATCCGGGGATTTCGTTGTATGCTTCTACCAAATGCTTCTTAAAGTGTTTCTCCAGGGCTTTTCGTTTGGAAATGCTGGATTATGGTGTTTACGTGACGGTATTATGTCCCGGGGCGATAGCGACGGATCTTTATCATTTGAGTAAGCGGTTGCAGAAGTTGGCTTTACGTTTGGGGGTTATGATGACTCCTCAAAGATTGGCTCGTCGGGCGATACGGGGAATGTTTCGTAAGCGAGCCTGGATGATGCCCGGGTTGGTGAATTATTTTTTTATGTTTTTTTTATTTTTTCTTCCGTTGGGGGTGGTTCGGTGGATTATGAGAAAAACGAAAATGATATAAGAGGCTTATGCTAAAATTAATATTGTAACTATTATAACGAGATCATATGGACAGATGGATTATTGTAACCGGAGCTAACGGCGGGATGGGACGGGCTATTACCGAATCATTGGCAAAAGCCGGACATCCGGTAGTTATGGCCTGCCGGAATACGGAACGATCCATGGATATCAGAAATCGTATCGTGAATGAAAGCGGTAACCGGAAAGTGGAGTTGTTACGTCTGGATCTGTCTTCTTTTGATTCTATTTATCGTTTTGTTGAGCAGTTGGATGATCGGGAAGTGGGGGGATTGGTGAATAACGCGGGTATCATGTGTAAGGATTTTTCTGTTACATCCGACGGGTTGGAGACGACCGTGGGGGTGAATTACGTGGGTCCTTGGTTATTAACCCGGTTATTATTGCCCTATATGGGAGTTAATAAAATTTCCAGAATCGTCAATGTCTCTTCGTGCACTTTCCGGATGGGAAAGATTGATGAGTACTTTTTTGAACCTGTGCGGGAGAAATTTCGTCGTTTTAAAGCCTATTCCGCTTCCAAACGGGCTATTTTATTGTATACTTCGGAGTTGGCAGATCGTTTAAAAGAGAAGTCCGTCGTGGTTAATGCCGTGGATCCGGGAGTGGTAAACACGGGAATGATCACGATGCATCAATGGTTTGACCCGTTGGCAGACCATTTTTTCCGCCCTTTTATTCAATCTCCGGAGAAGGGTGCAGATACTACTATCTGGTTAACTACGTCAAAAGAGGGAGAGAGTTACACGGGATGTTTTTTTAGGAAGAGAAAAGAGATAAAACTACCGGACGATATTTTGGCCCGGGAGAGCCGTCTGAGCTTGTGGAGGGCAACAGAGGATTTTTTAGAGAAAAAGAGAGGATTTCATTTTCAGGACAAGCTGAGTCTTTCGTTCTGACTTTTATTGTGTATTTTTGTGGTATAGAATATAAAAAATCAAAAAATGAAATTAGAAGAGAGGTATAAAAATGTTATTGAGTGGTTTAAAGAGAATATGCCGGTAGCCGAGACCGAATTGCATTATCATGACCCATTCGGATTGATCGTAGCCGTGATTTTGTCGGCTCAATGTACGGACAAGCGGGTGAATATGGTGACGCCCGGACTCTTGGCCCGTTTCCCCGATGCCGAGTCCATGGCGAAGGCGGAAGTATCGGAAATATTCGAATTAATTAAATCCATCTCTTTTCCTAATAATAAATCGAAACACCTTTCCGCGATGGCTAAGAAACTGGTTACCGATTTCGGCGGTAAAGTTCCTGATGATATGGAAAAATTGCAGACTTTACCGGGAGTGGGTAGAAAAACCGCCAATGTCGTCGAAGCGGTAGCTTTCGGAAAAGCAGCTATGCCCGTAGACACCCATGTATTTCGGGTGTCCGATAGAATCGGGTTGACTACTAACGCGAAGACCCCGTTGGAGACGGAGAAACAATTAGTACAGCATATCCCGACCGAAATTCTTTCAACGGCACATCATTGGCTGATACTGCACGGGAGATATGTATGTACGGCCCGTAAACCCAAATGTGAAAATTGCGGTATTGCTTCCTATTGTCGTTATTTTGAAAATAAATAATTATTTTTCTCGGACTGACGCAACCTTTTCCGTTTTTTTACATCTAAGAGATAACTAAGTAATAAAAACGGGAATTTTTAATGGATTTGAGTAGTTCAGAATTGAGCAAGTCAAAATTAGGGTTAGTAGTAGTGGTAAAGCTGTCTTTTTAGACAGCTTTTCTTTTTTATGCAACAGAGAAGAGGTATATTTGCCGGAAATTTAAAAGACTTCATATGGCGTGTTGTAACAGCAGAAGAAAACCGGAATGGTTGAAAATAAAATTGCCGAAAGGACAGAGTTCGACAGAGGTATTGAATATAGTTCGGGGACATCATTTGCATACGATATGTACGAGCGGAATGTGCCCGAACCAGGGTGAATGTTGGGGAAACGGAACGGCCACGTTTATGATCGCGGGAGACGTATGTACCCGTTCCTGCAAATTTTGCAACGTAAAGACCGGACATCCGGCACCCTTGGATCCTCAGGAACCGGACAATATTGCCCGTTCCATTCAGTTGTTGAAATTAAAACATGCCGTAATTACCTCGGTAGACCGGGATGATGTGGATGATTTGGGAGCTTCTCATTGGGTGAAGGTTATACGGAAGGTAAAGGAGATAAATCCGGAGGTTACCATGGAGGTGTTGATTCCTGATTTCCAAGGGCGGAAAGAGTTGATCCAGCAGGTTATCGATGCTCGTCCGAATGTGATTTCCCACAATTTGGAGACTGTAAAGCGTTTGTCCGATAGTGTCAGAAGCAGGGCTACCTATCCGGTTTCTTTGGAGGTGATCAAACAGATTGCCGATTCGGGGATTGTATCGAAATCCGGTATTATGTTAGGATTGGGAGAGACCAGAGACGAAATTTTGGAGACGATGGACGATCTACGCGGAGTAGGCTGTAAGGTCATGACGATTGGCCAGTATCTACAACCTACGGCTAAAAATCTGGAAGTAAAGGAGTACGTTACGCCGGAAGTATTTGAAGAGTATCATCGGATTGGTTTGGAAAAAGGATTTACACACGTGGAGAGCGGTCCTCTGGTAAGATCCAGTTACCATGCCGAGAAGCATGTCAGATAAGATGAAGAAGACCGTATTTTTAGACTTGGGGTTGGCGGATTACCGTTCCGTTTGGCAAAAACAGGAGGAATTGATGGATGGGATCAAAGCCCGTAAATCGAAAGGGGAAACTACATCCAATTATCTTTTGTTCGTGGAGCATCCTCATGTTTATACTTTGGGAAAGAGCGGGGATGCTGCCAATATGTTAATCAATTCCATTCAGCTTCAGGCAAAGCAGGCAGAATTTGTAAAAGTGGACCGGGGGGGGGATATTACCTACCACGGTCCGGGACAGCTGGTGGTATACCCGATCGTGGATATGGATAATTTCGGATTGGGTGTAAAAGATTATGTGGATCGTTTGGAAGAAGTCGTTATTCAAAGTATAGGCGAATACGGGATTCAGGGAGAACGATTAGCGGGAGCGACCGGTGTATGGCTGGAGTCTACGGGAGCGAAAGCCCGTAAAATTTGTGCCATTGGAATCAGATGTTCCCGTTTTGTGACTATGCATGGTTTTGCCCTAAACGTGAATACCGATATGAATTATTTCAATTACATCCATCCTTGCGGATTCGTGGACAAGGGAGTTACTTCGATGGCCCGGGAATTGGAGCATACATTGGTTATGGAGGAGGTGAAAGGAGTCGTAAAACGGAAGTTTGAGGAGTTATTCGGAATGGAATGGGAATAATTTCTTCCTGCACGATGCAAACCGGTCTCTTTTGATTCCGTTTTCCGTGATTTTTTGTAAAAAGAGAGTTTCTGTTTATTGTAACGCATTGATATATATCAATTTGTTTATTGAAAATTTATTTTCACTTCGGAGTACAGCGAATCATTAATCTCCGTATGTTTGCGTAGTTTTAATGATAAAAAACAATTTGAATAGAGGAAGATTCTGAAAAGAATCTTGCGATTATGAAAACAGATGTAGGTGATTTTCCTTCGTCGATGAGTTTCGGGAAGGAAGCTTTTATATTACCAAAAGAAGCACAACCCGTGCGTATTGAAGGAGACGGATTTGTGTTGAGAGAGTGGCGATTCTCCGATTGTAATTCCTTGGCGGAAAACGCGAATAATGTAAAAGTATGGAATAATGTAATGGATCATTTCCCTTATCCTTACACGAAGCAAGATGCTTTTGATTATATCAGTATGGTCCATTTGCTACCGGGACCTCCCATGCGATTTGCCATAGAGATTGACGGCAAAGCTGTCGGCAGTATCGGATTCGGTTCCGAGGGCGATATAGAAAGGATAACGGCCGAGATCGGTTATTGGCTGGGAGAAGCTTATTGGGGGAAAGGAGTTATGCCCAAGGTTATAAAAGCGGTTACGGAGTATGCTTTTGAAACTTTTCCTTTTCAAAAGTTGTATGCCTTGGTATTCGATTACAATCAAGCTTCTATGCATGTGCTGGAAAAGGTGGGATATACTCTGGAAGCCGTATTGCATAAAGCTGCCGTGAAAAACGGTAAAATAATCGATTTTTATTACTACAGTATACTGCGCCCCTGATTTGTAAGGGACGTCGAAACGGGGTAGAATACTTATTGTGGTATATTAAAAACTACGATAAGTATCGTCGTGTATTTCAGTCCGGTAAACGGTATTGATGATTCACGTATGTTTGTTTTGTTCGTTTCCGTATGAATTTCTTCGTGGATTATTTGAATAGAAAGGAATAAAGGTTTATTTTTATAATCTAATTGATATTCGGTATAGGTATGGAACATAAGGTGGAAGTTGAAGTTTGTGTTTATTCATTGGAATCCTGTTTGAATGCACAGGCGGCGGGGGCGGATCGGGTGGAGTTGTGTACGGCTATGTATGACGGGGGATTGACTCCGTCGGCTGCTGCTATCCGAATGGCGAGAAATTTATTGTCCATCGAATTATACGTGATGATCCGGCCGCGGGGAGGAGATTTTCTTTATTCCGATTTGGAATTTCAGCAGATGAAAGAAGAGATTCTTTATGCCAAGTCTTGTGGTGCGGATGGGATCGTTTCAGGTATTTTGTCAGCAGATGGTCGGGTGGATACGGAGCGGATGAGGGTATTGGTGGAGTGTGCTGCTCCTTTGAAGGTTACTTTTCATCGGGCGATAGATATGGTAGCGGATATGGAAGAGGCGTTGGAAGATGTGATCCGGGCCGGTTGTCACCGGATATTGACATCGGGAGGTGAGAATGATGTAGAGAAAGGAAGAGGGAATATCCGACGCTTAGTCGACCTTGCCAAAGGGAGAATTAAAATTATGGCCGGAGCCGGCGTTAACGCTGCGAATACACCATGGTTGATAAAAAACAGGGTGGATGCTATACATTTAAGCGGTAAAAATCATAGAGATAGTAAAATGATTTATCGTAATCCGAGGGTATCGATGGGAGGGGTTCCCGGTATTCCAGAGTACGAAGAATTTTATAGTGATGTAGAAAAAATAGAGGCGGTAGTCAAATTGATAAATTAATAATTATGGAACGTACATTTGTCGAGAAAATATTGAATGCACCCAGCGGAAGTATTGTCGTCCGGGAACCGGATTATGTTTTAAGTCATGATAATTCGGCTCGGATCCGTAGAATATTCGAACGAATGAAGGGGGAGAACGTGCATTGTCCGAATCAGTTGGTTATCGTGTTGGATGGAAAAGTATCCGGTTTGACAAATGAAATGATCAATGAATATAATTCCATTCGTGATTTCGTGGAGGAGCAAAATATAGAACATTTTTATGATTGCGACCGGGGTATTTGCCATCAGGTACTGGCAGATATTGTTAAGCCGGGGATGTTAATCACGGGAAGTGACAGTCATATTGCTACGGCCGGAGCATTTAACAGTTTTGCCATGGATATAAATAAGACGGAGACTGCCGCTTTGTGGAAAACGGGTAAAATATGGTTCAGGGTTCCCGAGACCATAAAGCTTGTTTTAAAGAATAGCTTGCCCGATGGTGTTGTGGCGAAAGATCTGGCCTTATGGATCATGGGGATATTGAGCGAACTGGAGGTAAACGGACAGGTCATTGAATATCATGGAGATGGGGTCGGGAGTTTATCTATTGCCGATCGGATGACGATAGCCAACGTATCCACGGAGATGGGAATCGAATGTTCCGTTTTTCCGCCCGACGACGTATTGGCTGATTATTTCAAAGAACCGGCCGTTCGGGGAATATGGGCGGATAAGGATGCTCATTATGTCAGGTATATTGAAGTTGATTTGGCAAAAGTATTTCCATTGGTGCTGGATACGGTACATGGAGAGATCAGAGGAGTAAACGAGATCGAGGGTATTAAAATACAACAGGGGCTGATAGGAGGGTGTGCTGCCGGTCGTTTGGAAGATTTAAGGTTGGCGGCGATGATATTGGACGGGAAACATGTAGCCGATAGTTTTCAGCTTTTTATTGTTCCGGCTTCCCGGGCTATTTATTTGCAGGCAATTGAAGAGGGTGTTATCGATATCTTATCCCGGGCCGGAGCCATTATATTAGGTGCCAGTTGTGGGCCTTGCCTGAGTGTAGGACATATGGCTTCTGCCGAAAACAGTTGTTTTATTTCGACGACCAATAGCCATTTTATCGGAAACACGGTAACATCGGGGGTAAAGAAATATGTCGCTTCTCCGGTGACGGTAGCGATGACGGCCATACGGGGAGAGTTGTCGACCGTAATTCATTTTCAGGGTGCCGAATTTAAATATAAGCGCAAACCCGAGGAGCAAAGATGTCTGGAAGAGTATGATTATCGTAAGAGTGCAGCCATTTGGAACTATTCCGATATCGATAACATCTCTTGTCACCAGATATTTTCCGAGAAATTGACTTATAAGGTGACTCATGAGCAGACGGATTTGATAAAACCTGCCCTCTTTGCCGGATTGGATATGAATTTTGCCGTAGAGGCGAAACCGGGGGATTTGATTGTTGCCGGCGAAAATTTCGGTTGCGGCAGGTTGATTAAACATGCCGTGACGGGGTTAATGGCCGCAGGAATACGCGTGATCATCGTGAAGTCGGTCAACCGTAATTTTTATCGGATGGCGATGAATTACGGACTTTACATTATTATAAATCGGGAAGTGGCGAAAGACTATATGTCTGGCGATCAACTGACTTTGGATATAGAAACCGGAAAATTGTATCTGAACGACCGGGAGTATCTTTTAGCTGGGATCGATCCGCTTTTTTTCGGATTCCTTCGGAAAAAAATTAGTTGATATGTATACAACAATATTATGATATTTAGATTTTGTATTCTCTGTTTTTGTTTAAGCCTGTGCGGAAAGGCGGAGGCCCAACAAAAGAAGGGCTTAAGGGTAGGTTTGGTACAGGCTTCATTCCTCTGGGGAGACGTTGAGGGGAATTTGAAAGCATTCGGCAGAAAGATGGCGGAATGTAAGGAAGGGGACTTGATCGTTTTACCCGAATTGTTTGCTTCCGGGTGTTTGATGAAGAAGAGAGAAAAACAGGAGTCTTTCCGTGAAAAAGTACGGGTTGCTTCCTATTTTACCCGTGTTACGGATTCTTTGAAACAATGGTCTGCCCGTACGGGGGCCGTGATTATGGGATCGACGGTGTACAATGAAAATGGGAAGTTTTATAATCGGTTGGTGGTAGCCTTTCCTGACGGGGAGTGTCGTTTTTATGATAAACACAATTGTTTTAAGATGAGTGGATATACCCCGGGGGAGGAACAATTGGTTTTTGAATACAAAGGCTATAAAATAGCCACTTATATATGTTATGATTTACGTTTTCCGGAATGGAGTAAAAACAGGGTCGGTTACGATATGGCTGTTTATGTAGCCAATTGGCCGGAGTCTCGTCAAAAAGATTGGGAAACGTTGTTACGGGAACGGGCAATAGAAAATAAAGCGTATATCGCGGGTGTAAATTGTTGTGGTACTGATCCCGGTGGATTGAAATATGCCGGAGGATCCCGGTTGTTGAATCCCGAAGGGAAGGTGTTGGGAGAGTGCCGTGATTTTACCGACGAAATTGTTTGGGTCGATGTCGATACCCGTTTCTGATGTCATTTGATGAACGGGCGGAAAATCGTCAATCTAAAATCCGAAATCATAAATCTTCCAATCCCTTCATCTCTTCATTTGCAATTGAGAGGGCTAAACCCTTCGGGGCGGGACGTTTCCGTCGGTCGTGTAGTCGTTTTTCGTTCACTACCCTCCGGGACTCGCTTCGCTCAAACAATCCGTCGGTTGGACGTTCCGCAAACCGGACACGACGCTCGCCGTTCACTATTGATGCTCCTTCGTTTTTAGCCCTTCCCCCTTAATCCCCAATCACTCAATCACTGAATCTTTTAATCCCCGAATCCTTTAATCCCTTGCTTCTTTAAATTGTCAATCTAAAATCCGAAATCATAAATTTTCTAATCACAGAATCTCTTCATCTCTAAAGGTTAAAATAAGGGAAGATTATAAATTAGTCCCAAAGACAGTTGGGTGGTTGAATAATCTTTTGTTCCATATTGGTTTGCCCGGTCCGTGTATCTATAAGAGCGCCCTAAGTAAGCCAAGTAGAAACGGAAGTTTTCTTTCATGGGATAGAACTCGATTCCTCCGAAATAACCGTACGAGGTCCGGTATTTCCCTTTTTCCCGGTTCCGAGTTTGTTTATAAATGGAAGCCGTTTCATACATCCCTTTTACAAACAGATTCCAATGGGGGCGGAAACGGTAGTTGAGTTTCGTTACCCAGGATTGATATCTGGTATATTCTGCACAAGTGGGATTTTCTTCGGAACGGATGATATCCGAAATGATTTCCCGGCTGTCCAGTTCTTCGTCCGAAAGAGTAAAGTCCAGATAGATATTCAATTTATTGATATTTAATTGATTTCCAATGACATAATAGAAGATACAAGTGTTACGGGCTTGATTTAGGAGGGAAAAGGACCAGCGGGTAGCTAACCTGTTCCCGAAAAAATAACCGTTCCAATTCAGGGTATAGGCCAATGGAAGCTTGCTTTTCTCCATTCCTTCCGGTAATATCCCATACAGTTCTTCCATGGAACTGCAACGGCTATTGACGATCTGAATCTGAAATTGTTGATTTGCGTTTAATTGATATATACCGGTTAATCCGGTCATAAAATCGAAATACATATAGTCGATCATATCGCTATATTGGTAAATTTCGTGGGGATCGAGATCGTATTCGAATCCGCCGTATGCGGCAGCTTGTTTTCCTATTTTAAAAGAGAGGCGATCCGAAAACCGGACATCGACCATGGCATAGTCGATGGAGAGGGGAAGGTTATCCAACTCGGCCGGGGTATTTCCTCTATTCAATCGTTGACGCCATCGATAGGATAGCCAGGGTGTGACTTTTCCGCGAGCATCGATACGGAACTCTTTCATCTTAAAAGCGGCTTGTTCAAATTCATCTCCCCTGAAGTTAGTGTTGAATCCTCCCTGCATAAGTATGGAAAGATTGAAGTAATCGGTTTTCTTTTCTATACCGCTGACCGTCTCGAACAAAGATTTTCCGGACAGAGTGTCTTGTTCCGATAGATGCGATAGAAGGGTTTGTGAATGACTTTGAGAAAAGAGTAGCGACAGCAAAATAATAAATGAGGCGATTTTCATGAATAATTCCGTTTAACGTGTTTTTGGTTAAGTTCAATTAAAGGCGGCAAAAATAATACTATATTCCTCTTTTGCAAAATAAATAAAGCAACAAAAAACAGCATATTAATATGTAACTGGGAATACGAATATTTTATATTGTTATCTGTTGTGTCTATATTAAAACAATATTGTATTAAATTCATGTTAAAAATATAGATTTGTTTGTCTTTATTCATGGTGTAAGTATATTTTTATATAATTAATTATAGTACGGGAGTCTAATTTGCGTGTGATAATTTCATAGGATAAGTTTTTATGAGGAGTATTATAAAATAGGTTGATATCGGATGGAGGAAGCTGATAAGATTTTAGAACTTTTGAAACAGGGAAATAAATACGGCTTGGAATTGCTTTTTCGTCGTTTTTACAGGCCTTTGACCGCTTATTCAATTTTGGGAAAATAGACGTTTTGATTCGATAAAAAATTATTTGCGTTCTTATTTATATCAGTCGGTTCGTAATCGTTGTTTGAATGTGTTGGAATCGAAGGAAGAGATTTTATTAAAGCCGATAGATACCGTTTTGGAGTGGCCTGCTTCGGAGCTGTTTGACGAATCGGACTATGATCGTTACATGAGCTCTATTTACAAGGAGATCGATAATTTACCAGACCGCACACGGGAAATTTTTAAAGCCGTAGTTTTAGAAGGAAAACGTTATAAGGAGGTAGCTGAAGAGTTTAATGTTTCGATTAATACCGTGAAGACAGTTTTGACCCGTTCACTCACGACACTTCGTACAAGATTAGATGATAAAACTTTCTCTATTTTATGGGCTTTCGTTAAGATGATACGTGAATGATATTTGTATGAATGTCTTATATTCAGCTTTTTACTATACTTGTTGAAAAAATAATTTCTTTTTATTAAAAATATTGTCACCCATTTTTGATTTTTTCCTGTCGTAAGGACAAAATTAAAAATGGAATACGATGCATGAAATACCGGAAGACATTATAGAATTGATTTTAAGATCTTATCGGGAAAAATTGCTGGTCCACGAGTCGAGTCGTTTGGAAGAATGGGAATGGAACCATCCTGAATGGCGGGAGGTTGTTCGGAGGTTGAGTGTGGGACAGCTTCTGGTATGAGGGGGAACTGTCCTGCCTCTTTGCGGATTCCAATGTGGGCAAGTCCATCCTTGCCGTGCAGATAGCCGACCGTATCGCCCGGACTGACAATGTGCTGTATCTGGACTTTGAGCTGTCCGAAAAGCAGTTCCAACTCCGCTATACCAACGAACACGGAAAGCTCTATACCTTCCTTATTGGCTGTCTCAGTTTCCTGCTGCTCAAAACAAGCGACATCTTCCGCAAGGCGGTACATTGTGTTATCCGTTTCGCTCGTGATTATTACAAGCCACACTTTGACACCGAGCAGGTCGGACATTAAGGGTGCTCTTGACCTGTTCGGAAATGACAGGCAATCACACTGGACTGCCGGGGATTTCCTGTACTTCACCGCCAAGTAGAAAGGCGGGTTTGACAACCGGGAGCAAATCAAAGCCAGACGGGAAGTTGACAATGTGGTGGAAGGAAATTATGACCAACAGCAAAAGAGAGGCTTTTCAATGAGAAGATAAATCAACAATGAGGGTGTATCGTAATAAATAAAGTGATGCACCCTCATTAAAAAACTTCGTGTGGTGATAAAAGTACTAACAATTGTTACAGAAAATTATATTGATACATCCTATTCCTATTTAAGTTTGCATATACAATTATTCCGACTTTCTCAACCCTATTTTGAATTTTTATTTGTAAATTTGCGCCGGATTTTTTAATCAATAGTGCTTGATATTCGGTTCTCATCTTTTTATATTCCCTGATGAGACTGTTTGTAGAGCATTGTGGCAGATGTAATGCTGTCCGGACTCTTAAGTTCATTATTAGTATTTCCAAGGGAATGACAAAGGTTAACGGTTAAAGGAAAAATAATGAACAACAATACATCTATTTTTATTTCATGAACAAATTTATGGCTTATTCTGCTTTGGCTGTCGCTCTGATGGCCGAAGGGGCTTTTTTTGTGCCTATATGTGCGCAAGACAGGGCTGTGCAGGCGATGACACTCACAACACTTTACAACCTTGCTGACCAGCAGAGTCAAAAGGTGAGAGTGAGTGAGGTAGCTCTGCGGGCAGCCGATGAAGGGGTGGCAGCAGCCAAATCGGCTTT
Source organism: uncultured Sanguibacteroides sp. (assembly GCF_900543425.1). Lineage (GTDB taxonomy): Bacteria > Bacteroidota > Bacteroidia > Bacteroidales > Marinifilaceae > Gabonibacter. The sequence continues at coordinate 76,994 of NZ_UQRQ01000010.1, read as the reverse complement.
GCTGCCGAGTGTGGATTTGAGCCTTCAGGGCAGTTATACGGGCAATGCATTCATGCTGTCGCGAGGCTTTTCGACTAATGGAACGACTGATTACATCGTGCCGGGTGTGGGAGCTGTTCCCGTAGCAAACGGCAAACAGGACACTCCCCACTGGGGAAACAGTTTTACAGCTCAAGTGTCGCAGGTCGTATATGTGGGTGGTGCTATCCGTTCGGGTATCCGCATGGCGGAACTGGGTAAGGAAATGGCAGAACTCGATGTCGAGAAGAACCGCCAGGAGGTACGCTTCTTGTTGACGGGTTACTACCTTGACCTCTGCAAGCTGAACAATCAGATAGAAGTGGTTCGCCAGAATATCGCACTGACGCAGAAGGAGATTGAGCAAATGAAAGCCCGCCGTGAGCAAGGCACCGTCTTGCAGAACGATATCACTCGCTATGAACTTCAGTTGCAGGGGCTTGAACTCACGTTGACGAAGCTCACCGATGCTTCTACTGTCATCAACTATCAGCTGGTTACAACACTTCATTTACCGGAGCAGACGGTTATAGTACCCGATAAGAATGAACTTGACACAGAAATAAATGCAATCTCGGCAATCGCTGCTCAAGATATATGGCAACAGACAGCAGCGGACAACAACCTTGGTATCCGTCAGGCAGCAGTTGCCACAAATCTTGCGGAGCAGAAAGTGAAGCAGGCAAAAGCGGAATCATTGCCTTCGGTAGCTGTTGTGGCAGAGAATCAGTTCTTTGGTCCATATACGCAAGACCTCATCCCGAAAGATTGCAATGTAAACGTGTGGTTCGTCGGGATAGGTGTAAAATTCAGACTTGGCAATCTTTGGAAGAACAAACACCACATCCGCAAGGCACGTGTAGAGCATCAACAGTCGCAGGAAGCACTCGCCTTGGCGCATGAGGGGGTGGAGAATGGTGTACAGGCAAGCTACACCAACCTTCTGACATCCTACACCGAGGTGAAGACGCAGCAGAAGCAGGTGGAACTTGCCAATCAGAACTACTCCGTGGTGCAAAACCGTTATCAGAATGACCTTGCGCTCCTTACTGATATGGTTGATGCCTCTAACATGAAACTCTCTGCTGAAATAGCACTGGTCAATGCCCGCATCGGTATGCTTTATAATTTCTATAAACTCAAATACGTAACAAATACATTATAATAATGGAAAAGAACAAAATATACACTTATATATATAATACGCTCATCGTGCTTTGCCTTTTGGGCGGAGCTGTTTACGTGGTAAGTCAGTTCATACACTTCGGTAGTGGAGAATTTACCGACAATGCCCGTGTTCGTCAGAATGTCGTGCCTCAGAGCAGCCGTGTACAAGGCTTCATCCGTGAGGTACGCTTTACCGATTTTCAGCAGGTAAGGAAGGGGGACACACTCGTCATCATTGAGGATGCTGAATTTCGCTTGCGGCTGGCTCAAGCCGAGACAGACCTTATCCGTGCCGAACAGGGCTCGAAGGGAACGGCAAGCAGCATCGTTACCACCAAGACAAGCATGACCGTTACCGAGGCAGGCATCGAATCAGCACGTGCGCAGATGGAGAATGCCATGCGTGAGGATAACCGTTTCAAGAACCTCCTCAGCCAAGATGCCGTCACCCAACAACAGTATGATAAAGTACATACGGGTTATCTGAGTGCCAAGGCAGCCTATGAACAGGCGGTTCGTTCACGCCAGATGCAGTCGGCTGTTGTAGCCGAGCAGGGACATCATCTTTCTGCTTCGGAGCAGGGCATAGAACTGGCTCGTCGTGCTGTTGACCTCGCCCGCCTTAATCTTTCTTATTGCTACATCATTGCCACTTGCGACGGTACTGTCGGCACGAAGGACATTCATGCAGGACAGCTTGTCAATCCGGGGCAGACACTGGTGAGTATCGTTGACAAGGATGAACGTTGGATTGAGGCGAACTACAAGGAAAGCCAGTTGCCTCACATCAATGTGGGCAATAAGGTGGAGATTACAGCTGACGCCGTTCCGGATGTGGAATATACGGGTACGGTGGAACGCATCTCCGATGCTACCGGCAGTGCCTTCTCACTCATTCCCATCGACAATGCCACTGGCAATTTTGTGAAGGTTGAACAGCGTGTTACCGTGCGCATCAAGCTCGATACGAACAGTGATGTTGCCAAGCTAAAGGGCGGTTATAATGTGGAATGTATCGTTAAGGAGTAATGCGTAATGGGACAATTAACAGAATTCTTTATGAAGAGTGCTGGCGGTCCTCCCCCCAGCATGGGCTTTTCCATGCCGATGATGAAGGAGTGGGTGCCTCGCCGTATCCAGCCCTGGCTGTACGTGCTGACCGCCCTTTGCTTTCAGTTCAGCGGAGGCATCTACCTCGGTGCACTGGATGGCATCCGTGGCACCACCAACTTCATGATTGAGGACGTACTCTTCCTGCTTTATGCCACCCTTGCGGGCATGGCTGTGTATTTCCCTATGCTCTTCCGCATGAAGTTCCGTTTCACTAACCGGCAGTTGCTTTGCGGTTCCGCCATTGTCCTTGGCGTATGCAACGTGCTGACAATGTATTGCCAGTCGATACCTGTACTTGCGGTGGTGTGCTTCATTGCCGGAATGGCCAAGATACAAGGTACGTTCGAGTGTATGAGCAACATTCAGCTTTGGATTACCCCCCGACGCGATTTTGCCGTCTTCTTTCCCGTGCTCCACATCATCTTGCTCACCGCTATAGAAGGCAGCGGATGGCTTGCAGCTTGGTTCGGTCATCATTTCACCTGGCAGATGATGCACGTCTTTACTATAGGCACCATGCTGTTCGTACTACTCACGCAAGTCATCTTCTGCCGCCCGTTCTGTCCCATGCCCCAGCGCCTGTCACTCAAAGGGATTGACTTTCAGGGAGCGTTGTTCATCTGTGGACTGATGCTCGTGGTATCTTACATCGTGGTGTATGGTGACTATTTCATGTGGTTCGACACGCTCCGCATGCGCCTTCTGTTCGGTGCGACCATTGTACTTTCCGGCATTGTGCTCTACCGCCTTCACTATTACCGTTACCCTTACGTCGAACTCAGTCTTTTCACACGTCGCAACGTTGTTCCCATTCTCATCGTTACCTTTTTTGCCGAACTTGCTTTCGGTGCTGAACACACAATGGAAGAGATACTTTACAGCGAAGTCATCCGACTGGAGGAGCTGACCAAAGAGGCGCAGTATATGTGGGCACTTCCCGGTATGTACGTTGGCATCTTGCTTGACCTCTTTTGGCTAAAAGTAAAAAAGTGGAAGGTATGGAAACTCTTCGGCATAGCTTTCATCTGCATTGCGTTCTATGGTATGTTGATGTACTTTACGCTGGACATGAATGTCAATATCGAGCAGTATCGCCTTGCCATATTCTTGCGGGGATTTGCTTATGCCATACTTGCCCCCACATTGATGTGGGCTTTAGACGAATCAGTGCCCAGCCTTGAACAGTTTTTCATGGGCTTGTTCGTGTTCAATATCCTCCATATGTATCTGGCAGGAGCGGCAGGTTATGGCATTCATACCACCATCTTCTCGCACTTTATGAACGATAATATGATGAGTTACGGACAGCAACTTACTCTCACTCACTTGGATATGGCGCACTTTAACTTCGGCGAGTACGTTGGGCACGACTTCCTGCACTCCATGATGATGGTGGCAATGAAACAGGTATACGGCTATGTTATCTGGTTCGCCTTAGCTCTTGCAGCCCTCTTCCTGCTGTGCGACATTCCTGCAGTCCGTACAAATATCCGAAAAGTTCCCCGTTGGCCGGTTTATGCCATCGAGTATCTTGCAAGAAGGAAGTAAGAGACTGTAATTCTTGCTCCTTGTAGCGTGCTACATCAAATATGAGACTGACTCAGATTGAAATCCGAGTCAGTCCTTTTATTGTTTGTATTCCTGATGAACTCTGCTTTCAATGATTCAATTCTCAGAAATAAAAATCCTTTCAGTGGGGATAAATGACCAGCTAGGTATAGGGGGATGGATTTAATAATCAATCAAATGATACAGCCGGAAGAAGTCAGATTAAATATAACGCCGAAAATATTGAATCGGATCGTGGAAAAAGGATTGGAAGGGGTTATCACGGAAGGGTATAGCGGGGAGCAAAGTATCGCTATTTCTTTAAAAGTTTCTCATTTATTGGGTTACCTCACGACGATTACCACCTGGGACTCCCTGACCCGGTTTACACGGGAATTTAGCGAGCGTGCCCGTTTCCGGGAAGTGGACTTCGACTCGTTTGTCGAGGAGTTCGAACGGCGTTTCGGGCAGAACATCAAGGAATACATGGACGAGTGGTACGCAAGTCGTCAACTTCCCCTGTTATCGATAAAAGATCTCTCCTGTAAAACGACAAAAGAGACACAAGTCATCGATTTCAAGGTCGGTAATTTCAGTGAAACGGAAGGTGTCGTTTCGGTCATTACACGCGGTTGGACGCAAAGCGGGGAAGAGACGATCGTGAATTGCCGGGGTTACCGGATCGAACCCGGGGAATGTAAACGAATCGTCGTTCATGAAAACTTGAGATATTCCCTGAAATTAACCACGAACTACTCGGGCAATTTACCGAAAAATATTTTATTGAACAGGGGGGAGTCACCCTTGTCGGGTCCTGTACCTAAAGAAGGGGTTACCCCGCTCGATAGGGATCAATTCTACCCCCCGGGGGAGATTGTCGTGGACAACGAGGACGAGAACTTCCAGTTGATCGATTCGGCAAACAACCGGAAACGATTGGCGGATCTGATCACGAACGAGGACGATCGAGAATACTTTTTTGCGGGTTGTAATACTAAAGCAAACACATGGGGTGTTCCAGCCTTAGAATATGGATTAAATAAGGCTTACGGTGATCATATTCGCAGCGCTTTTACAAAAGCATCCGGCACGGGAAAGTTCAGGGCCGAATGGACGGCAAATCTTCCGGAAGCAGGCAAATACGAGATATTTATTCATCGACCTCATTTAGAGATGTGCCACATGGATCAATATACAACCGATTACCCGGGGATGAAAAACTACTATACCGTCTACACTCCAGGGGGAAAGGAAGAAATCGTCCTGGAAGTTCAAAAAGGCGATCCGGATTGGGTATCGTTAGGTACCTTCACCCTACCGGCAGGAGAATCCCGCGTCGTGTTGGATGACCGGGGAGTTCCTCCTATCGAAAGTGACGGCAGGTTGAAGTATGCCCAATTAGTCGTGGCCGACGCCGTTAAATGGGTAAAGCTAAAATAATGATGAAAACTTAATACGATGAAGTGAATCTTTAGATCATACATTTTATCTTTGTCTTTTCGAAATCGAGGTTTTGAGAGAAAAGGGTAATGACAAAAAATTATACACGTACTGTATGATTTTTTGATAGGACAAGAGAGTCGTTTTAGTATATTTTGCTGTAAATGAGTATGCTGATTTTATGGCATAGGGGTTGATACCTCTCTCTTGACTATAAAATAATCAGTATGAATTTATCGAATTTAAAAATATTTTTTAGAAACCTGCGGAGGAATAAGCTCTATACTGCTATCACCGTTTCGGGTTTTGCCTTTTCCATGGCTTTTGTTATTTTGTTGAGTGTCTATATTCACGAGGAGTTGTCGGTAGATAATTTCCATAAAAATAAAGATCGAATTTACCGGGCGATTGCCGATTACGGTTCTTATTTCGGCACCTTGGTGGGAGGAGAATTAGCCGCAAAATATCCGGAGATCGAATCGTATACCCGTATCTTTCAGCGAAATGTTATCGCTACCGACGAGCAGGGACAAAAGTCGGATATGAAAATCCTCATGGCTGATTCTTCCTTTTTTAATATCTTTTCTTTTCACTTGTCAGAGGGGGATCCGAATGAGGTATTATGCACGACTCAAAGTATTGTTTTAACCCGTTCTTATGCCCGAAAGCTGTTCGGGGACAGATCGGCAATAGGGCAGGAGGTGGAACTCAACGAACAACATCGGTTGAAGGTAACCGGGATCATGGAAGACATACCGAAAAATACCCACTTTAACTCGTGTGATGCCGTGGTTAACTTCGAGTATCTTGCCCGTATGTGGGGGAGCCCGGAGCTATTGAAAAACAATGATAACAACTCTTTCGGACTTTATTTTTTAGCTAAGTCCGGAGCCGATTTGATCTCAAAGATTCCTCAAATATTGGCTGATTTTAAGGAGAATTATTGGATTTATAAATCGGGTAGGGCAAAAATTTTCGATTTACAACCTTTACAGGATATTTATTTCAGCGAATATAGCGGGAGCGCTACCCATGGAAACAGTAAAGTGTTGGTTAGTATATTGACGGCCATTGTGGTTATTATTTTTCTTTTGGCGTTGATTAATTACAACAATTTGTCGGTGGCACGAACCGGATTCCGGGCGAAGGAGGCTGCCGTAAAGAAATTGTTAGGGTCGGCTAACGCAAATCTGTACAGGCAATTTGTCGGAGAATCTATTTGGCTTTGTCTGTTTGCTTTTATTATTGCGGTGATATTGGCTGTAAGTATGGAACCTTTATTCAATAATTTGTTAGGAACGGATATATCTATCAAAGATCATCTCTCTTTTTTTAATCTTATCGGTATTCTGGGATTTGTCGTTTTGACGGGTATCGTTGCCGGCATTATGCCTGCCTGGATGATTACCCGTTTTAATTCCGTGGAGGTGGTTAAAGGGATGTTTCACCGGAAGAGCAAGAGCGTGTACGGTAAGGTGTTGATCTGTTTCCAATTTGTAGTGACGATCGTTTTAATTATCGGCACCTTGGTTATTCAAAGGCAAACGGAGTACATGCGAAATTATTATTTGGGTTTTGATAAAGAGAATGTTATTTGGTTGACGAACAGGATAAATTATGGCCAGGATGCCGGATTCAGAAGCGAATTATCTCAATTGCCGGAAGTAAAAAGCTGTACTTTCTCTTCGGGAGCTCCCGGTTTTTGGGGGGATAACAATACCTTTGTATCCGAGGGTAAGTGGATCGGTTTTACCGTTTATTGTACGGATACGGCATTTTTTTCCGTTTTTGATATACCGGTGACTCCTACCGGGGTAACAGGCCCGGGAGTTTATTTGAATCGTACCGCTATAAAAGCTCTGGAATTGGAGGGAGAACCTACTTCATACAAACGAAATGAACGGACCGTTCCCATTTTAGGGATTATGGAAGATTTTCATTTCGATGATTTTAAAGAGGCGGTAGGCCCGTTAGAGGTGTCGTTCGGTAATAGTTTTGGCAGATCTTTGATTCTGGTGAGGGTTACCGGAAACCCGATAAAGGCATATGAACGGGTAAAGAGCGTGTACGCGAAATTTATCGAAGGGCGTCCCTATGATTCCGGTTTCTTGGATGATAGAATCAATCTATGGTATAAAGAGGGCGAACGTACCGCTTCTTTAGTGGGTATTTTTTGTTTGTTAGCCGTTATATTGAGTATGATGGGTATATTGGCCATGTCTACCTATTTTATTCAACAACGATTGCGGGAGATCGGCTTGCGTCGGGTAAACGGGGCTTCGATCCGGGAAGTATTGCGAATGTTGATATCCGGTTTTCTCCGGTGGATTCTGCTTGCTTTCGTGATCGCTTGCCCGATCGGTTGGTGGATAATGAATTATTGGTTATCCGGCTATGTTTACCGGGTCGGGATCAGTTGGTGGATTTTTATTATTGCCGGTATTTTTGCTTGTATAGTGGCCTTATTGATGGTAGGTTGGCAAAGTTATAAAGCGGCCGTTCTTAATCCGGTTAATTCACTAAAAAGCGAATAAACAATCCGAATCGCTGAGAGGAGTGATGAAGTGATTGATTTATGATTTCGGATTTTAGATTTACGATTTAAAGAGGATATTGTAAATAGGGTAGTTTGGAATTAAAAAATCCGGCAGATTTGGACTGCCGGATTTTTTATATTAGAACATCGGTAACTGGTAAATGAAACCAACGGATACCCGTTGAGTATCGTAATTGTTATAACCTGCTGCACGATGTGTAAAGTTGTAAGAACGTCCGGTAAAGTTAGCAAAGAAATGCAGATTGCTTTCCATAGGATAGTATTCGACACCTGCCAAGTAACCGTAAGAGGTACGGTATTTACCTTTTTCAATTCCGTCGGTAGCTTTGAATATGGAAGCCGTTTCATACATTCCTTTGATGAAAACATTCCATTTCGGGGCCACGCGGTAGTTGAATTTAGCTACCATCGACATGTATTTGGCATTGAATGCAACATGATTGTCCAAGTTGTTTCTACCGCCTAAGATATCGGTCATGATTCCTTTACGATCCAAATCTTCGTCTGAATACATAAAATCGAAATACATATTGAAATCACCCAAGGTCAATTCGTTACCCAAAGCGTAGTAATACATCTGTTTTTTTTCAGCTTCACTCATGATGGAGGCAGACCAACGGGTTTTGAAGGCTCCGTCGAAGAAATTACCGTTCCAGTTCAAGGTGTACACGAGCGGGGCACGGCCGTTGCCGATACCTACTTCGTTGATATCGCCGTAAGTTTCTTCTACCGAACCGTTTCGGCTATCCAATATCTGGAATTGAATTTGGTGGTTTTCATTAGCCTGGAAAGCGATATTCAATCCGGTCATGAAATTGCTCATGTATTCGATCATATCGCAATACTCGTAAATTTCGATCGGATTGAGATCGAATTCAATACCTCCGTAAACGGTACATTGCTTACCGGCGAAGAACGAGAATTGATCGTTCAATTTTACTCCGATCCCGGCAATGTCAATGGAGGTCGGCATATTATCGATATTTGTGCTACCGTTACCGCTTCCCCGGTTCAGGCGTTGTCTCCAACGGTAAGATAACCACGGTGTAACATTACCTTTGGCTTCGATACGCAATTGATTCATTTTGAAAGCGGCCTGTTGAAGTCCGTTTACACCTTCATAATTGAAATTGGCATTGAATGTTCCCTGCATATTCAAATAAAGATGGAACCAGTCCACTTTCTTTTCGATTTTGGAAACCTTTTCGAATAGCGTTTTCTCGTTGGATGTACTTTGGGCAAAAAGTCCTTGTACACAACCCATTACCAATACTAATAATACTATTTTTTTCATAAGATCGCGTTTTCTTTTGGTTTATACCTTGGCATACCTGCTATTGAGAGAATGTATGCCAGGGTGTTTATCTTTTTAAAGAATCAGATTAATATTCGTTGAAATATTCCTGGATGGTTTTCCAGTCGTTGGTTTTGGTTAATGCAAGCATCAATAAAATTCTTGATTTCTGAGGATTCAATTCCTGAGAAGCAATGAATTGGTATTGATTGTCATCTACTTCAGCATCCAAGGTGGTAGGACCTGTCGGAACTCTGGTCGAACGAACGATAAGGATGCCTTTTTTGCGTGCATTGATCAATTCCGGGAATACGTTCTTATGGATATTTCCGTTTCCTAAACCGGCATGGATAATTCCTTTGTATCCGCCATTGGCCATCATTTTTACAACATCGCCTTCCATGTTCGAATAACTGTAAACGATACCTACTTTCGGAAGGGAATTTAAGTTGGTTACATCAAAAATCGATTGAGTCGTGTGTTTTTTCAACGGAGTTTGGTTGTAGAAAACTTTTCCATTGTAGATGTAGCCGAGAGGACCTGAATTCGGAGCCTGGAATGTTTGTACATCGATGGTATTCATCTTCAATACGCTGTGAGCTCCCAAAATGATGCCGTTCATGGCTACCAATACACCTTTTCCCATAGATTCTTTTGCTCCTGCAACAACAACGGCATTGTAAAGATTCAACGGTCCGTCAGCACTTAATGCCGTGGAAGGACGCATAGCTCCGACCAATACTACCGGTTTATTGCTTTTTACGGTTAAATTCAAGAAAAAAGCCGTCTCTTCCATCGTATCGGTTCCGTGAGTGATCACGATGCCGTCGATATCTTTTCTGGCTAACAACGTGTTAATGGTTTTGGCTAATTTTAACCATACGTCATCTGTCATGTCCTGTGAACCGATCTTTACAATTTGTTCACCGGTAACATTGGCTATTTTCTGAATTTCAGGAACGGCAGAGAGCAGGGTACCAATGGCAACTTGACCAGCCGTGTAGTTCGTTCCCGTACTGGAAGTTCCTGTACCTGCGATCGTACCTCCCGTAGCAAGAATGTGGATGTTCGGTAATTTTTGTGCAAATACGGTTGCAACAGAGAATAGCGCTAAGGCTATCACCAAACTGATTCTTTTTAACATTTTCATGATTTCTCAATTTTAGTTAAACGATTAAGCTATATTTATTAAAAAATTTGGACGAATAATAGGCCGAGTCCCACGGATACGATCGTGGCAATGAGACCGGGCATCATAAATGAATGGTTCAATATGTATTTTCCGATATGAGTAGTTCCTGTTCTATCGAAGTTAATAGCTGCAACGACTGTCGGGTAATTCGGTATGAAGAAATAGCCGTTTACAGCCGGGAACATGGCGATTAACATATAGGGAGATATACCCAGGGCTATTCCCAAAGGCATGAAAGCTCTTACCGTTGCAGCCTGACTATAGAGCAGGATGGACATGGCGAAAAGAGCGATTCCGAATAACCAGGGCATTTGAGTAACAATTCCTTCAATAGAGTTCTTTAATTCTGCCATATTCCCCTGCAGGAAGGTATCACCCATCCAGGCAATACCGAAAATGGCGACAACGGCCTGCATTCCGGCGGAGAACACGGAACCCTGTGCGGCTTTTAATCCGTTGGTTTTCGTTAACATAAGTATTAAAGCTGCTGCTGTCAACATTAGGATTTCAATGATCGAAGGCATATCGAGAATGACGGTTTCTCCGTCGATCAAATAGGAGGGACGGAAACTGTCGAAAGAGCCGAAGAGTACGATGAATACCGTAGCTATAATAAAAACGAATACGGATATACTGGCGTTTCTTTTGTTTTTTACATCCTGAGTTTGATATTTCTTGTTGGAAAATTCTCCGTCTGCCAACCGTTTTTGGTATTCCGGATCATCCACCAACTCTTTTCCTACCCGCATGGAGTAGATTGCTCCCGCTAATACTCCAATTAGGGTGGCAGGAATCGTAATTTTCAGGATATCGAATAAAGAAATGTTATATCCGGCCAGTAATCCCAATAAAGCAACTGTTGCCGCGGAGATGGGGCTGGCCGTGATAGCCTGCTGGGAGGCAATGACCGCAATCCCTAAAGGGCGTTCTGGTCGAATTTTCGTTTCCGTGGCAACTTCCGCGATAACCGGTAGCACGGAATAAGCCACGTGGCCTGTTCCGGCGATGAAAGTAAAAATGTAAGTTACCAGGGGACTTAAGATAGTTACGTGGGCCGGATTTTTTCGGAGTAATCGTTCGGCTACCTTTACCATAAGATCCAATCCTCCTGCCGCTTGCATGCAGGCAGCGGCAGATATTACGGCCACAATCATCAACATCACGTCGATAGGAGGAGTCGTTGGCTGTAAGCCAAAAACAAACGTAAGAATTCCAAGTCCGATACCACCCATGACGCCGAGTCCGATACCTCCGAGGCGGGCTCCGACAATAATAGCTGTTAAAACAAATGCTAATTGTAAAATCATCTCATTTAAATTTTCTATCATTAACCAATTATCGACACATAAGCGTATATACTTATACTCTTAAAAAAAGTTTCGTTAATTATGTTATAGAATGATTAATATTTCTAACGTTATATAATTTTCTTTTGTTTAACCACTTTTTGTCGATAATTTTGTATGGATATTACAAAAAATATACCACGATGGTGTATTTTTATTCACAAAATTTTAACACGATGCGAAATCTTTACTTTTTCAATTCGGATAACGAGATGGCAATTGCCAATGGACGAATCAGTTACACTCCTCCTGTGAAGATTATGAGAATGATGAATGATTTGGCATTTTTGCCTGCCTTTTTGGCAAATAAAGGAGATTTTGTACTATTAAACAGGCCTTTGTCCGATTGTTTTAAGAAAGAATACGATATTTTCCCCGGTCTGGTAGAATCTGGAATTACCCGGGAGGAAGCGGGTCGAATTTCATTCAATGAATTGCGTCCTTGGGGATGGAGTCCCAGGGTACATTATTTATTAAAGGAGCTAAAATCTCGTTGTAAAAAAGAGTTTACGGGGGGTGTAATGGGAGAGTGGAGTCCGGGACGGGAAGAGTGGTATAGTCGCCGGAAGGTGATCGATTATTTTCAAATCCTACGTTGTTATATGGATTTTCCGGCTGAACTCGTTCCGGTAGTATGCCATTCGGTGGAAGAGATAAAAAAGTTATCGGAGAGAGAAAATATCGTTGTAAAATCGCCTTGGTCCTCTTCAGGGAGAGGGGTATTTATGCTTGAGAAAGGAAAGATAACCTCTAAGACAATCGAATGGTTGAATGGTATATTTCACAGGCAAAGATATGTAATGGTTGAAAAAATGTGGGATAAGATATGGGATTTTGCCATGGAGTTTGAGATTGACGACAAAGGAAATTCTTCTTTTTTGGGTTTATCTGATTTTTACGTGGGAAAAGAAGGTGAATACAAGGGGAATTACGTGGGAAAGCAGGAAAAGATAGAAGAGAAAATTACGTGTTATGTCGGGAAAGAAGATTTTTTGACTTTGCGGAATACCGTAAGTCGGGTTATTGAAAAGTTATACGGGGGAAATTATATCGGTTGTCTTGGAGTTGATATGATGATCTACCGGGACGAATGGGGTAACTATAAAATTCATCCTTGTGTAGAGATCAATTTAAGGTACACGATGGGGATTGTAGCACTTTCTCTTTCCGAACATTATTTGGCGGAAGAGAGCGAAGGGGTATTTCAAGTGCAATGTTTTTCGCGTCAAGGTGAAGCTTACCGCTATTATTTAGAAACGAAGAAAAATATTCCTTTGGTTGTCGAAGGGGGAAAAATCGTATCGGGTTGTTTGTTTTTGACACCGGTTCTTGAAGATACGATTTTTATTGCAAATCTGATTGTAGACGGGAGATAAATTATGGTATAAAGTTTTTATAATAAGATACTTAAATCATGCTATACCCCTGTAAAAATATCTTGTGTTCTGCTCGTTTTTTTGGACAAAAATGTTTATATTTGCATGTTTTAGAAAGAAGATAGGATATTGCTTACAAGAATAAAAATAAAATATATAAATCAATGAGTGAAGAATTAGAGCAAGCAGCAGCAAAAGAGTATTCTGCGGATAGTATTCAGGTGTTGGAAGGATTGGAAGCCGTTCGTATGCGGCCTTCCATGTATATAGGAGATGTGAACACGAAGGGATTACACCATTTGGTATATGAGGTCGTAGATAACTCCATTGATGAGGCGTTAGCCGGTTATTGTAAAAATATAGAAGTCACGATAAACGAAGATAATTCGATTATGGTTGAAGATGACGGACGGGGAATTCCGACAGCACAACACCATAAAGAAAATCGTTCCGCTTTGGAGGTCGTTATGACCGTTTTACATGCCGGAGGAAAATTTGACAAAGGTTCTTATAAAGTATCCGGTGGTTTGCACGGGGTTGGTGTATCGTGTGTGAATGCATTATCGGAGAAATTAGTTGCATTGGTATATCGGGAAGGAAAAATCTGGAAACAGGAGTATTCTAAGGGGGCTCCTCTCGGGGATGTCGAGGCTGTAGGAGAGACGGATCGTACCGGAACGACCATTCTATTTAAACCCGATAATACGATATTTTATGTAACCGAATACAAATATGATATTTTAGCGGCTCGTTTACGGGAGTTGGCTTATTTAAATAAAGGTATTCGTTTGTCGTTAACGGATAAGCGGATGATAGATCCCGATACGAACGAATATAAGTCGGAGGTTTTTTATTCAGAGGAAGGACTGAAAGAGTTTGTTGAATATTTGGATGCCAACCGGGAAAAGCTGATAGATGAAACCATTCATATTACCACGGAAAAAAACGGTATACCGATTGAAGTCGCATTACATTATAACACGGAGTTTAAAGAAAATATTTTTTCTTACGTGAATAATATCAATACCATGGAGGGTGGTACTCACTTGGCCGGTTTTCGTCGCGGGTTGACGCAGACATTGAAAACCTACGCCGAAAACATGGGTATGTTGAGTAAGTTAAAGTTTGAAATCAACGGTGACGACTTCAGAGAGGGGTTGACGGCAATTATTTCAGTAAAAGTGGCTGAACCGCAATTTGAAGGTCAGACGAAAACCAAATTGGGAAACACGGAAGTGGGAACAGCCGTGGCTCAAGCCGTGAGTACGGTATTAGCCAATTACTTGGAAGAACATCCGAAAGACGCGAGAGCGATAGTGGACAAAGTCATATTGGCAGCGACAGCTCGTCATGCAGCTCGTAAGGCCAGAGAGTTGGTACAGCGTAAAACGGTACTTTCCGGTTCAGGTCTTCCCGGTAAGCTGGCCGATTGTTCCGATAATAATCCGGAGAATTGCGAGATATTTTTGGTCGAGGGAGATTCAGCAGGAGGTACGGCTAAGCAAGGACGGGATCGTCGTTTCCAGGCCATATTGCCTTTGCGCGGAAAAATATTGAATGTAGAGAAAGCGATGGCTCACCGGGTGTGGGAGAGTGACGAAATTAAAATTATATTCCAGGCATTAGGAATCACGATAGGTACGGCTGAAGACAGTAAGGCGGAAAATCTTGAAAAGATACGTTATCATAAGATTATTATTATGGCCGATGCCGATGTCGACGGAGCACATATTGCCACATTGATCATGACTCTCTTTTTCCGTTACATGCGGTCGGTTATCGAGAACGGTTATCTTTACATCGCGACGCCGCCTCTTTATTCCGTGAAGAAGGGGAAGGAGCAACGTTATTGCTGGACCGAAGAACAAAGATTACAGTTGATACAAGAGATGGGCGGTGGTAAGGAGAATAGTTTGCATATTCAGCGTTACAAAGGTCTTGGGGAGATGACGGCAGAGCAATTGTGGGATACGACCATGTCTCCGGACGGCCGGACGTTACGGCAGGTAACTATTGAAAATGCTGCTGAGGCAGACCGGATTTTCTCCATGTTAATGGGAGACGATGTTCCGCCCAGAAGGCAATTCATTGAACAAAACGCTACTTATGCGACGATTGACGCTTAATGATCACGTCTAAAATATTTACTGCTTTTCAATAAGCCGGATGTTGTTTCCGGTGATTGTTAAGCAGTATTTTTTTAGAAAATAAATAGAATGATATGAATATTTGTGTTTTTTGTGCTTCTTCAGAGAAAATCGATCCGATTTACGTTCGTGCGGCGACTTTATTGGGAGAACAGATTGCTGCCCGAGGCTGGAATCTGGTGTATGGAGGGACAACTTGCGGATTGATGCGGGTGGTTGCCGAGGCAACATTAAAAGGTGGGGGAAAGGTTACCGGAATTATACCTCGATGTATTGTTGACCGGGGTGTTGCTGCCCGGAACATTTCCGAATTAACGGTTGTTGACGATATGAAAGAGCGAAAAAGTTTGTTAAGAGAACGGGCAGATGCTTTTATTGCACTACCCGGAGGATGGGGAACAATAGAGGAGATTACGGAGGTGGTTACTTTGAAGCAGTTAGGAGAACATCATAAGCCGATCGTATTCTTGAACACGAATGATTTCTACGAATACTTCTTTCTTTTTATCCATACCATTCAAAAAGAGGGATTTATTTCATCCGGATACGATCGTATTTTTGAAGTATTACCTTCCGTGGAAGAGGCGATAGATTATATAAAAAATTATAAAATAGAAAAATTACAATCTAAATATTAATAAAAACTTGCTTTTTTTAAAAATAAGTTATAAGTTTACCGAAGTGCTTGTATAGCGTAAAATTTACTATTGTAGTGATTACAAAAGTTTGGTTAGTTTAGTTTAGAATGTAAAGGGTGGTTTACTACCCTTTACTTTATTCCATCAGTCCGCGACCAATCTTTTGAATCTCGTTATTTTCTTTCAGCAGAGCTACAACTTTGTCCAACACTCCATTAATGAAACCACTACTTTTAGGCGAGCAGTAGGATTTTGAAATTTCGATGTATTCGTCTAAAGTTACTTTTACCGGGATAGAAGGGAAATATTTTAATTCGGAAATGGCGGCGCTCATAATTAACTTATCCATATCAGATATCCGGTCTACTTCCCAATTGTGAGCAAATTTATCGATGATTTCCGTATTCGTGTCCTTGTCCAGAATTGTTTTTCTGAAAAGTGTTTTAGCAAAATCATAATCTTCTTCTTCGTTGTAGAGAGCGATAAAAAACAGATCTTCTTCTTTGAAACTCGATTTCATATTTTTAACCGTCTTGTACACGATACTTAATACTAAGTCGAAATCGTCATTCCAGAAGATATTTTTTTCCTCCATTGTTTCGAAAAATTCTTCGTCTTGCGCAATCAGGTCGACGATCATATCCAGTACCATTTTTTTATGATCTTCATAACTGATATTGGGTTTCTCCATGTAGGTTTTGTAACATTCCAATTCCGTCAGACGATTATAAAGTTTGGTTATGATTTCAGGCGAATCGTTTAGTGAAATCAAATTGGTATTGATATAGGTCTTGAATTTCCGGTTATTGGCAATTTGAGCGATTACCGGATTTTCAACAAAACGAACATTGGGATTTAAATCTTTTTGTGTCGGTGCTTTCCGGTTTTTAGCCGCATCGATTTTTAGAAAGGCTTTACGTTGGATCTCTGTTATTAATAGAAAAATGTGATAGTATAAATCCGTACTTTTAGATATACTTTTAAATAGATCTTTTTCAGCTTCAGCTATTGTGTTTCCCTCTTTTTTGGAGAAAGCGTAGAGAAGTTGCAATACTTTAATTCTAATTAATCTTCTACTCGTCATGTTGAAAGAACTATATTAAATCGGTGCGCAAAAGTACAAATTAAATTCAAAATTGA
The DNA here is from genome assembly GCF_900543425.1 of uncultured Sanguibacteroides sp. Lineage (GTDB taxonomy): Bacteria > Bacteroidota > Bacteroidia > Bacteroidales > Marinifilaceae > Gabonibacter. Next base: position 60,018 of record NZ_UQRQ01000010.1, on the reverse strand, counting down.
AAATCGAAAGTTCAAAATAATTGCTATTTTCGCAAAAACTAAAGTTATAAAGGAGCTGTTATGATAAGTAACATCACGATAAATAATTACGCGTTGATCGATCGTGCGGAGATCAATATGACAGGAGGATTTTCGGTCATTACCGGGGAGACGGGGGCCGGTAAATCGATATTGTTGGGGGCGATCGGCTTGACGCTGGGACAACGTGCAGATTCTTCCGTTATTATGGATAAGAGTCGGAAATGCATCATCGAGGTGACTTATCAGGTAAAGGGGTATGCTCTTGAAAATTGGTTCGCTGAAAACGAATTGGATTATGACGAGCAGGTAATCGTACGCCGGGAGATAACGACTGACGGCAAGTCCCGTGCTTTTATCAATGATACTCCGGTAAACAACAAAGTATTGAAAGAGTTAGGCGATTTTTTAATTGATATTCATTCGCAACACCAATCCTTGCTTATCGGGCAACCCGAATACCAGCTAAACGTATTGGATGCTTATTGCGGGAACCAGGAATTATTGGCGGCCTACCAGGTCAGGTATAGGGAGCGTCAGGAGTTGATTGCCGAATTGGCAAGAGTGAAAGAAGAGGTTCTTGCCGCGGAAAAAGAAGAAGATTATTTGAAATTTCAATTCAATCAGTTGGATGCGGCTAATTTAAGGGCGGGAGAGCAACGGGAGTTGGAGGAGGAACAGAAGGTATTAGCCAATGCCGAAAATATAAAATCTACTTTTCTGGAGCTGAGTTACCTATTAACGGGTTCCGACACTCCGCTCGTGCAGCAGTTGAAAGGAGTTAAGAATCATATAGCGACTTTGGGAAACATAGTAAAAGAAGCTGCCGGATACGAGGAACGGTTGCACTCTATCATTCTGGAATTGGAAGATATGGCTGACGAATCGGAGAGGTTGGGAGAGCGGATAGAATATACTCCGGCCCGGGTAGAGAGTGTAGAGGAGCGTTTGAATGTGATATACGATTTATTACATAAGCATAGAGTCGAGGAAGTAGAGGATTTGATTCGGATAAAGGAAGATATCGGTATTAAGTTGAAAGGTATAATATCCTTCTCTGAACAGATAGAAGCTTTGCAAAAGAAGATAGGGATTTTAGAGAAAGAAATGGAAGAGTTTGCCGGGAAGATCCACAAAAGCAGAGTCAAAGGAGAAGGAAAAATGAGGGAAGAGATGTGCGCTTTGCTGATTAGCCTGGGCATTAAGCATGCTGTATTTTCGATTACCATCGATTCTCTCGATCATTTTGTCGCTTCCGGAAAAGATGACGTACAGTTCAGATTTGCCGCAAATAAAAATCAAATGCCGGGAGAATTGTCGAAAGTCGCCTCGGGAGGGGAGATTTCGAGACTTATGTTGTCTTTGAAATATATACTTTGCAGGAACAAACAATTACCGGTCATTATTTTTGATGAAATAGATACCGGGGTATCCGGAGAGATTGCTCATAGAATGGCTTCCATGATGAAAGAGATGTCCGGTCGGATGCAGGTTATCAGTATTTCTCATTTGCCCCAGATAGCAGCAGCCGGGATGAATCATTTTAAGGTGTACAAGGAGGACGATCAAGCCAATACGATATCTCGTATCAAATGGCTCGATCAGGAGGAGCGAATCAGGGAGATCGCCGGAATGATCAGCGGTCACGAAATCAGTAAAGCGGCGTTGGAGAATGCTCGTTTGCTTGTTCAAAGTTATTAATGTATCTAAGCGATAGGAGGTATTTTCTGTATCGCTTTTTACTAAAAAATGTTTTTTATCTCCTGCTTTCCGAAAAAGAGAACTACCTTTGTGTCAGTTTTGACAAAGTAGAATTAAATTTTTAAGTATGAGTTACAATTTATTGAGAGGTAAAAAGGGAATTATTTTTGGTGTTCTGAATGATAAATCGATAGCCTGGAAAGTAGCGGAAAAATGTTTGGAAGAGGGTGCCGATATCGTTTTAACCAATACGGAATTATCTATTCGGATGGGAGAGGTGAAGGATTTTGCCGCTAAAAATAATATTCCGTTGATCCCGGCTGATGCCACGAATGTAGAGGATTTAGAGAGGTTGTTCACGGAGGCCATGGATCGTTTGGGAGGGAGAATCGATTTTATTTTACATTCGGTGGCTATGTCGTTAAACGTACGTAAAAAACGATCATACGATAATTTAGATTACGATTTTTTACAAAAAACATTGGATATTTCGGCTGTTTCATTCCATAAGGTGCTGCAAACGGCTAAAAAATTGGATGCTATTAACGAATGGGGTTCCGTGGTCGCTCTCTCTTACGTGGCGGCACAGCGTACGATGTTCGAGTATAACGATATGGCGGATGCGAAAGCGATGTTGGAATCCATTGCCCGTAGTTTCGGATATATTTACGGCAGGGAAAAGCGAATCCGAGTAAATACGATATCCCAGTCGCCGACCGTTACGACTGCCGGGAGCGGAATTAAGGGTTTCGATTCTTTGATAGACTTTGCCGAACGGATGTCTCCTTTGGGAAACGCCACGGCGGATGAGTGTGCGGACTATTGCATTACGTTGTTTTCGGATCTGACCCGAAAGGTGACCATGCAGAACTTATATCATGATGGCGGATTTTCTAGCATGGGAATGAGTTATAGGGCTATGCACCAGTATAATAAAAGTTTCGATAACGAATAATTAAGCCTTGGGAGATTCCAGGGACTTGCTCTAAAATAGGTTGTTATGTATTTATTTTTTGATACGGAAACGACGGGATTGCCGAAGCGTTGGAACGCTCCCGTGACGGACGTGGATAATTGGCCGAGATTGGTTCAGTTAGCGTGGGTTATGTGTGATGATAACGGAGGGATTATAGAAGAACGAAATGATATCATCAAACCGGAAGGATTTACGATTCCTTCGGAATCTTCACGAATACACGGAATTACAACGACTAAAGCCATGTCCGAGGGAAAAGACCTGGAATCAGTATTGGCATTATTTTCCGATAAGATGGATGAAGCTTATGCTCTTGTCGGTCATAATATTAGCTTTGACGAATGTATTGTCGGTGCGGAGTTTGAACGGAAGAGAATGATGACTTCTTTATTTTTAAAGCCTAAATATTGTACGATGAAGCTTTCCACGGCTTACTGTAAATTGCCCGGTAAACAGGGTTTTAAATCCCCGAAGTTATCCGAATTGCATCAGGTACTGTTTGGGACCGGATTTGACGATGCTCACAATGCGTTGGCGGATGTAGAAGCTACCGTTCGTTGTTTCTGGAAATTGAAAGAATTGAAAGTGATCTGAATTAAAGGATTAAGAGATTGAGTGATTGAGAAGATTTGCGATTTCGGATTTTAGATTTATGATTTAAAGATAGCGGGACCGGAAGTTAATCATAAACCGTAAGCACAAGTTTTGAGTTTAAAATTATTACTATCTTTGAATCAATAAAAAATAAAGCAGGATCGGTGGATAATGTGTAATAGAGATAAATGATTGTAAAATATCGATATACAAATATCTTTATCGAACAATCTTTTTGTAAATAAAAAAGGTATGGCTAAAAAATCGGAATATAACTATAAATCATTACAATCGGATTACGGAAAGATGCCTCCTCAGGCGATTGATCTGGAAGAAGCAATTTTAGGTTCGTTGATGTTGGAGAAGGATGCTTTCATTATGGTAAGCGATTTCTTGAAGCCGGACTGTTTTTACAAAGAGTCTCACCAGAAAATATATCAGGCTATTCAGAATTTGTCTATTAATAACGAGCCGGTCGATTTACTTACGGTTAGTGAAGAGTTGAAACGCCTCGGACTTTTGGAGGAAGTAGGGGGACCTTACTATTTGTCACAGTTAACTTCCCGGGTAGCCTCTGCCGCACATATCGAGTTCCATGCCCGTATTATCGTGCAAAAGTACATTCAGCGGGAATTGATACGGGTATGTACCGATATTCAAAATAGGGCTTATGACGATGCCACGGATGTAGCTGATCTGGTAGATATGGCCCAAAAGACTGTCTTTGAAATTGCAGAAGGTAATATAAAGAAAGAGACTACGGCTATTAATACTATTATTGACGAAGCACTTAAGGGAATCGAATTAGCCGGGAAACGTCCTGACGGTTTAAGCGGAATTCCATCCGGCTTTATGGCTCTCGATGAAATTACTTCCGGTTGGCAACCTTCGGACCTTGTGATTATAGCTGCCCGTCCTTCTATGGGTAAGACGGCTTTTGTTTTATCTATGGCTCGAAATATGGCTGTCATGCATAAGCAGCCCATTGCTTTGTTCTCGTTGGAGATGTCTTCGGTGCAATTAGTGAACCGTTTGATTGCCAGCGAGACGGAGTTAGGGTCTGAAAAAATACGAAACGGACGATTGACGGATGACGAATGGCAACAACTTCATGCCAAGATACGGGCTTTAATGAATGCTCCTATTTACGTGGATGACACGCCTGCGCTTTCCATATTTGAATTGAGAGCCAAATGCCGGCGTTTACAACAACGATACGGTATAAAGGTTTTGATTATCGATTACCTGCAGTTGATGACTGCAGGAGCGGATATGCGGGGAAACCGGGAACAGGAAGTGAGTATGATTTCCAGGCAGTTGAAAATTATAGCCAAGGAGTTGAATATTCCGGTTATAGCATTGTCTCAGTTGAACCGGGGGGTAGAACAACGTACGGGAGAATCTAAAAAACCCATGTTATCGGATTTGCGCGAATCCGGAGCCATTGAACAGGATGCGGATATGGTACTGTTCATCCATCGTCCGGAGAGATACGGGATTCTGGAGGACAGCATGGGAAATAGTTTAAAAGGGATAGCGGATATCATCATTGCCAAACATCGTAATGGAGCCGTAGGGGAGGTGCAATTACGTTTCAGAAACGAGTTGGCTCAATTCTGTGATTTGGAAAGAACCTCGCCTTTTGCATTTGAAAATACGGATGTCGTGACGAAAACGTTCAGTTCCAAAATGAATGAGGATACATTGCCTGTAGAGCCCTTGAATACGGATTTTAAAGAAGGGGGAGCGAGTTTTGAACGTGCTGTCAACACGAATGACGCACCTTTTTGATTTGGATAAAGAAGATATACCATGAAAGCAAAATTGTTGTTTTTATTAAAATATTACCTGTTATGGATTGTGTTTGCCTTCGTGGCAAAGGTATTATTTTTAGTGTATCAATACCAGGAGACGACTTCATTAACCTTGCACGACTATTTCATGGTTTTTATCAGAGGATTCCGGATGGATCTTTCTTATGGCGGATACGTGATGATGTTAGCTTGTGTCGTGATGGCTATCGGAATATTTTTGCCGGTAAAAGTATTGAAAGTCGTTTATGCCGTCTTGACGATTCTGTTGTTGACGGTTAGTAGCTTGATCGTGAGCGGAGATTTGGAACTTTTTAAGAATTGGGGATACCATATGGACTCCACGCCTTTGACTTATTTGAAAACACCGGGAGACGCGATGGCTTCAACTCCTGTCTGGCTGATTGTGGTTTTAACCTTGTTGTGTATCCTTTTGGTTGCCGGTTTTTATTGTTTATATCATAGGTGGATTTCTACGAGTTTGAGGCGGGGAAAAGATAAATGGTGGCATAGTATAGTATATATGTTATTAGGCGGGATTATGATTATTCCGGTGAGAGGTGGCTTTAATGTCGCCCCGATGAATGTCAGTTTCGTGTTTTTTAATAATAAAAATATGTATGCCAATCAGGCAGCCGTAAATCCGGTCTGGAATTTCCTGTATGAGGTGATGCACATGGGGAAATTGAAAGATTCTTATAACTTTATGCCTTTAGAGAGAGCGCAGCAGTTGGTGGATAGTGTTTATACGGAACAGGGAAGTTTCCCAAAAGTATTGAGGACAGAGCGTCCTAATGTAGTTGTATTTTTATTGGAAACTTTTACTTCCAGGGCCTTGGAGGCTATGCCTAATCTAAAGGCCGTTGCCAAGGAGGGAATTTTCTTTTCTCACATTTATGCTACCGGAAACCGTTCGGATCGAGGTATTCAGGGGGTTATCGGTGGTTTCCCTTCTTACCCGAAAGTATCTATGTTGAAATACCCGAATAAAACATACAATCATCCCCGTTTTCCGGTCGATTTTGAGAAGGAGGGTTATGCAACCCGTTTTTATTATGCCGGGGATTTGAATTTCGGCGGTTTCCGTTCTTACATTACCATGAGTTTTCAGGAGAGTGTAACCGAAGATGACTTTTCCGGAGAAGCTATTGAAAATCGTTTTAAATGGGGGGTACATGACGGATATATGTTAGACCGTCTGTATGAAGACCTGTTGAAAGCCCCTACGCCTTATCTTTATATGGCATTTACCATGAGTAGTCATGAACCTTTTGTCGTACCGATGGAGACCGAATTTCCGGGAGAAGACAATGGTTCCAAATTAAAGAATGCGATAGCATACACCGACATGTGTTTGGGAAAATTCTTTCAAAAATGCAAGGAGGCCGGAATATGGGATAATACGCTTTTCGTGTTGATTGCAGATCATGGAACGCGACATATCGGTCCTCTGCAACCTTTTGTACCCGAAGCTTATGAAATCCCGATGGTCTTCACGGGTGGAGCCATGTCGGTAAGGGATTCCGTGGTTACTACTATCGGTTCTCAGACCGATATGGTGGCCACGTTGTATGCCCAATTAGGAATGGACGCCTCTGCTTTTAAATACAGTAAGAATTTATTGAATCCCTCCGTAATTCCATTTGCTTTCTACGCTTATCCCAATGCGATAGCCGTGGTTAACAACGACGGGGCTTATATTTACGAGTTGGGGACGAAACGGAATCTGGGTAATAATATGAACCCTGAAGCCGGTGAACTGGCTAAAGCTTATCTTCAGGTATTGGATAGTGATTTTAAAAGTAAATGATTTGATCGCTTTTTAAGTATTTTATAGACAACATGGTTAAGTCGTCGGCCTCGTCCATATCCCCTATATAATTAATCAGATCGGCCAATATTTCGTCGATTAACTCTTCCGGGGTGCCGGTTTGTAGTGTTTTGACAAATTGCAATAGTCTCTCTTTGCCGTAAAATGCCCGGGCCTCGTTTTGTGCCTCACTGATTCCGTCTGTATAGATTAAGAGTGTATCGCCCGGATAGAGTTGAATATGTGTATCTTTATAAATATTTTTCATGATTCCGATGGGAATATCCAACGCCTCTTCCAAAAACATGCTGTTCTCTCTTTGTTCTCTTTGAACAATCGGGTAGGGATGCCCTGCATTCGTGTAATTCAACATTCCGGTTTTCAAATTTAAAATACCCACGAACATGGTTATGAACATATCTTCGTTCAGGTTGCTGCATAAATAGTCGTTGAGCGTGTTGCATATGCTGGCTGAAGATTGCTTTGAAGTCGCCATGTAATTGAATAACGTGCACACGGAAGCCATATAAAGTGCGGCCGGAACGCCTTTACCCCTTACGTCTCCTACCGTGAAATAGAGCAGATCGTTTTTGACGAGGTAACTGTACATGTCTCCTCCTACCGCTTTGGATTGCTCCAATACGGAGTAGAGGGAGATGTGTTCTTTGTCCAGTTTATTCGAGGTCGGTAAAAATTGTTCCTGTATGTTTTGTGCAACCCGGATTTCACTTTCGAACTTTTCTTTCTCCATGGTTGTCTTTTTCAGGTTCTTGATGGATTCGATAATTCGGTGTTGCATATACATAAATGAGTTTCGCAATTCCCGAATTTCGTCGTTATCGTTTGTTTCCGGTATGGGAACATTGAAATTACCGTCTGCAATCGTACGGGTGACAGTGGCAAATTGCCGTAACGGTTTGAATACTTGCCTGATGATGCGGATTATGATCCAGAAGAGCAGGAGCAGACAAATGAAACATCCGATCAGAATCAGGTCATTGATATCGGATATGGAATTATATACTTCATTAAACGGACAAAGTGTTACGAGTGACCAGTTGGTAAAAGGTAAGCGTCTAAAATGAATAAAAAAGTTATTTCCCTCTACGTTAAGTTTATCGGTACCCTCTTCTCCTTTTATGATGCGGTTGATAATTTTATCGTAATTGATATTTTTAGCTTTGGCGTATTGCCAGATATTGGCATATTGTTTTATCTCGTGATTGGGATGAGAAAGAATAATTCCTTCATGGTTCAGTAGGTAGCAATATCCTGTCTGATATAATTTCAGATTCCGGATGAATTTGGTAAATTCTTTGATGGGAACGTCTAAGCGAAGGTAACCGATAAAGGTTTGGTCTGCGTTGTAAAGCGGTTCATAGCGAGAGAAGATACGTTGTTTCACAAACAGAGTATCGGAATAATAATGGCTCCAGTAAGATTTTTTTTGCTGAATGGCCCGAGCATTGAGTCGTTCATCGGAAAAATACTTATGGGAATGGTTGAGTTTCTTAACAAGAATTTGGTGATTGTTTTGATAAACATAAATATCGTAGTCTTTGTATTCGGGAGCAAATTCTATACCGAATCCACATAACTCGGGTGTACTTTTCAATACTTGCCTGTAAAGAGACGTATCTTCGGAAATCAATAGATTTTTCATCGGTTCCAACTTGAGTATGGAGTTAACCCGCTCGATGTTTTTACCTTGCTCCACGATTCTTTCGGATACCTTTTCCGTAATCATTTCAGCGTAGGTGACTACTGTCTTGTATTGTGAAATTTTAGGAATCACGTACAGCATGATAAAGATTATCACATATATGGCAGCACAGACTGAAATAATGTATATGGTCAATTTCGTACTAAACGATTTCCTTTTGTTTACTTTCATTGTTTGCAATCATTTGTTAGTTCGATTAACGTGATTTCCGGGCGTTGACCTATACGTCCTGGAAATCCTAAGTAACCTTCTCCTCGGGATACATAGAGTTGATGTCGATCGTGTTTATAAAGACCGTTGTATTCCGGATAGATATATTTTGACGGACTCCATTGAAAACGACCTATTTGTATTCCCATTTGCATTGCGTGTGTATGTCCCGACAGGGTCAAAGCCACGGGACGGTAAATTACTTCCTGCCGCCAATGGGAAGGATCGTGTGAAAGGAGAATCACCACGTGGCCTTCTGTTCCTTGAAGAGCCTCCGATAGTTTTCCGTATTGAGGAAAAGGAGGTAGTCCCCAATTTTCAACTCCCGATAAATAGATCGTATCCGTTTGAATAATAAGCGGTATGTTGCTGTTATTCAGCATATGAAATCCCATATTTCGCATATTATTAAAAAATTGGACGAGGTTTTCCTTGCGATCGCCTTCCGATTTCCAACGCGTATAATGGCCATAATCGTGATTTCCCGTTATCGCGTATTTTCCATAACGGGAAGTTAATAATTTTAATGTATCTTGCCAAGGTATTATTTCGGAGGCAAAGTTATTCACCATATCTCCGGTAAAAACAATTAAATCCGGTTTAAGAGCGTTTACTTTTTGAACGAGTTTCGATATACCGACATATCCTTCCCGGTAGCTTCCCAGATGAAGATCGGTTAATTGTACGATGCGAAAATGATTGAATGTATCCGGTAATTCTTTTATACATACCTCCTGTCTGACAACTTTATAATCGTATCTTCCCCACGTTATTCCATAGAAAATAACGAAGAAAACAAATATGCTTAACCCGAAAGCAAGATAATGAATAATTTTTGAAAACAATTTCAGGCGTCTGACCAGTAAAGCGATGCCGTTTAATAGGATGTAGATTGTTTTTGGGGCATAGCATAGAAATAAAATGGCAATTCCTTTTCCAAACCAAAAATAAGCATCCGGCGTTTTTATCTGAGGAATGATAAAATTATAACTTAACAACCCGGAGACAAAAAGCAGCGAGTGTATAATATACAGAATTTTGCTTGTTTTACGTTTTAGATAGCGCTTGATCTCGAGGTAGAGAAAAAGATCGTTTAACAATATATAGCCCAATCCTATTAATAATATAATCGTTCCAGTTTTCATTTTATGTCAATTAAAAAATCAATGAACCGAAAAATTCCGATCGGTGAAAATCAGGATGTTCGGTATGAATGGGTTGCCAGGATAAAAAATGGGGAGAGGGTAATTTATTACCGCACTTATAGATATTGGCTTTAATGACGGTACCGTCTTGCGGCGCAAAATCAGTCTTGAATAAAGCGGTAAAAGGGATTTCGGTAATCAGTTCCCAACAAAAAGAGTCTCTTTTGCCTCCTCCGCGGGAAACGGATAGATGTATTTCTCTACGAACTGAATTTATAATAACGGAGTCCGCCAGAACCCGGTCGTTCCGTCCAGTACCGTAGCCTATTAACAAAGCGCCTATAGCGTTGAATTCAAAATTGTAATAAAAGGCCGAGGAGGGTAGAGGCTGTATGAAAAATTCGACACAGGAATCTTCCCATATGCTTCCGTTATCGTTTACTTCCTGTCCCCTGAAAGTATTTTCTTCCACCTGAAATTTCAGAAACAGAGCCTGTTCGTTGTAAGCTATTTTGCATTGTACGCGAGGAGTGTTCTGGTATGGATTTTCCCAGTTTATCTGATCTATAGGAAGAAAAATACATTTTTCATCCAGAAAGATACTTATTTGATCAAGCGAATAAGTAGTTTCAGACAGGTGTGGAATTTTTTCGAGGTGTATCGGATCCATCGCCTTTAGTGGTGTCGTAAATATAGTGGGAGAGGGGTTAGTTCTCCCACTTTAATATTATTATTTAATTAGAATAGACCGGTTATTTTCCCCTTGTTATCGATATCGATTTTTTCAGCGGCGGGGATATCGGGTAGACCGGGCATTCTCATGATACTTCCTGTAATAGGAATGATAAATCCAGCTCCGGAAGCGATCTCGATTTGTCGAACTGTGACCACGAAATCTTTCGGACGGCCTAATAATTTCGGATTATCGGATAGTGATTTTTGAGTTTTAGCGATACAAATCGGTAATTTGTCTAACCCTAAGTCCATCACTTTTTTCAAATCGTTTTTAGCCTCGGTCGTGTAATCGATGGCGGCAGCCCCGTAAAGCTCTTTCGCTACCGTTTCGATTTTCTTTTCGACACTCCACTCCCAGTTGTAAAGAGGTTTTAAGGTACAGCTGCATTGCTCGGCTACCTTGGCAACAAGTTTGGCCAAGTTTTCAGCTCCGGCTCCTCCCTTGGCCCAGACTTCTGCTACCTCCATGGGAACTTCCAGTTCGTTACATTTTTGAGCCAGATAAGCGATCTCCTCGTCCGTATCGGATTCGAATTTATTGATGGCCACGACCGGACAAATATTGAATTTTTTCATGTTCTCGACCTGTTTTTCAAGGTTGCCTATCCCTTTCTTCAGCGCTTCCACGTTAGGTTCTTTCAACTGGTCAATCTTAACTCCTCCATGGTATTTCAACGCTCTTACGGTGGCAACCAATACCACGGCACTCGGTTCCAATCCGGCTTTTACACATTTGATGTCAAAGAATTTTTCTGCTCCCAGGTCGAAACCGAATCCGGCTTCCGTTACCACGAAGTCAGAAAGAGTCAACCCCACGCGTGTTGCGATGATCGAGTTGGTTCCTTGGGCTATATTGGCAAAAGGTCCTCCGTGAATAATAGCAGGATTTCCTTCCATTGTTTGGACTAAATTGGGTTTTATCGCGTCTTTCAATAAGGCTGCCATTGCTCCGTTAGCCTGAAGATCTCGAGCGTATATGGGCTTTTTGTCAAATGTGTATCCAATGAAGATATTGCCTAACCGATTCTTTAAATCTTCAAAGTCGTCCGAGAGACACAAAATAGCCATCACCTCGGATGCTGCCGTGATATCGAAACCGGTTTCCCGCGGAATACCGGCTGTCGTTCCGCCTAATCCTACAATGATATGACGCAGGGAACGGTCGTTCATGTCCATCACTCTTTTCCAGGTAACCGTTCGAGGATCGATGTTTAAAGAGTGTGTTTTGCTCTGTATATTATTGTCGATCAAAGCGGCCAGCAGGTTATGTGCTTTTTCAATAGCCGCAAAATCACCCGTGAAATGTAGGTTGATATCTTCCATCGGTACTACTTGAGAGAATCCTCCTCCCGTGGCTCCACCTTTGATACCGAATACCGGACCTAAAGAGGGTTCGCGCAAAACGACCGTAGTTTTTTTACCGATACGATTCAGTCCCTCGGTTAACCCGATGGATATAGTCGTCTTACCTTCTCCCGCCGGAGTGGGAGAGATCGCCGATACCAAAACCAATTTCTTACCCTTTATTTTATCAAGATCAATAAGACTTAACGGTAATTTTGCTTTGTATTTGCCGTACGGTTCAAGTAAATCTCTTTCAATACCTAATTTGTCCGCTATTTCATAAATAGGTCTTAGAGCTACCGAATTAGCAATTTCGATATCTGTTTTCATATGCTGTATATTTAATATTTCTATTTCAGTATAAATTCAGTAGATCCGATTTGTTGATTATCACTAAAAAGGTCTGCAATATATTTTCCTTTTACCAGACTTCCGTCGTTCGGCCAATAAATGGAAATTTCCAAGCGCTCGCCTTCGTATTCGATTTCCCGCTTAGCGGAATAGGTAAGACTTGTATTTTGATATTTGAAGAATGATTTGTCGGAAGCTGCAATTATTTTTCCGTCAGGACGAGTCAGCCGCAGATAAATAAGCCTCGGTCCTCTTTTAGCCGTAATGTTTTTTGCAATGACAAAATCCGTTTTTAACTGGGAACATTTCTTTACCGATGTCTCTTTTCCCTTCTTGTTGATGGGATAGATGTTTATATTTTCTGCAGAGAGGGTACTTGCTTTCTCCAGAGTCTCTGCCATTAATTCTGTTTTCTTCTCTAATTTTTGGCTTTTCTCCCTTACCCAATTCATCTGTTTTTTTACTTCCGTATTCTCTGCCAGTAATTTTTTGTTCAGTTGATTTAAAGAGTCGATTTGGACCACGTAACTTCTGAGAACACCCTTCAATGTGTTTATTTCCCGTTTGTATCGGTTGATTTCAGCGTATGAATTGTTCTTAAACTCCTTCATCCTTTCCAGTAAATTGGTGATCTTTTCCTGTTCATGGATCAGTTTGGCGTTTAAGGTATCGTTATCCGTTTTTAAATTATCGTAATTATGACTTAAATCCGTCAATTCTTGTTCCAACGCTTGTTTTTCCGACGTGATGGCGAGCATATTCGCTTTATTTTCACTTCTTTCTATCAAAAAAAATATAAAAAGTACAATAAGTACAAGGGATAAAGCTCCAATGATAATCATTAAGGTTTTGTCTTTCTTATCCTTGATTAATTTCTTCTCTTCCATAGTTTTTTTACGTTTGGTTTCTTCCGTTTTAGTTTTTTTTATTCTGAAAGCAAAGATAAAGATAATAAACTAAACCTTGGTAATGGTTGAGCTTTTTATAAAAATTTAGCAGTTGATTTTTTGTAAAAAAAGTTGTAATTTCGTAGAAATCATCTCAATATTAGAACATGAATGAAGAATTCTTACAATATGTATGGGCGAATTCTCTTTTTGAGGGATCTGTTTGTTCTTCTTCTGGAAAAAAACAGGTTCGGATTCTACATGTCGGGACACAGAATTTTGATTCGGGACCTGATTTTTTTTGTGCCAGAATTGAAATCGACCACATTGTTTTGGTGGGAAATATAGAGATACACCAGAGAGGAAGTGATTGGTATCATCACGGCCACCATAAAGATCCTGCTTATGACAATGTGATTCTTTCTGTTGTTGAGGATGCTGATAAAGAAGTATATAACAGTAAAGGAATTAAAATAGAATCCGCTATTCTGGAGTTTGACAAAAGATTATGGGATGAGTATATTTATATGCAGGGAATACCGGTAAATCCTCGTTGCCATCGGCATTTAAGACGTCTGGATCAATTTGGAAAAGAGATCATTCTTTCGGGATATGCAGTAGAGCGTTTGGAAAGGAAATGCAGTGAGATAAAGGAAATGTTAATCCAAAATCAAAACGATTGGGAAGAGTGTTTTTATCGCCTGTTGTTGAAATATTGGTCCGGAAACGTGAATGCCGATGCATTTTCTTTGCTGGCAGAATATCTTCCCTATAAGAAGATTTTGCGTTGCGGAGACTCTTTGTTTAAAATTGAAGCACTATTATTCGGATCTGCCGGTTTTCTGGAAAATGAGTCCGAAGCAGACGAATACAAGGCCTCTTTACGGCAGGAATACGCGTATCAAGCCGCAAAGTTTAATTTGAGACGAATGGAGGCTTTTCAATGGAAGTTTATGCGTGTTCGCCCCATCAATTTTCCCTCGGTTCGTTTGGCTTTGCTTGCCGGAATGATGTATCGTTTCCAATTTTTGTTTGCTGCTTTTTTGGAGATTCGTTCGCTTCCGAAGGCCAAAGAGGTATTTGAGTCGACAACGTCTGTTTATTGGAACACACATTATCGTTTCAATATTGTTTCTCCTTTTAAAGAGAAAAAGATAGGAGAGACCATAAAAGACGTTGTTTTAATTAATGCGGTCGTCCCTTTATTGTTCGTATATGGTAAAGAGAGGGGGGAAGAGCATTATTGTGAAAAAGCGTTGAGGTGGTTGGATGAACTGAAAGCGGAAAAGAATCAGGTAACCCGTCAATGGCGGCAATACGGCATGACGATTCAAACGGCATTACAAAGTCAGGCTCTCTTACAAATTAAAAGGGAATATTGCGACAGACATCGTTGTCTTCAATGTAAAATTGCCTGCGAAGTATTTAAAGTATTAAAAGATACGGGATCAGTTTAGTTCTTGTTTTAGAACATCCGGTATTTCGACCTCTCTTTTTTCCAGGCTGATCAGCCAATCGTTTATCTCTTCCGGGCGTAAAGTGTATAACACTTCCCGAAATAAATCTATTTGTTCGTCATTATAAGTATCTGACGAAATCCCTCGGAATTGATCCAACTCTTCATCGTCAAAATAATCGATTTTTTCGGTAATTTTCTTCAATCCTTTCTCACAAACGGCATGAGCCCCGCAGCATTCTGCCGGAGGAGCGATCGGTTCTTTTTCCTGAACCTCGCTTTTCTTTGCTTTTTGAAAGAATGTAAATAAGGCAACTATGATTAGCAGCCCTATTACACTTAAAACTATATAGATCATTTTCTATTTTCCCAGCTCTTTTTTCAACAATTTGACCTGATTACTCAACTTCTCAACTTCTTGATTTTTTTGGGATAAAAGCTTTTTGTTAGCAGCCAATTGATTTTTTATGCTTTTTACTTCCTTTTCCAACCGGGTTATTTCATTATCCTTAAACTGGATGTTGGATTTAATCGTCTCGATCTCGCTTTTCAGTTTTCGATTATCCCACTCCGAATTTGTTTTTATTTCGGCTAACTCTTTTTTTAATTGGTCCCGTTCGCTTTTTACCGTTTTTATTTGGTTTTCCAGAGTCTCCAGTTGAACATTGCTATATTGTTCTTTGTTTTTCACTTGCTCCGAGACGTCTTTTAACTCTGATTTTAATGCCGTTTCTTTTGTTTCCAATACACGAAGTTTGGTATATAGGGCGTCGATTTGTTTGTCTTTTGCGGCAATATTAGCCGTTAATTGATATCGGATAGCATTGAAATCATCTTTCATCTTTAACATTTCGGCTTCCATTCTCTTCTTGTCGTTTTGCAGATTTACGACCTCTCGATCGCTACTTCTTTTAGCTCTTGCCAACTCTTCGAATTTCTTTTTTGAGACACAAGAGGAAAGAGATCCGATTATCATTAAGATGCCTGAAATGTAAAATAATGCTCTTCTCATATCGAAATATTTAAAAGTTACAAATTATAATTTTTGTGTTTTGAACGATTGATTTTCAATTACTTATTTTTTAATAAGCAGAAATGACCGCTTAAAAATCTTTCGCTCAGATTTTCATCATGGAGGCAAAAGTAACGAAAATATTTGTGTATAACAAAAAAAGCGGCGGATGTTCATTCAATTGAAAATAATCTTTTTATAACGAAGATCGTTTCCTCTGTTTTCATGGGTAAAAACTATTTTTTATTTGTTGATATGTCTGAAATAAGATTTATATCATGTATATTTGCAAGGATGATTTATTGTTAAACATGTAGATTATAGGTATGAATAAAAAGATATTCTCGTTGCTGGTGTTATTTTTCGGTCTGTTGTCATTTGTACAAGCTCAGGATGATGACGGAAAAATTCGGATTAAAGGAGTCGTCTTGGATGAAAAGACACGGGAACCGATCGCTTTTGCCAACCTGGGGGTCTTGGGAACCGTGTTGGGGGTTGCTTCCGACATGGACGGACAATTTGAATTGATTATTCCGGAGAGATGTATTTCGCATGTGCTGAAGATTTCGGCCATCGGATATGGGAGCAAAGAGTATAAAGTATATGATGTCAAGGATAAAGGGAAAGTTGAGATCCTCCTGCAGCCCATGACGTATGGTATTAAAGCGGTTGACGTGACAGCGGAATCTCTGGTATTCAAAAAGTTATTAGAGAGGGCCGTTAGTAATATCGGTTTGAATTATATTCCGCGGACTTATAATTATGAAGGGTATTTCGAATACGGAATCCGGGTAAATGACGGAGAACGAAAATCAAAAGAGGCGATCGTCAAGATATACGATAAAAACGGATATAAACGGAGTAATGTCGAAGAGGATTTCCTCGCGTTGAACTATAAGTTCACTCAAGTTCGCCGGAGCGAGGAAGCCGTATCCGTGGCTGACGGAATGATCTATTTTGACGATATTATTTCCGCTGATGTCGTTCGGAATACCCGGAACATATTGGATATTCAAAATTTGCGGGATTACACGTTAAAAAATAAAGGTATTATTCTATACGATGGAGATTCGGTACAGGTGATCGGGTACGAATGTAAAAAACCTACCGTATCGAATGCCGGAGATGCTTCCGTTGCGCAATATAGCGGAGAGATCTATATAAATATGAAAAATGCCGCTGTCCTTAAGAACGTGATGCGTATCCACTCTACCGGTTTCAATGTTATGGGACGTAATTTATTACCGGTCGAAGGAGACTCGAAATCCAATGTGGTAACGACTATTACCACGAATTATAAAAAAATCAGCTCCTACTATTTTCTTAGCGGTGTCAGTATGGTATATGCCTATAACGAAGGTAAGGATGTGGTGAAAGGAGAGTTGCAATATCAAACGACCCGGGTCAGCATAAGCAATGTGGAGACGATTGACGGGCGTACGTATTACGAGGATATGAAAACAGATCATGATTTTTGGAACCGTTATACCATTTACCTGGAGGAAGAGGAATAACAACAGATAAGAAGATGTGGAAAGATATTATCTGGAATACTATTTGTCAGGTAAAAGAGAAATCCCCTCTGGTTCATAATATCACGAATGCCGTAGTCATGAACAATACGGCTAATGCTTTATTGGCAGCGGGAGCTTCGCCTATTATGGCTCATGCCTTAGAAGAGATAGAGGATATGGTACCTCTTTGTCAGGCAACCGTGATCAATATCGGGACGTTGGATCGCTTTACGGTGGAATCCATGAAGGCGGCTATAAAGAAAGCCAATGAAGTCGGGTGTCCGGTCGTATTGGACCCCGTAGGAGCGGGGGCGACTCGTTTTCGGAATCAAACTTTAGAAGCTATATTGGAGACGGGAAATCCGCAATATATTCGGGGAAATGCTTCCGAAATCATGACATTGGCCGGATTGTCCACTCGTTCGAAGGGGGTTGATAGTACAGAATCTTCGTTAAGCAGTTTGTCTGCGGCCCAACGATTGAGCGAGAGGATTCACGGGATAGTATGCGTAAGCGGAGAAACCGATCTCGTTGTGGAGGGGAACCGGGTGATGTATTGCTATAACGGCTCCCGAATGATGGAAAAGGTGACCGGATTGGGATGCACGGCTTCAGCTATATTGGGAGCCTTTGCCGCCGTTCATCCGAATCTTTTCGAGGCCGCCGTGAGTGCCACGGTTTTTATGGGGGTATGCGGAGAGATCGCAGCCGGAATGGCACAAGGTCCCGGAACTCTTCAATTGCATCTTTATGATGTGATGTATTCTCTGACTCCGGAGCAATTTTATTCGATAGTCCGAATTTCCGATAGAAATGATTCGTATGTGGAGTAACCCTTTGTATTTAGTGACGGACGAAGAACTTTTGGCCGGAAAAGATCTGTTCGAAACGGTGGAAGCTGCCGTGAAGGGAGGTGTTTCCCTGGTGCAACTCCGTGAGAAAAACTCTTCTACCCGTGATTTTATAGAACGTGCCGTTCGCCTGAAGCAAATTTTAGCACCTTATGGCGTGCCTTTGATCATTAACGATCGGGTAGATGTGGCTTTGGCATCGGATGCCGATGGCGTACATATCGGACAAAGTGATATGCCTTATCCCATGGTGCGTCGGTTACTACCTTCCGGTAAGTTAATCGGTCTCTCCGTGGAGTCTCCCCGGCAAGTATTGGAAGCGAATCAATATGAAGTGGATTATATTGCAGCGAGTCCTGTTTTTGCGACCGCAACCAAGACGAATACACTTACCGAATGGAGCATAGAGGGGCTTCGGTGGATCAAATCCGTCTCTACTCACTTTTTAGTGGGAATCGGCGGAATACACGTCGGAAATATTGCCTCTTTGTTTGAAGCCGGGGCTGACGGTGTTGCCGTCGTTTCCGCAATCATTGCCTCTTCTGATCCGGGAAAAGCAGCCTCCAGCCTGCTACAGGCCCTTAAAAAAGGTGAAGGGCATGCAAAAGAATGATCGAGATAAAAAGAGGAGCGATGTATTTTAAAATAAATACCAACGGTTTAAAGAGACGTAATTTTAATTTTCCGTTATTCGTTAGCTCTGCTTGTAACAGATTACGATCAAACTTCCAACCAGCATAAACGGACAACAAGATTCCGCCTAACGGGAGGAGTATATTGGAACTCACGAAATCGAATATTTCGAATATGGTCAGACCTGCAATATGCAATTTACCGAGAGGACCGAACGAGAGAGTGCAGATTGCTCCGAAAAAGGTTACGATAAAAGTAGACAACATGGTGGCTTTGCGTCTTGTCATTTTTCTTTCTTCCACGAAAAAGGCAACGATTACTTCCAGTAAAGAGATGGAAGAAGTTAAAGCGGCCATCGTCAGAAGCAGGAAGAAGAGAATGGCCCAGAATTGTCCGAAAGCCATACTTTGAAATACCTGGGGTAAGGTTAGAAATACCAATCCCGGTCCGGAACTCGGACTTATATTGAATGCAAACACGGCAGGAAATATAGCGATCCCTGCCAGAAGGGCAATGGCCGTATCGGCACAGATTACCTGAATGGAGATAGAAGTCAGGTTTTCCGATTTGGGGATATAGGAGGCATAGGTAAGTAATACACCCATGCCAATGGAGAGAGAAAAGAATGCCTGTCCCAAAGCCGAAAGGACTCCTTGTGCGGATAATTCCGAGAATTTAGGAAGAAACAGGAACTTCAAACCTTCGGAAGCCCCGTCCAGCGTACATGCCCGGATACAAAGAACGATAATGATAACAAAGAGTAGCGGCATCATCATTTTTGTGTAGCGTTCGATACCTTTTTTTATGCCGGCTAACACGATAAAGCCCGTTAATGTCATAAAGACGATTTGCCAGATAACCGGTTTATAGGGATTGCTGATAAAATCGGTGAACAGGGTATTCAGTTCCGTGCCGGATAATCCGTTTAACGAATAGGTGAAGGATTTGACCACGTATTCCAGCGTCCAGCCAGCGACCGTACCGTAAAAAGAGAGAATCATACAGGCTGCTAACAAAACGAGAATACCGAAATGTCGCCAATGGGTTTTGCCGCCTAAGGTCATGAAGGTCCCGAAAGCATTTCGTCCGGAATGACGCCCTATGGCAAATTCCGAGAGCATGACCGGAAGTCCGATTGCTATTGTGAAAAATACGTATACGAGAAGAAATGCTCCTCCTCCGTTATTACCTGCCTCATAAGGGAATTTCCAGATATTTCCTAATCCCACGGCAGAACCGGCTAATGCGGCGATAGCCCCGAATTTGGAACCGAAACTGTCTCTCGTGTTCGTATGCATTATTAAAATTTTAAAGGTTTTGCTACGAATTTACGAATTTTATGGAGAAACGTTCCGTGGTTTTGTAAAAAAAACGAGAGAATGTGATTATTTATCTATATTTTTAGTCGTGAAAAGAGGCGGAAAGATTTGTAAATACAGTAGGATTTTCATTTTTAACTTTCAATGGAAAAAGTTATCTTTGTGCGCAAATCAATAAGCTGTTCAAATGCAAGAAAAAATTTTAATATTGGATTTCGGTTCTCAATATACTCAATTGATTGCCAGAAGAGTAAGAGAGTTGAATGTCTATTGTGAGATTTATCCTTATAATCATTATCCGGCTCCGGATGCCTCTGTGAAAGGGGTTATTTTGTCCGGTAGTCCCTTCTCCGTAAGGGATGAGAAGGCTCCCAAGCCTGATCTGTCCGCGATTAAAGGCAAATTACCTTTGCTCGGTGTATGTTATGGGGCTCAATACCTGGCTCACTATTTCGGAGGGGAGGTAAAGGCTTCTAACAAAAGGGAGTACGGAAGGGCGAACTTGTCTTTTGTGGATAAAACTTCTCCTTTGTTTAGAGGTATAAGCGACCATTCTCAGGTGTGGATGTCTCACGGGGATACCATTGAACTTTTACCGACCCATTATAAAGTGGTGGCAAGTACACATGACGTAGCTAATGCTGCCTATCATATCGAGGGAGAAATAACCTACGGTATACAATTCCACCCTGAAGTGTATCATAGTACGGAGGGAAAAGAGTTACTAAAAAATTTTGTCGTCGACATATGCGGCTGTAAACAGGATTGGACACCGGATTCTTTCATTGAGACGACGGTTGCCGATTTAAAGACTAAAATCGGCAATGACCGGGTGATTTTGGGATTGTCCGGTGGTGTCGACTCTACGGTTGCGGCTATGTTATTGCACCGGGCGATCGGTAAAAATCTTACTTGCATTTTTGTGGATAACGGCTTATTGCGAAAGGATGAATTCTCTTCCGTGTTGGAAAATTATAAAGAATTGGGTTTAAATGTTATCGGAGTGGATGCGGGGGATCTCTTTCTTTCCCGGTTGGCAGGAGTGGAAGAACCGGAGAAAAAACGTAAAATTATAGGAAGTACTTTTGTAGATGTATTTGATGCCGAATCCCGGAAGGTGGAGGATGCAAGATGGTTGGGACAGGGAACGATTTATCCCGACGTGATCGAATCTTTATCGGTAAACGGTCCATCGCAAACCATAAAATCGCATCATAACGTGGGAGGACTTCCCGAATATATGAAGTTGAAGGTCGTAGAGCCGTTGCGTTTGTTGTTTAAGGATGAAGTACGGAGGGTAGGCAAGAGCTTGGGATTGGCCGATAAGTTTTTACAGCGTCATCCTTTCCCCGGTCCCGGGTTGGCAATTCGTATCCTCGGAGAAATAACGAAGGAGAAAGTACGCCTTTTGCAGGAAGCGGATCATATCTATATTACCATGCTTCAGGAAGAGGGCTTGTATCATCAGGTATGGCAAGCCGGAACTATTCTTTTACCTATAAAGAGCGTGGGAGTAATGGGGGACGAACGTACCTACGAGAATGTAGTGGCTTTACGGGCGGTCGAGTCTACCGACGGGATGACAGCAGACTGGTGTCATCTTCCCTATGAATTTTTGGCAAAAGTTTCCAATAAAATCATTAACAACGTGCGGGGAATCAACCGGGTTGTTTATGATATCAGTTCAAAACCGCCAGCCACTATCGAGTGGGAGTAAAACGGTCTTTATTCGGGGAAAAATTTATATGATTTAATATTAACCAGTCATTTAATTGTAAATGACTGGTTTTCTTTTGTAGAATTTTGATTTTTGTGAAAAAAACTTTATTTTTGTCCTGAAAATAATCCCAAAAATAAGTATTATAAAAGTGAAATTCCAGGTACATGCGTCGTATCGGAATCGATTCTGGTATCTCTTTTTCAAAAAGAAAAGGGAGTACTATCGAAACGAGTCTTATCCCGCGGGATGGGGATGATTAGTTTTGAGTCGTTAAACATTTGAAAAACAACATCTGATGTCGGATAGGCAATCCGAAGAGGGGAGTGCCATGTCCGGACGTTCTTTGACATGTTGTTTCTCGGGTAGGGTAATCCGAGGTTTTGAAATAAATGTTTAACAAAAAAAACTCAAAACGATGATGAAAAAACAAAATTATGAATTGGTAGCTTCCGTGCGTCAAGGGAAAGTGAATATCTATGGATATGCATTGGAGAGGGTGTGTCGCTTTTATAGAGAGGCCATCCAAAACGCGAGCTCACAAGAACAAAAAGCAATTGAAATGGGACGTTATGCTATTTTCTTACTTCAGCAAATCGAACATTTCACTTCCCCCAAAGAACCGTTCTTTCTATTAGCCAAAGGACTTTTGGAATATGCTTCTTTCGTGTTACAGGAAGATCCTAAAAGGAAATGCCGTTATCGGTATTTTTGGGAAAAATTCCAAGAGACTTTAATTGAAATGGAAATACATACAAACCGGTTAAAAAGAGAGGGAATGGAAGAAAATCTGTGTTAACGTGGAGAATAATCAGTCTCCGGAAACGGCAGAAGGGTAAATTTTTTATCTTTGTAACTTCTTAAAACGGGAAGTTACAAAGATATGAAGTCAAATAGCATCATGATAGAGAGATTAAAGGAGCGTTTAAGCGATAAGAGATTAAAAATAGTGATTATCCCGCATATTTCTCCGGACGGAGATGCCGTCGGTTCCTGTTCGGCTTTGTGGCAGGTTTTCGATCGGCTGGGTATGCATTGTCAGTTGATTACTTGCGATTATATACCGGATTATTTGAAATGGTTGAGGAGGATACCGGATGCTATTTCGTTTCAAAATCGCTCACAAGAGTGTAGACGCCTGATTCGTCAGGCCGATCTGATCTTTATGATGGATCACAACACGATAAAGCGGGAAGGGGATTTGGAACCTTTGGTGAGAGAATTTAAAGGAGATAAGGTGATGATCGATCATCATCCGGAACCCGATGATGCGGATTACCGCATTTCGGATATTCGTGTTTCCTCTACTTGCGAGTTATTGTATCGGGTAATCCTGAAGATTTGGGGAAAAGAGATGATAGACCGGGATATTGCCAATGCTATTTACAGCGGAATTTCAACAGATACCGGAGGATTGAGTCATAATTCTTCTTGTCCTCAGACCTACCGGGTAATAGCCGATTTGTTGGAACTTGGACTGGACAAGGGGTATGTGCACGAACAATTATACCAACGTAATACACTCTCCCGGTTGCGTTTGACCGGAAATTGCCTGTTAAACAAGTTAACGGTAGACGAAAAATATCCTTTGGCCGTTATTCCGATTACCTTACAGGAACTGGAACTTTATAATTATAAGGATGGGGATCTGGAAGGTTTGGTAAACGTACCGCTTTCCATAGAACATATTCAGGTATCCGTGCAAATCACGGAGAGGAAAGACAAGGTGAAGCTCTCTTTCAGGTCGAAAGGGGATATACCTGTAAACTTGTGGGCAAAAGAGTATTTCAACGGCGGAGGGCATCAAAATGCAGCCGGAGGCCAGATGCCGTTGCCTTTGGAAGAGGTGATAAAGAAACTCAGGGATACTGCCGAATGGTTTTTTAAACAAATCAGCGATAAAAAGTAATACTATGCCTTTTTTAAGATTTCATGCCGTGGAGCAAAAGAGATTGGAACGGGTAGGAGAACGTTTGATCTCGGAAATTGTCAATACGTTAGGATGTCCAAGAGAAACGGTCGTATTGGAAGTGATGAATTCCTCCTTTGTTTCCGGAGCAGATAAGATTCAGCCTTACGCTTTTGTGGAGGTTCTCTATTTCGAACGTCCGTCGGAACAACAGGATAAAATAGCTCAAATTCTATATGATTGCCTGAAGGAAGTGGGGTATACGGAATCGGATGTTCATTTCTCCTATTTACAGAAATGTAACTATTACGAGAACGGAGGGAGGTTATAATAGCAAGTTATCGATAATTTTCTTAATTAAAAACTGCAATTTACAATTAAAATAATTAAGTTTGTGCATAGTATAAAATGCAACAACAATGACTGACCTGAAAGAATTAGTAACTCTTTTGAGTGAATCGGAAAGGGGTTACACGAAAATTTTAAACCGGAGTTTCCTGAATGCCGGTTTTGACCTTAGCCGGGAACAATATGAACTTTTGCAGGTGTTGTGGGAAGGAGATAACGTGAATCAGCAAACCATCTCTAAAAAACTTCATAAGGATAAGTACAACGTGACGAAATTGTTGAATACTCTTCAAAAGAGAGGGTATGTACAGCGGAAGATGGGAAAAGAGGATAAACGAAATAACTTTGTTGTGTTGACGGACAAAGGTATTGCCGCGGAGAAATCTTTGCGTGACATCGAGGAACAATTGCACATGGATATTACATTTACGATCTCTCCTCAAGAGATTAAATCGGGGATCTGGGTATTAAAAAAGATAACCGATAGGCTGGTTTAGATAAAAAGGATTGAGTGATTATAAGATTAGGTGATTCTGTGATTATATTTTAATTCCCCAATCACTAAATCATTAAATCGCAGAATTACAGAATCGTTAAATCTATTTATAAATCATAAAAAAATAAGTATGGGAGTTTTTAAAGGATTAAAACCAGAAGCGGTTTGGAATTATTTTGAGGAAATATGTCAAGTCCCCAGACCTTCTAAAAAAGAGGGAAAAATCATCGCTTTTTTATTGGAATTCGGAAAAAAGAACGGTTTGGAAACTTTTAGGGACGAGGCCGGTAACGTGTTGATCCGTAAATCGGCAACTCCGGGAAAAGAGCAAGTGCCGACCGTCGTTTTGCAAGCTCACATGGATATGGTTTGCGAGAAAAATTCGGATACGGTACACGATTTTGATAAAGATCCTATTATTCCCTATGTGGACGGAGAATGGGTAAAAGCCAAGGGAACTACTTTAGGAGCGGATGACGGAATCGGCGTGGCCGCTTGCATGGCTATTTTGACCTCCAAAGATATACAACACGGTCCGATCGAATGCTTGTTTACGGTAGATGAAGAGACCGGATTGACCGGAGCTTTCGCCTTAAAACCGGGATTTATCAGCGGAAATATACTGTTAAACCTGGATTCGGAAGATGAAGGTGAGTTATTTATCGGTTGTGCCGGAGGTATCGATACCGTTATTCATTTGGGATATGAAACGGAAGAAATTCCCTCGAACGCTTTTGCCGTTAAAATACAAGTGAAAGGATTGCAGGGCGGACATTCCGGAGACGACATCAACAAGGGTAGGGGAAATGCCATTAAGATATTAAATCGTTTCGTTTGGGATTTGAACGCCAAATACGGAGTGAGGATTGCTTTACTGGAAGGGGGAAATCTTCGGAATGCGATCGCTCGTGAGGCCGTGGCCGTGATTACTTTCGATGGGAATCAAAAAGAACAGGTAAGGGCTGACTTTAATGTTTACGCGGCGGAAATGGAAAATGTATGGCATATTACCGAACCGGGATTACAATTAAGCATGGAATCGACGGAACTTCCGGGGAGCGTTTTAAGCGCGAAGAGTACCGCTAATTTATTGAACTCCCTCTATGCTTGTCCTCACGGAGTCTTTTCCATGAGTTATCGTATGCCGGGATTAGTGGAAACGTCAACCAATCTGGCAGCTGTCCGGTTTATTGAAAATAACACGATTCTTATCACAACTTCACAGAGAAGTGACTTGAATTCGGAGAAGTACAATATTGCGAATATGGTAGAGGCCGTGTTTACGATGGCAGGAGCAAAAGTGGAGCACGGGGACGGTTATCCTGGATGGGCTCCCAATCCGGATTCTCCGATCCTGAAAATTGCGGTAAATTCTTATAAAAAGTTATTCGGGAAAGAACCTGTCGTACGTTCGATCCATGCCGGCTTGGAATGTGGTTTATTCTTGGAAAAATATCCGCAGATGGATATGGTTTCATTCGGACCGACATTGAGAGGAGTACACTCTCCCGATGAAAAGATCAATATAAAGACCGTGGAAATGTGGTGGTCTCACCTGGTGGATATTTTACAGTCCGTTAAGTGATCGGATTGTCTTTTGTTCTCAGATTTACGATCGGGGTTAAATAATCGGATGTTTCTCAACCTCTGGTCGTAAATCTGAGTTTTGATGAAATAAGTTCTTACTAATTGTATAAAACATTGGAAACTTCTAAGAAATTAGCCAAGTACGATAGGCTTTACGAGCAGATCAATACTTACGTTCAATCAACGGAGGATATTTGGGCTCGTTTGGCAACTATGGAAGCCGTATTACACCATAAAATGCAACTGTTTTTTTGGACGGGAGTTTATGCCTTGGTAGACGGGGAGTTGATCGTGCGCTCTTATCAAGGGCCTGTCGCCTGTCAAAAGTTAAGAGAAGGTGGGGTTTGCTGGAGCGCTATTCGTTCAGGGGAAACGGTTATCGTGGATGATGTGAACCAATTTCCGGGACACATTGCATGTAATGCTGCTTCCAAAAGCGAGATCGTTGTTCCTATACGAGATCGGGAGGGTAGGATTTTTGCTTGTCTCGACGTGGATAGTGACCAATATAATGCGTTTGATCGGGAGGATGAGATAGGATTGAAAAAAATTCTTTCCCTTCTTTTCCAGTAAGATAGAGTAAAATGATCTCATTTATATAAAAAATAAGTTAAGTTATTTTTGATTTTTCTCAGGAGTATACTATCTTAGTCTCAATAACTAAATAATACTCACGTTAATATTAAAACCATAGGTATGAAAAAATTACTTTTGTTTGTTTTATGCGGTCTGTTTATTGGAACCGTTTCTGCACAAGATGAAAATGGTAAATTGAAAAACGAAGGGAATGCAGCCCTAAGAGCGAAAAATTACAAGGAAGCGTTTACGAAATACGAACAATACCTTAAAGCTGTTGACTATAAGGACAATGCAATCGTGTTTAATACGGCTTTCTGTGCGGATAAAATTAAAGACTATGCGGCAGCGGATAAATATTTTACGATGTCTATTCAAAATAAATATAAATTAGCTTCTGCATATCTTGGAAAGGCCAATGCTTTGCAAGATCAGAAAAAGTTCCCGGAGATGTTGAAAACCTTGGAGGAGGGGATGAAAGCCAATCCTGGACAAGCCGGAGCCAAGTTAGAAAAGATGTATGCCGTTTATTACTTGAAAGAGGGACAAAAATTCCAGAAAGAAAATAAAATAGAGCAAGCTGCCGAGTGTTACGCGAAGATTACCAAAATGGCTAATAAGGGAATGCAAACCAATGGCTATTTAAGTTTGGGAACACTTTATTTCAATAACGGGGCAACTATTCTTCAGAAAGCTCACGAGTATGCGACAACGGAAGTAGATCGATACAATGCCGAAAAAACAAAAGCTTTGAATAGCTTTAAAAAAGCCCAGGATTATTTAGTGCAGGCATCCAGTCTGTCACCGGAGAATTCGGAAGTAAAAGAGGCGATGAAAGCCGTAAAAGATGCTATGGCTCCTTTGACCAAATAAATGGAAAATAGATACAATGAAAAGGATGAACTTTAAGTTCATCCTTTTTTTATTGCAATAAGGAGAAAATAGGGTCATGAATGGTTCATGTCTTCCTGTAAAGAGATTATTGATCCGGCAAAATTTAATATACATGTAAAATATCGTCAAAATGAATTGTATGTTTTGTAACTTTTTTTAGTTTTTTTTCGTAACAAAAACTGTTCTTTGAAATCAAAAAAAATACTCTTTAACAATAAAACTTTGAGCTATTCTCTATTTTTGTCTATGCAATAAGGAATAGTTGTATTTGAAGTCTTTATGTTAGAGTATAAAGACACACAAGGAGTTGGACGGAATTAAGAACAGTAAAATATTTTTCGATCATGACCAGGCAACCGGATTCTATGTTCTTTTCAAAATTGATGAATAGTGCTAATATGGGATGGTGGGAGGCGGATTTAGAGAGCGAAAATTATACTTGCTCTGAATATATTTCAGATTTATTGGGATTGGAAGAAGATGGCATTATCAGTTTTGAAGACTTTAATAAACGAATTGTAAACGAAGAACAACGGCCCACAACCGTCCATTCTTTTAGTGCTCGGCAAATACCTGAAGCAGTTTATCTGCTCCAAGGTGCCAGAGGAAACATTTGGATTCGAAGTAAAGTTTGTTTTCAGGAAACGGATAAAAACGGAAAAACAAAGGTTTACGGTATTGCCGAAATTCAGGATGGCCCGGATATGGCGTCAGCTTATCAAGCACTACAATATAACGAACGTATCCTATATAATATATATAAGAATCTGCCGGTCGGTATCGAGTTGTACGATAAGGATGGGGCATTGGTCGACCTGAATGATAAAGAGTTGGATATGTTCGGTTTGTTCCGGAAAGAGGATATCTTAGGAATAAACATCTTTGAAAATCCTGTTTTCCCGGAGGAGATGAAAGAGAAGTTGCTAAAGAATGAAGATGCAGACTTTACCTTCCGGTATGATTTTTCAAAAATAGGCGAATACTATCCTACGCGAAAGAGGGAAGGTACTATCGATTTGATGACAAAGGTTACGACTTTGTATGATGAAAACCATAATCCGATCAACTATTTATTGATTAATGCCGATAGGACGGAAACCACAGTAGCCTACAACAAAATTCATGAGTTCGAGAATCTTTTTGAATTAGTGGGAGACTATTCTAAGGTAGGATATGCCTATTATAATCTACTCACCAAAAAGGGACATGCTCCCAAGAGCTGGTATCGGAATATAGGGGAAAAGAACGAAACGCCTTTGAAGGAAATCGTGGGGGTATACAATCACGTCCATCCTGAAGATCGTGTTTTTTTAGTTGAGTTCGTGAGGAAAGCCAAAGAAGGCATGGTTCATGAATTTAGTCGTGAAATACGGGTACTCCGGGAGGATGGAAGTTACTCGTGGACCTATGTTAATCTTTTATTAAAAAATTACGCTCCGCAGCATGGTATCATCGAATTAATATCCATTAATTATGATATCACCGAACTGAAAAAGACGGAAGAGATGCTTATCAAAGCGAGAGATAAGGCCGAAGAATCCGATCGGATGAAATCGGCCTTCCTGGCCACTATAAGTCATGAGATTCGTACACCTCTAAACGCCATTGTCGGATTTTCCGGTTTGCTTTTCTACACGGATGATGAGACGGAAAAAGAGCAATACAATGCGTTGATCAGACACAATAATCAACTATTACTCAATATTATAGACGATATTCTCGATTTTTCCAGGATAGAGGCCGGTAACATAGAACTTTATCCCAATTGGTTCGATTTATCGAACCTGATTCAAGAGTGTATGACGGAGTATGGGGAGAATGTACAGCCCGAAGTGAAACTCCTATCCCGATTTCCCGAACACGATTATTTGGTCGAGCTCGACCAAATGCGTATCAAACAGGTTTTGAATAATCTTGTTTCAAATGCGTTGAAAAATACGTTGCGAGGACATATCGAAATCGCTTACGAGCTTATCGATCGTGGTGTAAGAATAAGTGTCAGCGATACCGGGAGAGGTATTCCCCAGGATAAAATCGATAAAATATTCGAACGTTTTGAAAAGATAGACGCTTTTGTTCCGGGAGTGGGCTTGGGATTAACCATATGCAAATCTATCGTGGAAAAGATGGGCGGACGTATCTCCGTCGAGACTCAGTTGGGTGAGGGTAGTACGTTTAAAGTTGAATTACCTTGTCATGTTTTGATTCAACAATAAGGGATTACAGGCAAATTCTGGGGGCTCTGCAACAAAACAAGGATTCTTTTGTATCAAATAAATCAAATTCGTGTCACGTGGTTCATTTTTTTAAATAAATTTTCTAATTTTGGAGGTGTGATGCGATTAAAATGTATTGCATCGTAAATGATTATCAGATGGCAGGAAAATTAGCACGTTGGACGAACAGATGGCGGATGGTCATGGTTGCGGCTCCGGTGGAAATCATTATTTCCATCTTATATTGTTTTATTGCTTTGTTTAAATACGAAAGTTATTTAGGGAACGAGAATTTTTTGTTTACTTTTCCGGTTTGTTTCGGAGCCTTATACACGATCAATAACCTGACCCGAAGAGGTAACCCGAGACGGTTCTATTATTTATCCGGGCTTTCTGTAATTCTATTTTGGTTCTGGCAACCGAATATAGAGAGAAGCATCTATTGGATATCTTTAATCATTAGCCAGCTGTTTGTATTTTTAAGTTGGAGGGAATGGGAAAATAAGGTATTTATAAAAGTCGTTTTTATCTATTGTAAAGATATGATTTCAGCCCTGTGTCTGGCTACGGTTGCTCTCGTACTGGCTATCGTCATCTACTATTCGATTGTTTATATTTTTGATTTGGAGATAGTCAAAGAATGGCTTTTTGTAGAGTATACGATAAGAGTCGCCTATCTTTTATTGGCACCGATTCTTTTTTTGATGTTTAATACCAAACAGGAGGAAGAGTGGGAAACCGGACGTTTTGCTTCCGTTTTGATCCATTATATATTGTCTCCGGCTTTATTGGTTTATACGTTTGTTTTGTATCTGTACATTATAAAGATTGTAGGTATATGGTCTTTACCCAAAGGAGGAGTAGCTTATATGGTATTAGGATTCGTCACCTCCATGTTTTGCGTGAAATCCGTTCAGCCTTTGCTAAAGCGTCGTTATTTCGACTGGTTCTACGGTTACTTCAGTTGGTGGGTGGCTCCGACGTTGATTTTGCTATGGGTCGGTACGATGTACAGAATTCAGGAGTACGGGTTCACGGAAGCTCGTTTTTACCTTTTGCTGATTACCATTATCGTCACTCTTACTTGCGGTATGTTTTTCACCCGTCGTACGAGCCGGTACGCGTGGGTGGTTACGGGAACCCTGGGAATGTTGATATTATTCTCTTATATTCCCGGAATTCAGGCTCGTGACTTCGGTTTACGCTCTCAAATAGCCCGGGTGGAACGGATATCGAAAAAGTTGGGTATAAGTGACGGGAAACAAATACATCGTCCGGAAACATCCCTAAAGAACGATTCTATTGTCTTGAGACAATACAAGATGTTATATGATGCTTACCGGTATGTTCAAAAAGAGGAGGGAAGCGAATACGTGAAGAAACGTTTCGGATACACTCAGGCTGAACTTAAGGATCAAATCATACCCGATGAAATTGACGAATGGTCTTACACGTATCGTTCTGTGTTATATCTCTTTATTCCGGACAGTTTACCTGTTCCCGTTAAAGGATACGATCTGTTTGAAAAGGTAACTGCTTATTCTTCCGGGAATAATATTTTTTATAGTGTTACAGGGGGAGAGCTGGTTCTCCAGAAAGCAGATACGATTTTGGTGGAAAAGAATTTAACGGAATGGTTCCGGAACATTTTAAAAAAGAACGGTATCACGCGAAAAGAGGAGTTAACACAAGAAGGTCTCGCTAAATATCTTTCTCAATTCATGCTATTGGATATAGCGGGTATACGAATCGTGTTCAATTCCATAACCGTCGATCAGAAAACGGCAGAAGTTACGGACGTCGGGATCGGTTTTATATTGAAAAAAGAGAAATAGAATATCTATTTTTTCTCTTCCGGATAGTATTGGGAAATCACTTCCGAGGCTTTAGAATAACCCAGATGTTGCGATACCTCTAAATCCTGTAAAGCCTCTTTGTAATTATCCACCCGTAGTTTAGAAATGGCCCGGTTATAATAGGCCTTAGCATTGGAAGGATCTATTTGAATACAACGAGAGTAACTTTCGATGGCATCGCTTAACCGGCCTTTTTGATGATAGATAACTCCCTTGTTGAAATAAATAGCACTCGATTGTAAACCTAAGGAGAGAGCTTTATCATAATCGATAAGGGCTCCGTCCAAATCTTTCATTTTAAAACGGACAATCCCCCGGTAATGGTATGCGTTGGCGAGATCGGGCTTTAAATTGATTGCCTGGCTGTAATCACGAATGGCATCCTTACCTTTTCCAAGGTTTTCATATATGATTCCCCGGTTATAGTAAGCAAGAGCATTCGCGGGATCATTGGCAATCACGTAATTCATATCTTCCAAAGCTTTTCGGGGATTTTTCAGGTTTGCCCGAACAATAGCCCTGTTGTAATAGGCCGGTAAAAAATCAGGCGCAAGGGATATGGCGTTATCAAATTCTTCCAAAGCTTTTTCGTATAGATTGCGGTTGATGTAATCCATTCCCCGTTTGTTATTTTCCAGTGCCTGATAACGATCACAGGAGATAAAGCATAATATGAAAATAACCCAAACAGTATATCGCATGCCCGTCTTTTTAATATTCACTTCAAAGTTAATGATTTGATATGTAAAAATAAATATTTCATCGGCTTTTATTTGAATAGAGGCGTTTTAAAAGATCCGGCCGACGTATTTTATTCAAGAGATCGGCAATCTCGTTTCGAAATTCTTTTTTATACCAGAAGAAAAAAATATTTTGTTGTTTTTTCTCTTTTTCACTCTTGGCAGATTTAATTTCACGCGTGGAATAGGGATGAATCCCGGAATAATAGATATCCGTGGCCAAGGTCATAGGTGTCGGTGTAAAATCTTGAACCTGTTCCAGTTGAAAATTCAATTCTTTCGTCGCAATAGCCAGTTCCGCCATGTCTTCCAGCCTGCATCCCGGATGGGATGAGATGAAGTAAGGAATTAACTGTTGGTTGAGGCGCTCCCGTTTATTAACAGCATTAAAACGATGGGTAAGTTCTCGAAAGAGCTGAAACGAAGGTTTCCGCATCAGGTGTAGAACCTGATCGGAGGAATGTTCCGGGGCCACTTTTAACCGCCCGGAAACATGATACTTAATAACTGTTTCAAGATAATCCCGGTTTACGTTATCCACCTCCTTATTACCCGTCCGGTGCATTACCAGATCGTAGCGAATACCGGAACCGATAAAAGCATGTTTCACGCGAGGGTGCTTTCGGACATGATCGTACAATTCCAACAAGGGGGAGTGGTCGGTATCGAGATTCTTGCAAACCGTGGGAAAAAGACAGGAGGGACGCTTACAACCATCGCAAAGGGCGGAATCCTTCCCTCTCATTGCATACATGTTGGCCGAAGGACCTCCCAAATCGGAAATAGTTCCTTTAAAGTCAGGCATTTCGCTGATCCGCTCGACTTCCCGCATGATAGAAGCTTCCGAACGGGAAGAGATAAATTTACCCTGATGAGCGGAGATCGTACAAAAAGCACATCCTCCGAAACATCCCCGGTGCATGGTTATGGAATGCCGGATCATATTATAAGCACTAATCTCTTTACCCTTGTATTTCGGATGGGGCAACCGGGTAAACGGCAAGTCGTATATCGCATCGAGTTCATCCGTGGTCAGGGGAGGATAGGGAGGGTTGACGATTACTTGATGTTCGCCGATAGGCTGTATCAGCTGTGCCGCGTGAATACTATTGGATTCTTCTTCAATATGGCGGAAATTTACGGCAAACATTCGTTTGCTTTGCAGACACTCTTCGTGGGAGTGTAACGTGATGCATTTCCATCTTTTGTTTGTGGCGTACTTTTCATTTCTTTCCCGGATAACCGCAGTCTGAGGAATGTTGGTAAGATTGGCAAAAGGGATTCCCCGGCTTAACATCCGACAGATTTCCATGATCGGTTTTTCACCCATACCGTAAATAAGCATATCCGCGTGACTTTCAAAAAGGATAGAAGGCTTTAACGTGTCTTTCCAATAATCGTAATGGGTGAAACGACGTAAGGAGGCTTCTATTCCCCCGATAATTACGGGCGTATCGGGATACAACTCTTTCAGAATCCGGGTATATACGATAGTCGGCATGTCGGGACGGGCTCCGCTGCGTCCCCCGGGAGTATAGGCGTCGTCCGAGCGCTTTCTGCGAGCAGCCGTGTAGTGGTTAACCATAGAATCCATACTTCCAGGGCTGATGCCAAAAAAGAGAGTAGGTTTTCCCAATTTTTTGAAGTCTCTCAAATCGTCCTGCCAGTTGGGCTGCGGGACAATGGCCACTTTCAATCCCATGGATTCGAGAACCCTTCCGATAACGGCAGCGCCGAATGAAGGATGATCGACATAGGCGTCCCCGGAGAAAAGAATAACATCAATACTTTTCCAACCTCTTTGTTCCACTTCCTTCTTAGTCGTCGGTAACCACCTGTATTCTCGTTCCATTATGTTTTCCATATAATCGGACAAAGATACGAAAGATAATTCCTATTTTACTACCTTTGTGCCCAAATTTGGAACAAATGAAAAAAGTGAATATTATCAGCTTAGGATGTTCGAAAAACTTGGTAGACACCGAGTTATTGATGAAGCAATTGGAGACCTCCGGGTATAAAGTAGAGGTAGAGGTCGATAATTCGAAGGCTGAAATCGTAGTTATCAATACTTGTGGTTTTATCGGAGATGCAAAAGAGGAGTCTGTCAACACGATACTGGAGCAGGTAGAACGGAAAAAAGAAGGCCTCATCAAACAGGTGTACGTGATGGGATGTTTGTCGCAACGTTACCATACCGAATTGATCCATGAAATTCCGGAAGTAGACGGCTATTTCGGAAAATTTGATTGGAAAGGGGTTTTGACGGCATTGGGGAAAAGTTACGATGAAGAGATCAGAAACGAAAGACATCTGACGACCCCGAAACATTATGCCTACCTGAAGATTTCGGAGGGGTGTAATCGGGGATGTTCCTATTGTGCTATTCCTATTATGACGGGTGAATATAAGTCGAGGGATTTCGAGGAGATTATAGAGGAAGCCGATCACTTGGCACGACAGGGAGTGAAGGAAATTTTAGTATTGGCACAGGACATAACCTATTACGGAATCGATAAGTACGGTAAAAACCGTTTGGCCGAATTGGTAGATCGGTTAGCGGATATACCCGGAATTGTATGGATTAAACTGCATTATGCCTATCCGGCAGGATTTCCTACGGAATTGTTAACCGTTATGCGGGAACGGAAGAATGTATGTGCTTACTTGGACATTGCTCTGCAACATTGTAGCGATCATATGCTGAAATTGATGCGAAGGGGGGTTACCAAGCAGCAGACGAGGGAGCTCATAGCCCGTATCAGGGAGGAAGTTCCGGGAATATTTATCCGTACGACGTTAATGACGGGACATCCGGGAGAGACGGAAGAGGACTTTAAAGAGCTGGTAGAGTTCGTGGAAGAGATGAAATTCGAACGATTAGGAGTATTTCCGTACTCCCACGAGGAGGATACTTATTGTGATAAACACTATCGGGATAATGTTCCCGAAGAGATAAAAAGGGATAGGGCCGAGGAGATTATGGAAAGACAAAGAAAGATATCTGCCGAGTTGAATACCCGTTTAATCGGTCAAAAAATAAAGGTGTTGATCGATAGGGTTGAGGATGAATTTTACGTGGGACGTTCCGAACACGATTCTCCCGAAGTGGACCCGGAAATCTTTGTCAAAAGCGATAAAAAACTTTATCCCGGTCATTTTTACGAGGTAATAGTTACGGGTGCGGATGACTATGATTTATATGCCGAAGTGAAGAAAATTTGAAAAAAACGGAAAAACATAGGCTATTTTTAGTTATTTATGTTTACTTTTACTCATCAGGTTCGTTTACTGCTTGATGAGTTTTTTGTATTTATTATTAACTACCAAATATAAGAACTATGTTAAACGATCTATTCTGGATAGTACCTGTGTGTGCTATTATCGCTCTCCTTTTTGCAAGAATCTTTTTTAGTCAGATGATGAAAGAATCCGAGGGTACGGATACGATGAAACGTATTGCCGGACATGTGCGTAAAGGGGCTATGGCTTATCTGAGTCAGCAATATAAAGTAGTCGGTAGTGTATTTGTAGTGTTGTGTATCCTTTTTGCCTGGATGGCATACGGACCCGGTTTACAAAATGAATGGGTGTGGTTTGCCTTTCTGACGGGTGGTTTTTTTTCTGGATTGGCCGGATATATCGGGATGAAAACAGCTACATATGCATCTGCCCGTACGGCTAATGCAGCCCGTAGGAATTTAAACGACGGATTGAAAATAGCGTTTCGTTCGGGAGCCGTGATGGGATTGGTAGTTGTCGGGCTGGCTCTATTGGATATCTCATTGTGGTGGCTTTTATTAGATTACTTTGTTGAAGAACCGACGACAACGGAAAAAGCAATTGTAATTACGACGACTATGTTGACGTTCGGTATGGGTGCTTCTACACAAGCTCTTTTCGCGAGAGTGGGAGGTGGTATTTTCACTAAGGCTGCCGATGTCGGAGCGGATTTGGTGGGAAAGGTAGAGGCCGGTATACCGGAAGATGATCCTCGTAATCCGGCAACAATTGCCGATAACGTGGGGGATAACGTGGGAGACGTTGCCGGTATGGGTGCCGATTTGTACGAATCATATTGTGGTTCTATCCTGGCAACGGCAGCTTTGGGAGCTGCGGCCTATCGTTTGGATCCCGATATACAATTCAATGCTATTTTAGCTCCGATGTTGATAGCCGCTTTCGGTGTCGTACTTTCGTTGTTAGGTATATTTATGGTAAAAACGAAAGAAGGAGCCTCACAACAACAACTTTTAAGGGCCTTAGACCGAGGCATTAATATTAGTTCCGTTTTAATTATAGCCTCCAGCTTTTTAGTGGTTCATTTGCTGGATTTAAGTTATTGGATATGCGGTTCCGTTATCGTGGGGTTACTCACGGGAATAGTCATCGGAAAGGCAACCGAATATTATACCTCACATGCTTATAAACCGACGCAGGATATTGCCAGAAGTTCAGAGACGGGGCCTGCTACGGTAATAATCAAAGGTATCGGGACGGGAATGATTTCTACCGCTATCCCTGTACTTGCGATCGTTGTGGGTATTATTCTCTCTTTCCTTTTTGCTTCAGAATTTGACTTTTCCAACGTATCGATGGGACTGTACGGTATAGGTATTGCGGCTGTCGGTATGCTTTCAACCTTAGGAATCACCTTGGCGACCGATGCGTACGGTCCTATTGCGGATAATGCCGGAGGAAATGCCGAAATGAGTAATCTGGGAGAAGAGGTACGTCATCGTACGGATGCTTTGGATGCTCTTGGAAATACGACGGCTGCCACGGGAAAAGGGTTTGCAATCGGTTCTGCCGCCCTTACCGGATTAGCTTTGATTGCCTCTTATATCGAAGAGATAAAAATCGGATTGCTTCGTATGGGAGAAGAGATATTGACTATCGGTAGCGAAACTATTAAAACAGCCGATGCCTCTTTAACGGATTTCATGTATTATTATGATGTGACCCTGATGAATCCGAAGGTACTGGCAGGTATCTTCATCGGCGCTATGATGGCTTTCTTATTCTGCGGGTTGACCATGAACGCCGTGGGGAGAGCTGCCCAAAAGATGGTGAACGAAGTGCGTCGCCAATTCAGGGAAATCAAAGGAATCATGACAGGAGAGGGAGAGCCGGATTATGCCAAATGTGTCGAAATATCCACGAAGGGAGCTCAACACGAAATGATTTTTCCTTCTTTATTGGCTATTATTATTCCGGTTGTTATGGGATTGATTTTTGGTGTTTCCGGAGTAATCGGCCTATTGGCAGGAGGATTAGGAGCCGGTTTCGTGTTGGCTATCTTTATGGCAAATTCGGGAGGAGCTTGGGACAATGCCAAGAAGTTTATCGAAGAAGGGAATTTAGGCGGTAAAGGATCCGACAATCACAAGGCTACTGTCATCGGTGATACGGTAGGAGACCCGTTTAAAGACACTTCCGGTCCGAGCCTGAATATATTAATTAAACTGATGAGTATGGTCGCCATTGTGATGGCGGGCGTTACTTGTGCGTTTAGCCTTCTTTAGATTAATTGATTCTGTGATTAGGAGATTCAGAGATTAACTGATTAGAAGATTATGAGATGAAGGGATTGGGGGATTTAAATAATGAAAACATCCACGCTGTTTTTTCAGCGTGGATGTTTTATATGCGGTAATAACTTTATCGAAATTAGATTTTGGAGTTTACGATTTCCAAAATTTCAGTTTCCATTTGTTTAGCCATTTCGACTACTTTTTCTCCTCGAGTGATGATGTCGTTGGCGTACTCTTTATCATCCAAGCCTGCGGCGTTGATTTTCACGTTTAGGAATGCACCGATTACCCCGGAACGAGCGGCCAAAGCTCCAACTCCCGCATCGGTTACCGAATTCGGGTTCCCGATTTCGGCCATGGCTTTCACCACTTCCATGCATTCGTAACATAACATCATCGTTTTGAAAGGAATCTCGGTTGCGTATTTTGTAGCCTCTTGGATGGCTTGTTGACGAGCTGCTTTTTCTTCTTCGCTCTTCTTAGGTAGTCCGAATGCATCCATAATACGATTGAAAGCGTTAGTATCCTCGTCAACCATTTTGATTAACTCAACTTGGTACGCTTTTCCTCTTTCTGCCCAGTTACTAAATTCTTCCCAACGATCGTCCCAACCCCGTTTGTGGGAGGAGAGGTTAGCCACCATAGTGGCCAAAGAGGAACCCAAAGCACCCATGTAAGCGGAAATCGAACCGCCTCCGGGGGCAGGGGATTCCGAAGCCGTTTCATCGGCGAATTCGGTTAACGTCATATCCACCAAGTGTTTTTTACCGTTATTCATCTCGTCTTCCAGAATGTACTCGATGATTTTCTTTCGCGGTTCGAACGGATAAAGTTCGTCCAATCCCAAAGATTTAACAGCGATCTTTATCAGTTCTTTATCGGAAACTCCGGTAGAACGTTGTTGTTTCCGTAAGAAATAACGTCCGGCATCCAGCATGGCCTTTAACGGAATTACACCGACCAGTTCGGAGCCGGTCACTCTTATTCCCCGATCGTTAGCTTTACGACACACTTCGTCGAACGCCTCGTGTACGGAGGTTATCGAGATATCCGTCAAGTTCATAGAAATCTGGGCAATACCGTATTCTTCAATAAACCAGCCTATCGCTTTAACCGATTTCAACGTTCCGGGAATCATGACGGGTTTTCCTTTTTCGTCTAACACTTTTTTTCCCGTAATGGGATTTCCTTCCCGTTTAACCCGTCCGCGTTCGCGTACATCGAAGGCTATGGAGTTGGCCCGACGGGTAGAGGTGGTATTCAGATTGACATTATAAGCTACCAGGAAGTTACGAGCTCCTACGGCCGTAGCCCCGGTTTTGGCTGTCCATTCGTTTAATTCGCGGGGACCGAAATCGGGATGCCATTGTTCACTGCTTAAACGTTCTCCCAAGGCTTCATATTCTCCGGCCCGACAAGTTGCCAAATTTCTTCTTTCCGGCACAAAAGCCGCATTTTCGTAACAGTATACGGGTATATTCAGTTCTTCTCCGATACGTTTTGCCAATTTACGAGCATACTCAACCGTCTCTTCCATCGTAATATTAGCTACCGGAACCAACGGACAAACGTCCGTAGCACCGAAACGGGGGTGTGCTCCTTTGTGTTTCTTCATATCGATAAGTTCGGAAGCTTTCTTCACGGCACGAAACGCCGCTTCGCAAACTTCTTCCGGAGTTCCGACCATGGTGACAACCGTACGATTGGTTGCCTTCCCCGGATCGACATCAATAAGACTAACTCCTTCCACAGCTTTTATCTCTGCTGTAATCTGATCAATAATATGCATATCGTTTCCCTCGCTAAAATTGGGAACGCATTCAATTAATTTTTTCATATTCTATCTGTAATATTGTTATAACAAGCTTATTTTCATTCGATGATTTAGTGATTGGACGATTCTGTGATTAATCCTTTTCTTTGTTTAGTCACGTAATCGAACGGAGTCCATAAAGTCAAAAAATAAATCTCTGAATTACAGAATCCTTCAATCGTCAATTGCTACGGGTAGCGTATTCTATAAGCTTTACGAACCCATATCTTTTTATAATGCGAATAAGGCATACCGTTATCAGATTTGTTCTCCGTTCAAAAATACAGCTTCGATCAGATTGCTCCCGTAAGCATACGGAAGAAATTCGATTCCGGTAATGGGAGTCGTGATATAGAAATTAGCCTTTTTGCCGACGGCAATACTTCCCAGTTCGTTTTCAACCCCCATGGCATAAGCGGAGTTAATGGTCGTTGCATTAATTACCTCTTCCGGAAGCATTTTATAATTTACACATCCCAAAGACATGACAAATTTCATATTGCCGGAAGGAGAGGAGCCCGGATTATAATCGGAAGCCAATGCAACGGGAAGGCCGGCATTGATCA
Source organism: uncultured Sanguibacteroides sp. (assembly GCF_900543425.1). Taxonomy (GTDB): domain Bacteria; phylum Bacteroidota; class Bacteroidia; order Bacteroidales; family Marinifilaceae; genus Gabonibacter. Next base: position 19,676 of record NZ_UQRQ01000010.1, on the reverse strand, counting down.
TTTCCCGCACGGGAGAATAAGGCATATTTAAAAAGAAGGCCGCTCCCGGTAATACTGTCGGCATTGTTTCGCTACCTTTCAATACTTCAATCTCTTCTTTCCCGACATATTCCAGATGATCGACGGAAAGGGCATTGTATTTTACCCCTACTTGGATACCACCCGAGTAGTCCAACTCATTCGCGTGTATCTTCGCGCGCAATCCGTGTTTCATCCCGGCATTCAACATGCGATCGGTATCTTCGACCGTGAAAAATCCTTTATCGCAGAATACGTCGATATAGTCGGCTAATTCCTCGGAAGCAACGGCCGGAATCATCTCGTTGATAATCAAATCCACGTATTCCGTCTGGCGTCCCTTGTATTCTGTCGGAACAGCATGTGCCCCCAAGAATGTTGATTTTATGGTTAAGGGAGTATCCTCTTTCAAGCGTTTGATCACCCGCAGCATTTTCAGTTCGCTTTCCGTACTAAGACCATATCCGCTTTTGATTTCAACAGCCCCCGTTCCTAACATGGCAATCTCCTGAAGACGTTCGAATGCCGAATCATATAATTCCTCTTCACTGGCTTTTCGGATACGTTCTGCGGAATTTAAAATTCCTCCTCCTCTTTGAGCGATCTCTTCATAAGAGAGTCCTTTGATCTTGTCGATGTATTCTATCTCTCGACTACCCGCATATACGATATGAGTGTGCGAGTCGCAAAAAGCGGGAAGAACCAGACGCCCGGTAGCATCGATCTCCTGAATGGTATCGCCTCCTTCGTATACGGCATGCTGGTCTAATTCGCTCATTTTACCGAAAGCCTGTATGTAACCGTCTTCCACCAACAAATAGGCATCATCGATAATCCCCAATCGGGCCATATCCGCACCTGCAACCCACGTTCTCGGTTCTTTCTCAACCTGAACGAGTTGCTTTATATTTATAATTAATGTTTTCATGCTTACCATTTAAAATTATTTGGGAACGAAAGTATAAAATTTAATTTACAATTTAAAACATTTACGGTTTATAGGTTCCGGAATACGCCAATTTAAAATATCCGTTATCTAAATACCTGTAACCGATTGGAATCGAGTCGTAGAAATATGAATATGAGTATTGTAAAGGCCCATAAGGAAGAGCCCCCGTAACTGAAAAAAGGAAGGGGGATTCCGATGACGGGGGCCATACCGATAGTCATTCCGATGTTCACCGCCACGTGGAAGAACAGGATAGCGGCTACTCCATAGCCGTATATCCGGGAAAAGTTAGAACGTTGGCGTTCTGCCAGATAGATAATCCGCAGGATAAACGTCATGAGTAATAATATGACCAGGGCACTTCCCACAAATCCCCACTCTTCTCCGACAGTACAAAAGATAAAATCCGTACTTTGTTCCGGTACAAAATTAAATTTTGTCTGGGTTCCCTGTAAAAAGCCTTTTCCCCAAAAACCCCCCGAACCGATGGCAATTTTAGATTGATAGACATTATATCCCGTTCCTTTTTTGTCGACGGTTATGCCTAACAAATTGTTAATACGATCTCTTTGGTGAGGTTGAAGTTTCTCGAACATATAATCGACAGAAACCGTCGCTCCGATACATAACCATGAAACGAGTATCAGTAAGGCAATATGCTTTATCTTTTTTTTGTAGACATAAATCAATCCAGCCAAATTACAAATCAGATAGGACAGTAATAACATGTAGTAATCAGATAAATTTCCCTGAATAGCCCAATTGACAAAAAAGAAGATAAAAAAGAGCAGTGTCAGTATTCCGATTATTTTAACTAATTCCCTGAGATTATGACGATAATAATAGTAGGCGGCGAAGGTACCGATCAGGATAATAACCAATACGGTAAACGGAGAGTATAAAATACTGAGGACAAAAAGCACAACGGCGACAAAACAGAGTAAAAGGATGGAGCCATGCAATCCTTCCCTGAATAATACCAGAATAAAAGAGCTGTAAACAAGGGCAGAACCCGTGTCGTTCTGTAAAATAATGAGAGCGGCAGGTATGAACAAGAGAATTCCGATCAGCAACAAATTACTTATTCTCATTACCTTAAAGTTATGTCTGCTCATGACGTTGGCTAATGCCAAGTTCGTCGCAAATTTGGCGAACTCTGCCGGCTGTATGCGAATGCCCTGAATTTCAAACCAGGAACGGGCCCCATGTACCTCTTTTCCGAAAATCAGGACACAAAGCAGAAGACATATGGTAATCCCGTATATGATAAAAGAAAAAGCGGTAAAAAATTTACTATCGGTCAGTAACACTAAAAAAGCCAATACGAAAGAAGCTCCTATCCATATCAATTGTTTCCCGTATTGTTGCGAAAAATCGAATATACTGGTATGATTCTCGTCGTACACGGCGGCATATATATTGATCCAGCCCATAAAGACAAGCAAAATATAAAGTAGGATAGAGATCCAATCAATATTAGCAATCAGGTTCGTTTGTCTATTCATCGCCTTTCCTGTTTTTATTCGTTTGGTGAATTAAATCGCTTTCAAGCATTCTTTTCTCCAACTCTTTTTTCTTATCCGATATTTTACCTTTCAAATATTTTTCAATCAACAAGCCGGCAATAGGGGCGGCATAAGTAGACCCCCATACACCATTCTCCACGTACACGATAAGGGCGATTTTCGGGCGGTCCACGGGAGCAAAAGCGATAAAGACAGAGTGGTCGTCTCCCTGCGGATTTTGTACGGTCCCTGTTTTTCCGGCAATTGATATGGAGTCGACCTGAGCATTTCTTCCGGTACCTTTTTTAACGACCAATTCCATTCCTTCAATGATCGGTTTGAAATAGGACTTATTGATGTCGACGGTATGTTTCTCTATCCGGTTCGGAAAAGTTGCCTCGTCAGGACGTACGATGTGCGGAGTCATATAATATCCTCGGTTTGCCAGAATAGCGGCAATATTGGCCATCTGTATGGGGGTTATCAACAGCTCGCCCTGTCCGATCGACAAAGAAATGATATAAAGAGGATGCCAGTTCTTGGTACGATGTACCCGGTCATAGTAGGCTTGCGTCGGAATGGAGCCGCTCACTTCATTTTGAAAATCAGGACATAATTTACTTCCCAATCCAAAGGAGATGACGTATTTTCTCCATTCGTTATAGGCATTTCGCACATTTTCATATTGAGGTAGCTCCAGTACACGCCGGAATACATTCACGTAATAAGGATTACAGGAATTTTGAATAGACGCCCGTAAATCAGTAGGGGAGTCGTGGAAATGGCATTTCATAAAACGTTTACCGCCAATGTAAGCTCCGCCCGAACAGGAAAATTTGCTCTCGGTAGTTATTGCTTTCGTCTGCAGGCCGATCAGGGCCTGGATCGTTTTAAAAATGGATCCGGGAGGGTACTGAGCCATTGTTGTACGATCGAATAGAGGGCGTAGACTGTCCTGCTCCAATTTCAGGTAGTTTTTGCCCCTGTCCAGTCCAACCATCAGCTGTGGATCGTAACCGGGACTCGAAACCTTTGCTAAAATCTCCCCGGTTTCCGGTTCAATAGCCACGATACCTCCTTTTTTGTTACGCATTAACTGATACGCGTAGTCCTGTAAGTCTATATCCAACGTGGTCTCCAAATCTTGACCTACAATCGCTTCCTTGTCGTATTTTCCATCCTGAAAGGAACCTTTTATTCGGTTATGGTTGTCTACCAATACGATTTTTTTACCCTTTTCTCCCCGCAGAGTGGTCTCGTATGTTCTTTCCAGTCCGTTGATACCGATATAATCTCCCGGTTCATAACAGGTATCTTTTTTTACCTGCTCCAAGCTGACTTCTCCGATATAACCAAACACATCCGCAGAATGTTGAACATTATACTTTCTCAATGTTCTCGTTTGAATATAAAATCCCGGATAGCGATACAGCTTTTCCTGAAGTACGGCGTATTTATCTCCCGTGATCTGGGAAACCAGAATAGAAGGTTTGTATTTGGAGTAAGTCTTGCACTTCTGAAGATTCCTGTCTAAAAATTCTTTCGATATACCGAGTATGGAAATTAGATCAGTCGTATCAAATTCTTTTACCTGTCTCGGGATAATCATCAGATCGTATGCCGCCTGATTATCAACCAACAATTTATGATTACGATCGTATATCAGACCGCGTGCAGGGTATACTATCTCGATTCTTTGAGAATTGTTATCCGCCATTTGTTTGAATTGATCATCAACTACCTGATAAATGAATAGCCTGATGATATAAATAACACAGACGCATATGATAATACCCGCAATAATTCCTTTTCTATATCCAAATTTATTCATTTGAATGAATCTTTTTCAATTCGAAGAATATTACCTGTTTATCTTTTTTAATCCGATAAAGTAATAAAGCAAGATTAACAGCCAAGAGATAAAAGTACTGAAAATTATTCGGATTAAAGTGATAAACAGATCGCTAAAAGTGAAAGCTTCGGCAAAAATAAGAACGACATTGAACAGAAGGGTAGACAGACCCGAATATTTTAAGAACCAATTGAACTCCGTCAATCGCTGGGCTCCGTGAATATCATCCAGTTTTTCCCGGTTAGATGTCAATTGCAGCAGCCAGGGACGGATATAGGCCGTAAAGGTGGAGGCTGCGGCATGAATTCCTACGGTTTTATCCGCCAAGTCCATCAGTAGTCCCAAGAAAAAACCAAAAAGCAACAGGGGAATTCCTTTGAATTTGTAAGGAAGAATATAAATTGCCAGAATATAGATATTAATATAAAAATAAGATCCAAGATGAATATGATCCAAAATAAAAATCTGGATAATGCACAGTATAAACAGATGGATAAAATAATTTATATTATTCATGGTAATTGTTTCCTTCTAATCTTTTTTTCTCGTCCTTCCAATAATCACTCACGATGTAAACATCGTAAAGTTTCTTAAAATCTACGGCCAAACGTACTTTTATGGCTAAAAAGTTAGCCGTCTCCCGACTGGCTGATTCGACGAAACCAATCAGTAAGCCTTCCGGGAAAATAGAGGAGAAACCGGAGGTGACAATCGTATCTCCCGGACTGATCTCCACGTGGTAGGGTATATCGTTCAAATAAGAGTAACGATAATCGCTCCCGTCCCATTGCAATGACCCGTAATACCCGTTTTTCTTTATTTTTGCCGAAATCCTTGAATTCACATTGATCAACGGGATAACAACAGAATAATGTTCACTCGTGTCCTGTACTAAACCGACCACTCCCTCCGGGGAACATACCGCCATCTCTTTCCGAACCTTGTCCTGACCTCCCCGGTTTAGCGTCAAATAATTTTTGGTCCGATTGAAAGTTGCATTCACAACCTTCGCATCCATATAGTTGTATAGTGTACAGCTATCTATAACAAAAGATTTTTCTTCTAAACTATCTTTTTTTGAATTTAAAATTTCCAGTTGTTTTTTTAGAACTACATTCTCTTTTACCAAGGCCTGGTTTCGCTCGGCTAACCAAAAATAATTTTTGATTTCCGTGGTAACGGAGGAAATGTAGTCAAATACAGAAGAAGAGTATTGGGAGAATACAACTCTCTGATAGTCGTTATTATTGACTATCAGAGAAAAGCATAAAACTTCCAATAATATAAAAATTATAGTAAAATGATACTTAAGTATCAGTCTTATAATTTCTTTCACTTCTTATCGAATAAGGAATGAGAATTTATCTACGTTTTTTAGTGCGATTCCGGTTCCTCGAGCCACAGCACGAAGCGGGTCTTCTGCTATATGGAACGGGATATTCAGTTTATCAGAAAGCCGTTTGTCCAACCCCCGTAACAGAGCTCCGCCTCCGGCCAGGTAAATACCTTTATTCACAATATCGGCATACAATTCAGGTGGAGTCTGTTCCAATGCACCTAAAATAGCGATTTCAATTTTAGAAATCGATTTCTCGATACAGTGAGCGATTTCCTGATAAGAAACAGGGACTTCTACCGGGAGGGAGGTCATTTGATTCGGACCTTGTACCACAAAATCAGCAGGCGGTTCGTCCAATTCGGACAGAGCTGACCCCACATGAATTTTAATTTCCTCCGCGGTCCTTTCGCCAATCTTTATGTTGTGTTGGTGGCGCATGTATTCCTGAATATCGTCCGTCAAATCGTCACCTGCTATACGAATCGATTTGTTGCTAACTATACCACCCAAGGAAATAACCGCAATCTCTGTAGTTCCACCACCGATATCAACAATCATGTTTCCTTCCGGGGCTTCCACATCCAAACCGATACCCAATGCGGCAGCCATCGGTTCATAAATCATATATACATCGCGTCCTCCTGCGTGTTCGGCGGAATCGCGTACAGCCCTTATTTCAACCTCCGTACTTCCGGAAGGGATACATACGACGATTCGTAAAGAAGGGGAGAAGAACTTACCTTTTCCATTAGCCATTTTAATCATTCCCCGGATCATCTGTTCGGCAGCGTTAAAGTCTGCAATAACCCCATCGCGCAGCGGACGGATAGTTTTGATATAATCATGGGTTTTTCCTTGCATTTGCCGGGCTTTTTCCCCAATTGCGATTACTTTTTCCGATTTTTTATCTATGGCTACGATAGAGGGTTCATTTACCACCATTTTATCGTTCATGATGATAATGGTGTTTGCTGTTCCTAAATCTATCGCAATATCTTGTGTTAAAAAAGAAAATAAACTCATACTCATTAATGTTTAAAATGTCTCATACCTGTAAAAATCATTGCAATCCCGTATTTGTCGGCGGCATCGATCGATTCCTGATCTCGGATAGAGCCTCCGGGTTGGATGATAGCCGTGATCCCCGCCTTATGGGCAGCCTCCACACAATCGGCAAAAGGAAAAAACGCATCGGATGCCATAACGCTACCCGGAATACGTTCTGCTCCCTGACGAATTGCATTTTCCAATGCCCAGATACGACTGACCTGTCCCGGACCGACTCCTGTCGTACACTTGTCCTTTGCAATTACAATAGCATTAGACTTAGTATGCTTTACAACTTTCCAGGCAAAGAGTAGGTCTTTCATTTCGTCTTCCGTCGGACGACGCTGAGTTACCACTTGAGGTTCCCCCTCGATTAGCTGTTGATCCATGTCCTGAATCAATAAGCCGCCCAAAACCGTTTTAGCTTTAGGTGTAGTGTATGCCCTGCGACTGATATCTTTTACTTGCAATAATCTTAAATTTTTCTTTTTGGAGAAAACGGATAACGCTTCTTCGGAAAAAGCGGGGGCCACGATTACCTCTAAAAATACAGGAGCCATTTTTTCAGCGGTAGCCTTGTCTATTTCCCGGTTGGCCGCTACGATTCCTCCATATATGGACACGGGATCCGCATCATACGCTTTTTGAAAAGCTTCCGCTAAGGTTGCGGCACTCCCTACACCACAAGGATTAGCATGTTTTGCCGCTACGATCGTAGGTTCATCAAACTCTTTTAATGCCTCTAAGGCGCCGTCCGTATCTCCGATATTGTTGTAGGATAATTCCTTACCTTGTAGTTGAATCGCTCCCGTTAATGTCCCTTCCGTCTCCTGAATACAACTATAGAAGGTCGCTGCCTGATGCGGATTTTCTCCATATCTTAAATCTTGCTTCTTTTCGTAAGTCAGGGTCATGGTTTTCGGAGAGGTAATATGCAATCGTTTAGAGAAGTAATCGGCAATCAAAGCATCGTAATGCGATGTATGAATAAATACTTTGGCAGCCAATTGTTCTTTGGTCTCCGGTAAGGTGTCTCCGTTTTCCTTTATTTCGGTAATGACCCGTTCGTAATCTTCCGGATCGGTAATAACCGTCACGAAAGGATAATTTTTAGCGGCCGCCCGGATCATAGTAGGTCCACCAATATCTATATTTTCGATGATCTCTTCATGTGAGACTCCCTCTTTCAAAATCGTTTGTTTGAAAGGATATAAATTACAAACCACCATATCGATGGGTTCTATACCCAATTCGGCCATTTGCCGTTTATGTTTATCATTGTCTCTGATTGCTAAAATACCGCCTTCCACGTTGGGGTGTAGTGTCTTCACCCTCCCGTCGAAACATTCCGGAAACTTCGTCAGGTCAGAAATATCTTTCACCTGAATACCTTCTTCCTTTAATTTTTTTGATGTTCCTCCGGTAGAAATAATTTCCCACCCCATAGAATTTAGAGATTTAGCAAAGTCAACAATTCCACTTTTGTCAAATACACTAACCAATGCTTTTTTCGTTCTCATCCGGATTTATTTTATTTTTCTTAAACGAAATCAAATTATACTCGTTGACAAAGGTAAAAAAAAGAAAGTTATTTTACATGTCGAGTATATATTTTCATAGAAAAAATATATAGGAAAAATATTTTTCTTGCGTCAGAGGCGTAGGGATATAAAAAATAGTTATATTTGATCGACACTAAAAATGATATTATTATGAGTGACAACGCTTTGGATATTTTAGTATATATAGCATTGACCATTGGAGCCAGTGTCTTGGGGGCTTTAAGGTCTTCCAAGGATAAAAAAAGGAAAATGCAAACCTCTTCGAAGCAGGAAACTACTCGACCGGAAATTTTCGTTCCGGCGGAAGAAGAAGAGGGAGACTTTTTTGATCAAATTTTCGGTAAACAGGCAGAGATTTCGCCTCAAAAGACGGAGAGAGTGGAACCGGAAGTCAGCATGGAAAAACAAATTATACCGGATTTTATTAAGAGAAAGGAAGCTGAAGCCATCGCTCATTTTGGCAAGTCGGACGAGGAGAGGATGAAAATATTAAGGAGCGATCAACAGGCTCGAAAAGATATGAGAGACAAACGATTTGCCGCTTTATTCCAATTACATGAGAATGATATGCAGGAGAGCGACACGAATGAAAAATCGACTTCCGGTACAATTCATTTTGATTTGCCGGAAGCGATTATCGCGAGTGAAATATTAAATCGTAAGTATTAACCTCTCTTAAAAAGATATCCCGAAGCCGGTAGAAAAGGTAAAAGAATAAGGATTGAATCGAATATCCGGATCCTTACTCAAGGATTGTAAGTAATACCTGAAGCCGGGTTCTACCTTTAAGTAAATCGATTTACTAACCGGATATTCAACCCCGAAACCGACATGAGTACTCATGTTAAAACGACGAATATGATCGGTTTCTCCCATCTTTTCTTTTACACCTTCATACCGTAAATAGGTCATGTTTCGCACCATAAAGCTTGCGCCAAATCCTCCCAGTATACTGAATTTCAGTCTATTGTTATTCAGGTAATAGCGAAGGGAAAGAGGTACTTCTATGGCATCGAACTCCTGTTCGATACTTCCCGTTGTCTCGTTATTACTTCTCAATAACTGAGAGTTAGAGACGAATACGGCGGCTTTCGATCGACTTCTTACATTCCCGAGCGGGGTAAATACCTGCGTTTGCATATTGTAACCGCTCATCATGGCATTTGTCCGGGGAACAAAAACCTTGGAATCACTCGTTTTTTGGCCGACACGGGTGTAACCGATTCCCGTTTCGATAGAGATCCGTTTTCCGGGTGATACGGCAAAAGTAATTCCCCCGTTCATATTAAAGATTCCACTCATTTGGTCGTCCGTGTAATTAACAAGTCGGCTTTGTTTGTTTTCCATGCGGTAGCTACCCGAAGAGTATCCCGGAGAGACATAACCGCCAACGGTATATTTTAAATTCAGTTTCTTTTTTTCTACTGTCGGCCGTTCTGCAAGTAATTTGAGATATTGACGTTGATTTTCTAATGCTTCTTTATTTATTAAAGGAATAAAATTCTCGCGAATGGCCGCATTTTTTAACTCGCCTACCGGGTGCGACACCGACAACAAGTTAGGACTGGAAGCTTGAACCGTCATCGGATTGACCTTGACCGGAGCCTGGGTTTCGGATTCTTTGACTTTTCGGTAGTTGACCGGAGGGATGGTCGGGATCGGCGAATGATATGCCAGAATTTGAGGCTCCTGGGGCTTTAAGGGTTGAATTTTTGCCGACGAAGTATAAATCGTCTCTTTCCTTTCTTGTTGAAGCATAAAAAGCGAGGAGAGAAGCAAGACTATTGCCGCCGCCGCTCCACTATATATGAATAACCGCCTATGTCTGTTTTGCTTAACCGCCAGACGAGAATCTATGCCGGTCCACACCCTTGCCGGCGGATCGACAGTAACCTCTTCCAAGGCCGTTTTAAATAGTTTTTCTAAATTATTGCTCATAACTTAGGTATGTGTTAATTTTTTTCTTTAAAATCTCTTTTGCTCTTGCCAGGTTCGATTTTGAAGTGCCGTCTGAAATACCGAGCATGGAAGCAATCTCTTTATGAGATAAATCCTCCATCACGTATAAGTTAAATACCAGCCGATATTTTTCCGGTAATTGGCTCACAAAATCAAACAACACTTCCGAAGGAATATTTAGCCCCGCATCGATATCTTCCGTTTCGATGTCCGGGATCTCTTCCACTAACTGGACAGGATTATTTTTCCGGTATTTCTCAAGGGCAATATTGATAAAAACACGTTTCATCCATCCCTCGAAAGAACCTTTTCCGGAATACTGCCCTATACATTCCAACGTTTTAATAAAACCGTCCTGTAAGTTATCTTCTGCCTCTTCACGTGTTTTGGAATATTGAATGCAAACTGCAAACATTTTAGAGGAGAACATACGATAGAGTTGTTCCCCGGCTTGTCGATTGCCTTTTTTGCATTTTTCTATTATTTTCTCCAAAGTATACATCGATAACTAACTCTAAGATGCACGAATTTACTAAAGGTTGCGTTGATTTCATGAAAAAATAAAAAAACTTCATTATCAGAGAAAAAGCTTCCTTTTTTTTTGCATCGTATTGTTTTTTTGCGAATATTCGCACCATGAAACACGGAATCTGTGTGCGATTTAATTATTTTAAACAATAAAAACAACTAAAGATGAGAACTATTTTAAGATTAAAGCAATTTATCTTTGTATTATTGACTGTTACGTTATTGAGCTCTTGCTTGAAAAGTGACGATCCAGATTTTGCGATTACGTATAGAAATGCCGTGGTGCTTCAAAAAAATACAGTTATCACGGAGGAGGGAGAGCCGGAACGGGTTGAAAAAAGATTTCTTCCTTATATTCAAATTATAGCCAATGAGGCAATGGAATCTTATGCCTGCCAGGGTCCTGACGGAATTCTTAGCATGGAACCCATAAGCGATTCATACGGTCAAGGTGCTCAAAGTAAAATATTAATGAGTCAATTCTCTTCTACTTTTCCCAAGGGGACTTACAGGGTTTCCGTAAAGAATGCCAAACAAGAGATTGCAGGGTGGTCATTCGATATAAAAGAGACGGAAAAAACATTAGGGGCGCTTAAAGCAGAAATATCTTACGAAAACGGTAGAGTTAAAGCCAAATGGAATAAGGTGGAAAACGCAAGTTTTTATATTGTCGGAATTGGAGCGAAAGGAGAACCCTATTCCTTGATACAGGGTAAACAATTTACTAACAGTCCCGAGAGTGGAGTGGATTTTGCCATTAGTGATATCAGCGCGGGCTTTGCTAAAGGCGAATACCAATTATTGGTTCGTGCCGTACAGGCCGATGCCAACATCGTGTTGGACAGCGAAAGCATTTTAATCGAATTGTAATGTGATTAAAGAATAAAAAAAAGAGGCGTAAAAACGCCTCTTTTTTTTATCGGATAATAGGATTTGTTTTTTTACGAAGCCAGGCACTTTCTTCCACGGATAAATACGGAGAAGCCTCTCGATACACCCGCTCGTTATAAAGATTTAACCATTCGATTTCTTCCTTTTCAAGAAGTTCAGGTAACAGGGCTGAAGTGTCGAAATAACAAAGTGTTATGGTTTCGAATTTATAAAATTCTCCGAATTCGTTAATCGTGTCCTGACAGCAAACGATCAGGTTTTCGTGACGGATACCATGGCAACCTTCCCGATATAATCCCGGCTCGTTAGAAGTCACCATTCCCGGTATTATTTCCTGATCTTTCAAATCAGGCCGAATAGATTGCGGTCCCTCATGCACGTTTAGAAAATACCCGACGCCATGACCGGTCCCATGTCCAAAATTCCTATGATTCATATACAAAGGCAACCTTGCAACAATATCAATATTACACCCTCTGGAACCTTTGGGAAATACCAATCGACTTAAATCGATCATTCCCTTTAAAACCAAAGTGTAGTCCTCTTTTTCCAAACGGGTCAATTCTCCCACGGGCATAGTGCGGGTAATATCGGTTGTTCCGTGTAGATATTGCGCTCCGGAATCGACCAGGTACAGTCCTTTGGCCTGAATATCGGATTGATGTTCTTCCGTGGCGGAATAGTGGGGCAAAGCAGCATTTTTACCGTAAGCGGAAATACATTCGAAACTATCGGAAACGTATTCGGAATCCGTACTTCTGAATTTTTGTAACATTGCAGCAGCTTCCAGCTCGGGAACAGCTCGGGTCGATAATGTATTTTCGAGCCAATAGAAAAATTTAGTCAGGGCAACGGCATCTTTCCGGCAAGCCAGACGAAATCCTGCTAACTCGGTCTCGTTTTTAACCGTTTTCAATAAAGGTACGGGAGAAACGATCTCTTTCACTTCGAATTTCTGAAAGATACGATGATACACGGCATAATTACAGGTGGTCGTGTCTAAAACAAAACGGGCCGGAGTCTCCAATTCATCCAGGTAAAGAAAAAGATGATGATAATCGTGTATCTCTATACCGTTCTCGCGGAGTTGACTACCGATTTCCGATGTGATTTTATCCTGTTTTATAAACAAATGGGCTTTCTCCTTGTCAATTAAGGCATAAGCAATGGCGACCGGATTATAGGGAATATCATCACAACGGATATTATAAAGCCAGGCAATTTCATCCAAAGCAGAGAACAAAATATAGTTGCTATTATTACTAATAATGAATTCCCGTATTTTTTCAATTTTACTCCCGACAGTTTCCCCAGTATACTGATCGGGTAGTACGATTAATTTACCTAAGGGAAAAGCCGGACGATCCAACCATATTTCACCCAGAAGATCCGTTTTTTCACAAACCGCTATGTTTTTAAGAGACAATGTATCTTTTAAAATACGGACATCATTGACGGACATACAAAATCCATCTATACCGACTTTTTCATCTTGTTTCAAATGCTCGAATAACCATTGAGGATAATCAACAGCTCCAGGAATACGTAATTTGTGTAATTCGATTTCTGTTCCACTCAATTCTTGTTCAGCCTGAATAAAATACCGGGTATCAGTCCATAGTCCCACGTGATTCATGGTAACGACGACCGTACCGAAAGACCCTGTAAACCCGGATATCCATTTCCGTTGTTGCCAGGGAGCAGGTAAATATTCACTATTATGAGGATCCGTACCGGAAATAACATAAGCTGCTATATTTTCCCGGTCCATAATTCTTCTGAGTTCTGCTATTTTTTCCGCGATTGTCATGATTTACATATTTAATTTTTTTCAAATGTAAAAGAATTTCACGAAGATAACAAGGTGTTGATTATTTACATTTGTAACAGAATATTACTCGATCAATATAGTTTACAAATGTAAATCGTACTTTACAAGTAGGCATCATTTATTTAGGCAGGAGATTATTTTACGAATGTAAAAAACAATAGGGGATAGGACGTTTAACATTTAAATACAAATATAGTTTATTGTCTTATTATCAGCATATTATGTATGAATATTTATCTTTTACTTTAAGGTGTAAAGCGTGTCTGAAGGCGATTTTCACGTAAAAACACTTGGAATAGATGTTATTACGACATATAAATATTTAATAATCAATTATTTAATTATATTTACTTCATGTGTTTATTTATGATATAAATAAAAGATATTTTCAATGTAATACACTTATATACAATATATTATATGAAAGTTATTTTTATCTATTATCAAAGATAACAGATAAATTAATTAACTATTTAATAATGAAATAAGAATACGATCTATTTTTTGGCGTACTTCTATTTGTGTTACATTTGTAATATGTGATCATTACAAATGTAATTTGGCTTTCTCCCTTCAAATTATTACATTTGTAATATAGTATGTTTACAAAATGATAAACAGATGCAGGATCGGTTAAACCAATTATTTGAACAAAAAGAACTCACCGCTACAAAATTTGCAACACTAATAGGCGTGAGTGCTTCTACCATTTCTCATATATTGGCCGGAAGAAATAAACCCGGTTTTGATATTATCAACAGCATAGCGGAAGTATTTCCGGACATTAGTCTAACCTGGTTAATTACAGGAAAAGGCCCTATGTATACTGGCGGTATTCCGGAAAAACAAATTAAAAAGGCGATAGAAGAGCCTATCTTGTTTAAAGAAGAAGAAATTCTTAAACCCAAACAGATAGAAAAAGAATCACCTGAATGGAGTGCCCCTTTTCCGGTATCTTCCAGGAAGAACAAAAAATTAAAGCGTATCCTTCTCTTTTTTGACGACGGGAGTTTTGAAGAGTATAACAATGAATTGTAAATTTTAGATTGCAAATTATCGAAGGTTGCCCTATCGTCAATCTGCAATCTAAAATCTAAAATCGTCAATTATTTTCAGATCAATCCGATGATTTCCTTAACGGACCTGAAGCCGTTTTGATCCAAGTATTCGTTGATTCCCTGAATAACCTTTAACGTAACGGTCGGGTCTATAAAATTAGCCGTACCGATTTGAACGGCCGATGCTCCTGCTAATAAAAACTCGATGGCATCGTTGGCGGAAGCGATTCCACCTAAGCCTATAACCGGTATTTTTACAGCTTTGGCAACCTGCCATACCATTCGAAGAGCTACCGGTTTTACGCAAGGTCCGCTTAATCCTCCGGTAATCGTACTCAGAACGGGTTTACGACTTTTCGTGTCGATGGCCATTCCCATAAGCGTGTTGATCAAAGAGACGGAATCGGCTCCGGCCTCTTCGGCGGTAAGAGCGATCTCCTGGATATTGGTTACGTTGGGAGATAATTTTACCATCAAGTGTTTTTTGTACACCTTTCTTACCGCTTTAATCACCTCATTGGCAGAAGCACAGCTGGTTCCGAAGGCCATACCGCCTTCTTTCACGTTCGGGCAAGAGATATTAAGTTCAATAGCCGGTATATTTTCCAGTTCGTTGATTTTTTCCGCCGTAGTTACATAATCAGACACGGTAGAACCGGAAACGTTTACCAGAATATTGCTTTTTATCGTCCGTATTTCCGGATAAATGTGTTCGATAAAATAATCCACTCCCTTATTTTGAAGACCTACCGCGTTTAACATGCCGGAAGGAGTCTCGGCCATACGGGGATAGGGATTTCCTTCCCGGTGTTTCAGGGTAGTACCTTTCACGATAAAACCGCCTAACGCACTTAAATCGATGAAATCCTGAAACTCCACTCCGTACCCGAACGTCCCGGAAGCCGTCATAACCGGATTTTTTAGCTGTAAGCCGTTGATATTGATACTTAAATCTGCCATGTTAAATCTTTTATATTAAAAATAGGACCTTCCGTGCATACACATTTGTGACCTGTCGTTGTTTCCGTCACACAACATAGACAAGCTCCGATTCCGCACGCCATCGTGTTTTCGAGAGATACCTGACAATCAATATTATTCTTGTTTGCATAAGATGCAACTGCTTTCATCATCACTTCCGGTCCGCAACAGAAGATATGATCGAAGTGCTCCTTTAATACCGAATGTTGCGTGGGATACCCTTTTTCCCCGTAGGAACCGTCTTCCGTGGTATAGTACACTTTCGCGTATTTTTCAAACTCTTCCCGGCGTAAAATCTCTTTTCGGGTGCGGGTTCCGATCAAAAGAACAGGCTCGATTCCCCCGGATCGCATTACGCGGGAGAGATGGAGCATGGGGGCCACTCCACAGCCGCCTCCGATCAGCAAACATTTACCTTCCTGTGGTATTTTAAAGCTGTTTCCCAATGGAAGTATAATATTCAACTTTTCTCCAGGTTTAAGTTCTCCCAGGGTAGCCGTCCCGCATCCCACCACTTTAATATAGAGATAGAGAAGGCCTCTCTCTTCGTCCACATCATGAACCGATATGGGGCGTCTTAACAAGGTAGAAGGGGATTTATCCACTCTCACGTTAACGAATTGCCCCGGTAGAATGGGGGGTAATTCATTGGAATGGAGTACCAGTAAAACGGTATCCGGATTTAATAGCTGATTTTCTTTTACTGTAAAATCAATAATTTTTTTCATATCTATTGGTTTCAATCGCTTATTGGTGCATCTCTAATTTTTCTTTTAGGTATTTTCCCGTGTAGGAATCCGGACATTTGGCTAACTCTTCGGGAGTTCCTTCGAAAACCAAATAACCTCCCTCGTTACCTCCTTCGGGTCCTAAATCTATAACATAATCGGCACATTTGATTACGTCCATATTGTGTTCTATGATTAAAACCGTGTGTCCCCGGTCAATCAAAGCGTTTAAGGATTCCATCAATTTGTGGATATCGTGAAAATGTAAACCTGTCGTAGGTTCATCGAACACAAACAGGGTCGGATCCGCATTTTCCTGGCTCAAGTGATATGCAAGTTTCACGCGCTGGCTCTCCCCACCGCTTAACGTACTGGATGCTTGTCCCAGTTTTATATATCCCAACCCCACGTCTACCAGCTTTTGCAACTTGCTCACGATGCTTCGTTCACTATGACTACTACCGGTACTGAAAAATTCTACTGCCTGATTAACCGTCATCTCCAGGATATCGTATATATTTTTATCCTTGTACTTTACTTCCAGAATCTCTTCTCTGAAACGACGTCCTTTACAATGTTCGCACTCCAAATAAACATCAGCCATGAACTGCATCTCAACCTTTATAATACCTTCTCCCTGACACTCTTCGCATCTTCCTCCGGGAACATTGAAAGAGAAGAAAGCCGGTTTGAAACCATTCATCTTAGACAGTTTTTCTTCCGCGAAGATTTTCCGGATATCGTCCCAGGCCTTAATGTATGTAACCGGATTCGAACGCGAAGATTTTCCGATGGGATTTTGGTCAATAAACTCAACATCCATGATTCGTTCCAAGTCACCCGAAAGACGATTGAAACTTCCGGTTCTATCCGAATAATCCCCGTAATATTTTTTCAAAGCGGGAACCAGAATCGATCTGATTAAAGTACTTTTTCCGGAACCGCTTACACCGGTTACCGCTGTCATTATACCAAGAGGAATCTTTACATCTATATTTTTTAAATTGTTTTCGGTCGCCCCCTTCAGTTCAATCTGATAGGGAGAGGTCCGACGATGATCCGGTACGGGAATGAACCTTTTTCCGGATAGGTAATCAGCCGTCAGCGTATCTGCTTTCCGAATCTTATCCAAGGGACCCTGGTATACAATTTCTCCCCCTAATCGACCAGCCAAGGGGCCTACATCGATAATCTCATCCGCAGCTAACATAATATCTTCATCGTGCTCGACGACAACCACGGTATTTCCTAAATCTCTCAGTCTTTTCAGGACTTGAATCAGACGATCGGTATCCCTGGAGTGTAACCCGATACTGGGTTCATCCAATATGTATAGAGAGCCTACTAAAGCCGATCCAAGAGAAGTCGCCAGATTAATACGTTGAGATTCTCCTCCCGAGAGGGAAGAAGAGAGGCGATTCAGGGTCAAGTAGCCTAAACCCACGTCCAGTAAAAATTCGATTCGATTACGAATGTCCGGGAGAACCCGGTCTGCTATTTGTTGATCGCTCTCGGAAAGTGACAATCGCTCAAAAAAACACTTCAGTTCCGAGATGGGCATATCGACCAACTCCGTGATGGCTTTATTACCCACTTTCACGTAAGAAGCCTCTTTCTTCAAACGTGTTCCGTGACAGACCGGACATTTAGTCTTCCCGGTATAACGTGCAATCATTACCCGGTTCTGAATCTTGTATTTTTTGGATTCCAAATGTTCAAAAAAAGCATAAATTCCCGTCGGACTATTCCAGAGAAGCTCTTTTTCCGCTACCGTCAATTCGTAATAAGGCTTGTGAACGGGGAAATTCACGTGATGAGCCTGGCGAATAAAATAGTTTTTCCATTCACTCATCTTCTCTCCGCGCCAACACATGACGGCATCGTCATACAGGCTCAATGATTTATTAGGGACAACAAGATCCTCGTCTATGCCTAAAATTTTGCCGTATCCCTCGCATTTGCCGCATGCCCCGATCGGAGAGTTGAAACTGAACATATTGATTGACGGTATTTCAAAGGTAATACCATCAGCCTCAAATTTGTTGGAAAAAGAACGGATCTCTCCGTCCAGTTCTATATAACAGATCCCTCGTCCCTCGTATAAAGCCGTTTCTACGGAATCGTTGATCCGGGAGACGGTATCCTTTTCCTCGTTCACCGTAACTCGGTCAATAACCAGAAACAGGGGAATATCCGGTTTAATTTCTTCATTATCCTCTAAAAAATCGGATATACGCGTAAATTCATTACCATATTTGATACGGCTAAATCCTTGATTCATCAAAAGGCCCAAACTCTCTTTTGTCACCGAGACAGGTTTGGCCATAACGATCACATTTTTATCCGTATTACCTCGGATGATATAATTACAAATATCATCCACGCTATGCCGTTTCACCTCTTCTCCGGAAACGGGAGAGATGGTTTTACCGATACGGGCGTACAGTAATTTGATGTAATCATACAATTCGGTAGAGGTTCCTACCGTTGAACGCGGATTGGACGTATTAACCTTCTGTTCTATGGCTATTGCCGGAGGAATCCCTTTGATATAATCGCATTCCGGTTTATTCAAACGTCCTAAGAATTGGCGGGCATAAGCGGATAGGCTCTCCACGTAACGACGTTGTCCCTCCGCATACAAGGTATCAAAAGCCAAAGAAGATTTGCCGCTTCCGGATACTCCGGTAATCACCATCAGCCGATTCAGTTTGATTTTCAGGTCTATATTCTTTAGGTTATGAACCCGTATACCCTTCAACTCAATATATTGTTCGCTCATAAAATCTATCCTCAAATTCTTACAAAGATAAGATTTTCACGTCATATTCTTATTTACATGAATGTAAAATGTACATAAAAAAAGCACCTTTACGGGTGCTTTTTGTTTGGAATATGTTTGGAAATACGTTTAAGTCTTGTTTATGACTTGTTTTTAAATTATTCTGAAACTACTTCGAATTCTACATCGACTTTCACTTCTCTGTGAAGTTTGATGACAGCGTTGTAAGTTCCGATCTCTTTCACATCTTTCAGCATGATCTTCTTTCTGTCGATATCGAAACCTTTCTCTTTCAGACATTCAGAAATCATGATGCTGTTAACGGAACCGAAAATTTTACCGGTAGAGCTGGTTTTAGCTCCGACAGTAAGTTTTACTTCAGCCAGTTTTGCGGCAAGTTCCTCTGCTTCAGCTCTCAATTTTGCTTCTTTGTGAGCTCTTTGTTTCAAATTTTCAGCAACTACTTTTTTTGCTGACTCTGTTGCTAAGATAGCATACCCTTGGGGAATAAGGTAGTTACGACCGTAACCCTGTTTAACATTTACAATGTCATCCTTATGACCTAAGTTTGCTATGTCTGTCAATAGTATAATCTCCATTTGTGTCCTCCTTCCTTAAAATTATTTCATCAAGTCGGTTAAGTAGG